>CANJQE010000018.1 GCA_947476305.1 Legionellaceae bacterium
ACTCCAGCTTTATAAAGAGTCTCAATTTTACATCGATCTTCATGTGTTAACTTCCCCATCATTTTCCTTTATAATTATGAGGTAACTTTTCAATATTATAAGACTATTTTTTTAATATCGAAAGTTGCGTTAACTAGTTGGATCTACCCTGCTCATCTAAATAAGAAAAGAATTTTTACAGATTGGGGTGTGACAAGCATTGGAACGAAAAGCTTCTTTAAGCAAAAACTCCTAGGCCAGTAAGCCACAATCGAAGAGTTATTTGAATAAAGGAAATAATTATGCTTGAAAATATCCGGATTTGCCAATTAAACCGATTACAGATTTTATTCCTTATTTAAATAAGGTGATCAAGATTCAACATGGGATAAATACGATCAGACTGAAAACAGATTAGTCAATCTGAACGGGTGTGTTGGTAGTGACCATTTTGCTGAGTTTTACAGCATCCCAATTAGATAACCTAATACAACCATGACTGACAGAGCGCCCTATAGTTTGCGGTGTATCAGTACCGTGGATGCCTATGCCAAACTTGTTTAATCCTATCCAAACCACACCCACAGGATTATTGGGACCCGGAGGGATATTATAGTAATTTTTACTATATTTTCCTTCATTAAGCATTTTTTTATCATAGCGAAACCAAGGTAGGTAGGTAATCTTTTGAATTTTCCATAATCCTTTCGGTGTTTGCAAATTCTTTGAGCCGGGAGTAATAGGAAAAATGGCCAAGATTTTTTCTCCCTCATAAAGAGTTAATATACGGTTTTTGGTGTTAATTTTTATGCTTCTTTTGGAAAACTTTGATTGTTTGGGCACTTTCTTATCGGAAATTTTCTCAATGAGAAATGGTGTTACATTAGGAACACTTAATTCATCACCCGGTTGTAATTTTTTCATATTCTTGTTCGAATTTAACCTTTTCAAAAATGCAATATCAGTATGAAAGCGTTCAGCGATCAATTCAGCAAATGATCTATAGGGCATATATTTTTTATGGGCTTGTGCGGAAGGTTTTTCAGGCACTTCCCCAATAAATGTTTTATCTTCTTTACGAATTTTATAGCTTATAAAGAGCGGAGATATTTGTTCTAAAGATTTATCAATATCTTGGGCGGATTCAAGAGGATGCGCTTTTTTGTAAATATTAAGTGCTTGAGCAGTAAATTTGCCACTTCGACCATCAATTTTGCCCGGGCTAAAATCATTCTGGAGAAGAAAAATCTGAAGGCGCACATTTTTATCAAATTGAATTGTATTTGCCCCATATGCTGAAGCATAAAAGCTAATACATAAGAAAAAAAGAAAAATCAGTATTTTTTTCATAAGGACATAGTAAAAATTAATAACTTATTTTAAGTTTAGCAGATCAATTGCATACATTTTGAGAAATGAAATCCATCATACACCATAATCTAATATCTATTGGTAAAGGGATCATAGGGTAGAATATTGAAGGCTATAGCTATCCAAGAACCTGATTACACTTATAAAACCCAAATATTGGTGATTTCTACAGTTTTTCTGATCCTATTATTTCTCGAAAGCATTCTTAGGTGTTTCAATCTATTTTGGAGCGTAGAAGAATCATTTTTTTCAGATCAGTTTTTACTTAGATTGGTACTAACTATTTTAAATGCTCTAAAACAAAATGCTTAGAGTCCCTTTTCGTTCCATTGCTTGTCACACCCCCTGATTTGCTTTCTGCAAAATTACTCAATAATATAGTTCGAACGCTTTTTAAGTGCTTATTGATATAGGATGAACTATGAAACGAAATATATTTTTGGGATTAATTGGAGCAGTATTATTAAGTACAGGCGCTTATGCTGATTACAGTTTCCGTTTAGCTTCACCGGATACTTGTGATAGCATCGCGGGTAATTGGTCAGGTAAAGGCGAGGCGAGTGCCTGGTTCCTTGGAACTTGTAAGTATCATGGCGTAGGAACGGTAGGGCCACTAGTAGAGGATCATTTTACTGTCCATGTTTCCGCTGATAAGAAATCAGGAAGTGCACTATGCCCTGATCATGCATCGGAGCAAATAAATGCCGTATGCAAGAATGGTGTTGTAACCATCAAAACAGAATTTGGCAGTTTAAAAGGTAATTTTTCTTCTAATAGCGGCAGCGCTAAAGGAACTTTATCAGTATCACCAGGCATTGAAGCAGATGTATTCATTCAATTTTATCGTTAATTCTTAAATCCTTGGATGCTAGCATCCAAGGCTACCTTTATTTGGAATAATTCTTTTGTAGCCTGGTTGCTTGCACCTTATCTTCTACAAACTCAATATAAAAAATATACGTCTTTGCGAGAGGGTGAAGCAATTGGGTTCGGAGCACAGTACTTGTGGATTGCTTCGTCGCTTCTCGCAAAGACGACACTCTCTCAACTATCCATAAAGCATAATCTGCCTGTATCTCAATAAACTCGACTTTGCCATGTTTATAAGGTTTTTATAAATTTATGTAGAAGATACTCTTGCAAGCAATCCGGGATGCAACTCTTGAATATTTAACCGATAAAAAAATTTCTTTATCTTATATATCTATTCAAAATCTAATAACAAAGCAGCATGATCGGACACTTCATCATCCATAACCGAAAACTGATTCACGTTAACTGCAGGGGAGGTTAATATATAATCGGCAAATTTTTCATCTTTCGGGTAAAAGCGAGTTCTGGTGGAGCGAATATTATGTGTCACCACGAGATTAACCATATCCTTTTCTAGGATACGCATACTTTCTGTATCAGGCCTTAGATTGAAATCACCACAAAGTATTTTAGGAGTATTGATTGTATCCATAAATTGACGAATACGTTGTGATTGAATGAGTCGTTCAGGAGTGTCTTTTTTTCCTTTGCCATTCCACAAACCATGAACATTGAGTACGGAAAATATTTTTTTGTCCTCTTTACATTCAACCCATTGTAAATTGCGATCATGATTTAAACCTATACCAGGATAATGTTGCTTTTGATGAATATTAATTTCACCTTCACCAATAATATCAATCGAATTCTTAACAAAAATTCCAATGCCATAGACATTTTCAACTGCAGGTCTGAAAATAGCTTGATGGTCAGGAAGGAGTCTTTTTAAATCAGAAAAAATATTAAGGCTCAACTCTGTTTGCTTATGAGTTAACGGACGATGAGCATTATCATAAAGTTCTTGTAGACAAAAAAAGTCCACATGACGATTATTATGAATGAATCGTAATAAAGGGTTTCGTAGATAACCACCCCATATATTTAAAGTAATTAATTTCATTAATATACTCTCATATTAAACGCAAATCTCAGTATTCAAAATTACCTATATTTGGCAAAATGCAATCTCCATATCGATTGTTCTATCATGAATTGCGGACGCAGAAGCTAATTCATACAATCTAATAGTTAAATTATTATGTCCTAATTGTAAATGTGGCGTTATTCTTAGAGATTTATCCATTTTTAATAAAATTAAATGATTAATAGTTTTTGGGGGGAAACTGTGTTGATAAAAGCCGTTATAGGCTTTTATAGAATTATATTCCGTTGTGCCTCTTAATAAAGATAAATAAATGACAACGGTTGATTCAAGATCTTTTAAACAATGTAGCCATTGATTAATTGCTTTTTGTCGAATGAAAGGATCTAAATCGAGCCACATCACAAGATAAGGCGAGTTGAATTCACACTCTTCAGTATTAGGATGATGTATTTGTCTTAAGGTTTTTAAAAATACATCCTCATGGATAAGCTGACTAAATCGCCCGGGAACATGATTTAAAATATGAATTTGTGTTTCTAGTTCATCTAAAAGCCGTATGTTATTAACATGCGTTTGTTTTTTTAAAACATGTTCAATACGTATTAATTCTTTAATAAATCTGCTTTTTAATTCAGGTTTTTCTATAATATTAATCAATTCAATAATGTTTTTTAGCGCATAGCGGTGAATCACTTCATGAGATTCATTACAAGCTTGATTAATAGTTTTGAACAAAAACTCTAAACGTAACGCGATGCGTGAGAGAAAATGTGTGGCAAGTTGAAAAGTAATCGTATTTATATACATTTAATAAGGCCATCCCTTGCAATATTTTATCTAGCACCAGATGATTAATTTTATTAATGCGTTAATATTATTATGGCATGAATAAATTGCTTTTGAGAAAAAATTTGTGCAAAGATAAATTCGTCCTAAGCCTAACATAAAAGTTTTTGAAAATAAAAAGAATTTGTTGGTTTAGAAGCTAAGTTACTGAGATTTTTTTGCTTGTTCTAAATAGTTTATATGAAGCCTTCTAACTTCATCTTTCAATTTGTTCAAAGCGCCTGTATTTACTAATATATCATCAGCTTGTGCTATACGTTCATCATTACTGGGTTGAGTGGCTATAATAGCAAGAGCTTGATTTCTGCTGCATTGATCTCGAGTCATAAGTCGTTTAATTTGTAATTCTATAGGACTGGTTACTAATAAAATCCGATGAAGATAAGGGTAGTTTTCTTTATCATTTAATAAGGGTATTTCTACAATACAATAAGCTGAGGTACTTAAAACGACTTCTTTTGCCAATTGCTGGCGAATTTGGGGATGTAAGAGTTGTTCTAACCACAGACGCTCTTTGAGATTTGAAAAAATAATATCTCTTAATTTCTTACGATTTAATTGTTTATCACTTTGGATAATTTGGGAGCCAAAATGAGAGCTTATTTTATTGTAAGCCTCTGTACCTTTTAAAGTAAGTTGTTTGGCAACATGATCGGCATTGAGAACATAGATACCTAACTGCTCGAAGAAAGAGGCTACGGTACTCTTACCACTGGCAATATTTCCTGTTAAACCCACACAATAAATCATTCGAGTTTATTACCTTTCATTAACATTCATGCAGGTAAGGATGTGAACATAACAAGTTTCAGGAACTTTACTTTTAGTTTTACAATAAGCTTTAGCTCCTAAGATGGCATCATCTTTATGGTGATAATAGTTACTTTTCCAATGGTTTGCTGTTAGATCTAAAGCGGTACAACGCCAAAAAGGTTTAGTACTTAATCCTAGATGAAAGCCTTCACAGTCTTCAGCAGATGTTTTACAGCTTGTAGGACTTTTACTTTGTTTTTTACAGGAATCAAAGGCGAGATTCAAAGCCACTTTTTGATAGTGGCTTTTTATAGGCCACACTCTATTTGCATTATCATGCGCATTACAAATCCAATAGTCTTCATTCTCAGTAGGCATAGCAAAACTGAAAAAGGGTAAAAAAATCAGTAAGAAGAAATAGAGTTTAACTTTATAGTTCATTGTGTGTTCCCTGGATTAGTTCCTTTATTTTATCTATAGGTACTGCTTTAGAAAAATACCAACCTTGTAAATACCGTACCTCATTTTTTGATAAATAATCAACTTGTTCTTTTGTTTCAACTCCTTCAGCTATGATAGTTAAATTTAATCCTTTTGCCATCTGAATAATGGCATCATTTAAGGATTCTGTAATAGCCTTTGTGCCTATGGCATGGATAAATAATTTGTCTATCTTTAAATAGTTAAAAGGAAAATGTTGTAAATAACTAATACTAGCATGACCAGTACCATAATCATCAATAGCTAAAGAAAAACCTGAGTTTCTTAATTCGTTCATTTTATTAAGAAAGACCGCGTCATTTTTATCTAATAAATCTCGCTCAGTAATTTCTAAAAGAATTTGCGAAGGGAGGATATTGTATTGTCTTCTTAAGACCTCAAATGCATTAAAAAATGAAGGATTTTTGAAGTGTATTACCGAGAGGTTAATGGCTAAATGAAAGGCGGGGTATTGTTTTAAAATATCTTGGAATTCCTGAAAAGCAGTTTCAATGATTTGTATAGTGATAGGAACAATTAAACCAGATGTTTCCGCTTCTACAATAAAAGAATCCGGCATAATGATTGTTCCATCATGATTTTCCCATCTTAATAAGATTTCGACACCACAAAAGTTATTATTATGTCGATCAAACATCGGTTGATATTCAGGATAAAATTGTTTGTTTTTAAGAGCTAATTTTATTGCCCTATGAAGTGAATAATGTTTAGTAATATTATGATTAATGAGTGTATATAAAATATAACAAAGTAATAAGGTACTTAGGAATACTAAGAGCTCACTAAGCCACAAATTATAGTATACGGTATTGGAGTTTTCAAACACTTCAAGGATGACACCATCAATACTTTGTAATTTATCTACAACAAACATCAGTTGGTCGGAATCAGGCTCAGTATCGTTGGAACTTATAATCCAGCGATTATGATCATCACTATGTTGAATTTTTATAATATCTTTTTTGTTAAACTGATCATATAAAACTACAGCACTAGCTAAAGTATTAGAGGTTTCTAATACCGTTTTTACCATGGATGAGACAAGAAGAATATCAATATAATAGGGACCAATTTTTTGGCGTACTAAGTACACTGGTTGATCAAACAGGGGCAATTTAAAGGGCCCAAGTAGGGTACGTGGATGAAGGGTTGAAATGGTATTTAAGTTATTGGGTGGAATAGTAGAACAAATGGTCCGGTGTTTTTTGTCGGTAATAATGAGGCCGGAAATTTGAGGGTTATTTAAGATGATATGCTCTAAGTTTGCATGAAGTTCTTCCGTACACTCATGGATTTTTTTTCCATATAGGGGAAGGGTATATACTTCTTGAAATAGATCTTCAATAAAACCATCTACTTGTTTACTTAAATCTTTGGTGATATCGCGAACTTCTTTATAGGAGTTGTTATAACTAATCGCCAAGTTACAATAGAGCGCAAATACTAAAGCAATGAGAGTGATAATAATCCAAATAAGTTTAAAATGTTTATAAATTAAAAGCAGTAAGCGATGGAACAGATTAGTACGCATCATTCATAGACTTCATTTGTAGATCAAATTTATAGAGTTTAGTGTTATTTCTGCTAATTGCTCAACAATTTTTTCTTCAGTGTTCAATGGAGGTAGCCAATATAGAGTATTACCCATAGGTCTGATTAAGGCACCGAGCTTGAGTGCTTGTTGATATAATTCATTGCCCATTCGTTTAGTTCCATGATTTATTAAATCAGCAGCTACCACCGGGCCAATACCTCGAACATTGTTTAATTTTCCAGTTAATTTGGCTACTTCATGTAAATGGCCTAACATAATGTTTCCAAGATGTTCAGCATGAGGAATAATCGCCTCCTCTTGCATGACCTTTATGGTCGCCAAGGCGGCACTAACCGCCAAGGGATTACCGCTGTAGGTATGAGAGTGAAGAAAGGATTTTCCCTCATTATAATCTGCATAAAATAAGTCAAAGACCTTATGATCAATCATCACACAGCTAAATGGAATTGAGCCTGAGGTTAGTCCTTTAGATAAGCAAATTAAGTCAGCATCAATAGCGGCATGTTCGGCTGCTAACCATTTTCCTGTTCGTCCAAGGCCCGTCATAATTTCATCGCTGATGAGATAGATATTATTGGTTTTGGCCCAATGGGCTAATTTTCTTAAAAAATCGGCACTATAACATAACATACCACCTGCGCCCTGAACTATGGGTTCGAGGATAAGGGCGCAGACTTTATCTTTAATTTTTTCTAATTCCGGTTCTATGCTACGCCAATGGTCATCACAATTGCTCCATAGTGGATCAAAGCGATCATGGACATAGGGTGGCGTGATGAAATGACAAGTTACACCAAAGCCTTCATAAGGTGCTTTATAAAGACCTAAGTCGCTGACACTCATAGTACCTAAGGTTTCCCCATGATAAGCATTTTTTAGCGCAATGAATTGATTTTTATTTTTATAACCTTTAATCAAAGTAGCATGAATACATAATTTCATTGCAATTTCGACGGCACTGGCTCCATCGCTTGCAAAGAATATATGTTGTTTTCCGGTAATTTTGCTTAATTGCTCAGCTAATTCAACAACGACAGGATGAGTAGTATTCGCCCCGATCACATGTTCAAAGCGATCCATTTGTTTTTTAATTGCAGCGATTACGGCGGGATGTCCATGGCCAAGAGATTTACACCACCAACTAGAAATACCGTCGATTAAAGGACCATGATTAGTATATAAATAATTTCCTTGGGCGCGCTCTACAATAACTGGAGGGAATTGTTCAAAATCTTTCATTTGCATGCATGGATGCCAGATATGGCGTAAATCTTTAGCAATTAATTGTTCTGTGTTGACCATTTTTAAAATTTTGGTTGACAAGTAAAGGCGTCACTTTATCATGTTCCCTATTATAAATCATCGGGGCGTTATAGTGACTGAAGCCAAAAAGAACTGGTCTATTGCTGAAATTAGAGAAATTTATGAACAACCATTTAATAATTTATTGCATCAAGCTCATAGCATGCATTTAAAGCATCATGATGCTAACTCATTGCAATTTGCCACTTTATTAAGCATTAAAACGGGTGCTTGTCCCGAAGATTGTGGTTATTGTTCGCAAAGTGGACTTGTAAAAACACATGTAGAAAAAGAAAAATTAATGTGTGTTGACGATGTTTTGAAATCCGCTCAAGAAGCGAAAGAGGGCGGTGCAAAGCGTTTTTGTATGGGGGCTGCTTGGCGTTGTCCTCCTGATAAAGTAATGCCTCAATTAAAAGAAATGATTGAAGGAGTCAAGGCGCTTGGTATGGAAACCTGTATGACTCTAGGAATGTTGAGCGAAGAGCAAGCAAAGGACTTAAAAGAAGCAGGTTTAGATTATTATAACCATAATATAGATACTTCTCCTTCCTATTACGACAAAGTGGTAACCACTCGTAAATTTAGTGATCGTTTAGAAACCTTAAGTCATGTGCGTAATGCGGGAATTAACGTGTGTTGTGGCGGTATTTTAGGTTTAGGAGAAACGCGAGAAGATCGCATTGAGTTTATCCACACTTTAGCCAATATGGACACTCCACCAGAAAGTGTTCCTATTAATCGTTTGATACCTGTTGAGGGAACCCGTTTAGCTAAAGCTCAACCAGTAGAAGGTATTGAATTAGTAAGAACAATTGCTACTGCGCGTATTACTATGCCTGAAAGTGCCGTACGTCTTACCGCAGGCAGAACTGAAATGAGTGATGAATTACAAGCTCTTTGTTATTATGCTGGCGCTAACTCGGTATTTATTGGAGATAAATTATTAACTGAAGAAAATCCTCAACGCGCTAAAGATAAAGTTTTATTTAACAAGCTTGGTTTAACAGAGATGGTTTAATGGCTGTTAGTACTAAAATTCATGATTATACTGAGCATTTAAATCAACAAGGATTGCTGAGAAAACGCGCTGTTTCTGAACGGTGCGACTCTAATTTAATATCTTTTGATAGCAATGATTATTTATCATTGCTAGGAGATAAACGTATTAGCCAAGCCTATGAATATGGCTATAAGCATTATGCAAGTGGTAGTGGGGCTTCTATGTTGCTTAGTGGTTATCATACAAACCATCAAGTACTTGAACGCAGTTTTGCCCAGTTGCTAAATGTGGATGAGTGCATTGTTTTTTCTTCGGGCTATGCCGCTAATTTAGCTCTTACTACTTTGTTAGGCTCTATTCATGCTCATTGTATTATTGATAAAGGCATTCATGCTTCGATGTATGACGGTCTTAGCTTATCTCAAGCCAAATACTCTCGTTTCTTGCATAATGATTTAAAAAGTTTGTCGCAAAAATTAGCTCAATATCCTAATGATTCCGTGGTACTTACGGAGGGGATTTTTAGTATGAGTGGGCAAATAGCGCCTTTATCCGCTATGAGTAATATCATTCATCCCAGCACTATTCCTCTTATAGTAGATGAAGCTCATTCCTTTGGAGTTCTTGGTGCGCAAGGAAAGGGCTCAATTTCTATGCATCAGTTAACTCAAATAGAGGTTCCTTTGCGAGTTATCTCTTTTGGGAAGACTTTTGCATCCCATGGTGCTCTTGTTGCAGGACAAGAAGAGTGGATACAGGCTCTTTTGCAAGCAGGTCGATCGCTTATTTATTCTACGGCGATTAGCCCTGCCTTCAGTCATGGTTTATTAAAAACTTTAGATGTCATCGTTGCTGCTGATGATCGAAGAGGAAAATTAAAGCAACTCATTGATTTTTTTAAACATAAAATTGCATCATCACCACTAACTTGGCGCCAATCAAATACTGCCATTCAACAAATTCAGCTAGGCTGTCCGCATCAAGCGCTTCGTTTTGCACAAAGATTGAAAGAAAATGGCTTTTCTTGTTCGCCCATCCGTTCCCCAACGGTTAATTTAAAGTCTACGGGATTACGTATTGTATTGAATTATCGACATAGCCCTGAACAAATTACTTCCTTATTTGACAAATTACATACTATCTATGAATATCAATCTAATTAGTTATGGCCAGGGTATCCCTGTTGTTTTCTTTCATGGTTGGGGTTTTGACCATCAGGTTTGGTTACCCCTTATTAATGAGCTAAATACTGAATACCAACTTATATTGGTGGACTTGCCAGGCTTTGGTTTAACAGCAAGTATGGATTGGCAACGCTTTAAAACACAGTTATTAAAACAGCTCCCTGAGCAATTTGCAGTTGTAGGTTGGTCTTTAGGGGGGCTTTATGCGCAACGTTTAGCCGTGGAAGAGCCTCAGCGTATTAGTTCTTTAATGAGTATTACCTCATCACCACGTTTTATTGCAGATGACTCGTGGCCTGGACTACCTAAAGAGGTCTTTACTCATTTTTATAAAAATCTTTCCTTAGATGTTGAGAAGACGCTAAAAGAGTTTATCAGTTTACAATTAAATAAAGCTAAAATAGCGATTCCTGTAGGAAAAATGCCCTCGCAAGAAGGGCTCGAGGCAGGACTTAAAATTTTAGAGGAATGGGACCTGCGCCAAGAATTACACGTTTTTGCTAAGCCGGCTTGTTTTATCTTTGGTAGACTTGATCCCATTGCGCCAGTTAAAATTATGGAGACAATGCAAATACTATATCCAAATTTTCATTATGTATTCTTTAATCGTTCTGCCCATATGCCGTTCTTATCCCATATGGATTTATTTGTTAATGAGTTTGTAAGGTTTATCAAATGAAGCGCTATTTTATTACGGGAACGGATACGGATTGTGGTAAAACTTATGTTACCAGCCAGCTTATTAATTACTATAGCAATGCAGTTGCACTTAAACCTGTGGCCAGTGGATGTAAGAACGTAGGAAATGAATTAATAAGCTCTGATGCCCAAGAACTTATAAAAAATAATAAACTCGATTTAGATTTGATAAATCCTTGGCGTTTTGAATTAGCAGTTTCACCTAATATTGCAGCCGAACATGAGGGTAAGTCCATTGTTATATCTGAGCTAGTACGTTATTGCAGTCAATTTGAATTGGCTGGAACTGATACTCTTTTTATTGAAGGGGCAGGTGGTTTAATGGTGCCTTTAAATAACCAAGAAACATGGATAGATTTTTTAAGGCTAAGTAAAATCTCTGTATTAGTAGTAGTAGGGATGAAACTGGGCTGTATTAATCATGCTTTACTGACAGTGACTGCGCTTAAAATGCATGGTATTTCCTGTACGGGATGGATTGCTAATTGTATTGATCCCAATATGCTCGCTTTTGATGAAAACATGGCGACTTTAGGTCGTTTCATTGATGCGCCACTTTTAGCGATTGTGCCTTATCAAGGGGCGATTCAAATTAAATTAAATGATTGGGCTAGCTAAGTTCTCTGTTTTTTACTCCTTTTATGCTACAGTGCTTGCTTTCGACTTCACTATTCTGACTTATGGCATCCAATAAAGTCTTTGCTCTTTGCAAACAATATTATTCTTGGAAAAAAGTCCTTATTGGCTTGTTTGCGCTAGTCATCATTATTTGGCTTATCTGCCATTTTATTAGTCGCTCCAGTACTACTCCAGAAAATCCCAATAAAATGGTTGAAGTGGAGTTAATTAAAACTCAAAATATTCAGCAACGTATTAGCCTCCTTGGCGTTATCCACCCTAAGCATACCACTATATTAATTGCTAAAGGCTCAGGAACTTTAGATGCCTTAGTTACTACAGGGCAAAGAGTAAAAAAAGGGACGCTTCTTGCCACAATCGACAATGTTGATATTCAAAAAAATGCACAACTCTCTGAAAGTGCTGAGCAATTAGCAAAAGAGCAATATGAGCGCTTTTCCCCCTTAATTAAAAAGGGTTTTGTAAGCCCTAAAGAAGTAGAAGAAAAGAAACAGGCTTGGATTAGTGCCCAAAAGGAATCTTCAAAAGCCAAGATAGAATTAGATAATCTACGTTTTTACGCGCCCTTTGATGGTATTGTCGGTGCCTATAAAAAACGTGAAGGCTCGCAAGTAAATCAAGGTGAGTCAGTAGTATCAGTTTATGATCCTGCATCCTTAGTCGTTGATTTTGATATTCCCTGTAGTAATTTAGAGTCTCTTAATACAGGTCAAAAAGTCTATGTTTTTGGTAAGCTCTATTCATTAAGCCATATGCAAAAGATGTTGGATGAAGAAACGCATATGTGTCCAGCAGATGTTGATATTAACTGCGAAGAATGCTTAATTGGTGCTACAGTCAATATTGATTTAGTGGTTAAAGAAAAGAAAAATACCATTGTTATTCCATTGCAGGCCCTCTTTTTAAGAGATGCTCGACCTGTAGTTTATATAGTTAAAGAGGGTAAAGTCCAACTGGTCTCGGTAAAAACGGGGATCAAACAAGCAGATAAAATTGAAATTCTTGACGGGTTAAAATCCGGGCAACAACTGATTATTAAAGGACAAGATCGTTTATATCCTGAAATGAAAGTTGATATTTATTCTTCTACTGCACAAGCAAAAACAAGTTAATTATTATGAGATTAACTAGCTATTTTATTAAACATCCTGTCATTGCAATCATTTTAAACTCGATGATTGTGCTTTTAGGAATCCTCTGTTTCTATCAATTATCGATAAGAGAATATCCTAATATTACTTTTCCTGTAATTACAGTAAGCGCTTATTACCCTAATGCAAGTCCTGATCTTGTTGAAACCTCAGTGACCAATATTTTGGAAGATCGCTTAGCTGGTATTGAAGGTTTAGAAACAATTACCTCTCAATCCTCTACGGGTACTTCCTATGTTTCCCTGACCTTTAGGGCAGGGACTTCAATGGAGCGGGCTTTAAGTGCTACTCAAGATGCAGTTGGAGTGGCTAAGTCTTATTTGCCAGTGGAAGTAAAAACTCCTTTTGTAGAGCGGCAAAAGAAATCCTCAGGTTTACCTTTCATGGCTGTTTCTTTAGAGTCTACTTCCCGCAATTTTGGGGATTTAACCCACTATGCGAATTTAAACTTAAAAAATATGTTCCGAAGTATTCCTGGAGTCGCCTCCATTGAGGTATGGGGACAACCCTATACTTATACCATTAGTTTAGAGCCCGATAAGTTATTCTCTTTTGGTATTAATACCGATGAAGTAGTGGATGCTTTAACTAAAAGTAGGGTGTCTTTACCTGTTGGAAAGTATAAAAATAAAATTCCTAGCACCTTAAATTCAACTTTAAAAACCCAAAAGGATTATGAAAATCTATTGATAAAAGCTGGGTCTCATCCTATTTTATTAAACTCAATTGCTAAAATAGAACTGGCAACGGATAACACCAGTATGCGGGTGCGGGTTAATGGACATACAGGTTTAGTGTTATCCATTAATAGAGCAAATGATGCTAATCCTATTGAGGTTTCTAAAGAAGTAAGAAAAACAATTCAAAATATACAAAAAAGCCTACCATCGGATCTAAAAATTAATGTAATTCTTGATCAAGCTGATTTTATTAATGCGTCTATTAAAAGTATTCGTTCCTCTATTGGCGAAGCTATTATTTTAGTACTGGTTATTGTTTTTCTCTTTTTACGTAATTTGAGAGCGACTATTATTCCTTTGGTTACTATTCCTATTTCTTTATTAGGCTCATTACTGTTTCTCAAGATTTTCGGCTTTTCTATTAATTTAATGACCTTGCTGGCCATGGTATTAGCTATTGGTTTGGTGGTAGATGATGCCATTATTGTTTTAGAAAATATTTGGCGTCATATAGAAAAAGGGGAATCTCCTCTAGAAGCTGCTATTAAAGGAGCACGAGAAATTGGCTTTGCTATTATTGCCATGACTTGTACACTTGCAAGTGTTTATATACCTATTGCCTTTATCCAGGGGATGTTAGGTCAGCTCTTTATTGAATTTGCTGTTGCATTGGCAGGTAGTGTTTTTATCTCAGGGATTGTGGCCTTAACTTTATCACCAGTAATGTGCGGTTATCTTTTGCAAAAAGATAACAAAAATTGGTTACCTCAAGTCGATCTAATGCTTGAACGATTAGCAAAACATTATTCTAGTGCCTTACATTTTGTTTTTCGACATTTGAGATTGACCGGCGTTGTAGCTCTTTTTTCTATTCTAGCGAGTATTAGCCTCTATCATTTTATAAGTCATGAAATGGCGCCAAAAGAAGATCGTAGTTTAATTGGTATTTATATTCCTCCGGTACCAGGAGAAGATATTAATACCTTAGATGAAAAAATAGAGAGCATCGAAAAGCTTATTAAGCTACCTGAATCAGATAATAGACTTACCTTTATTGGTGATTGGGGTGCAAGTACTGTATTTCCGCTTAAAGATCACAATCAAAGAAAAAGAAGCGCCAATGATATCGTAGAGAATCTGAAACCCATATTTGCACATTATCCCTCTATTGATCCTCATATTTGGTCTTGGGATACAGGCTTACCTGGTATTGATAATGCTGGTAGTGGCACAGAATTAGCTTTAGTCATTTCCAGTCCTAATAGTTATAGAGACCTATTCAAACAAACAGAACATTTAAAAACAGTGATTGATAAGAGTGGATTATTCGAAAGTAGCTATTTTGAACTTCGGTTGGATACCCTGGGTTATTCTATAGAATTGGATCATAATCAAATTGCCAAATTAGGAATTAGTCCAAGCCAGATTGCTAAAACAATAGAAGTATTTTTTAGTGGGGATAAAACGCAAACCTTTGAAAAAAATGGAGTACTCTATAATATAACCATTCAAGGAAGTACCTCCCCTTGGACTTTAGATGAGCTTTACCTTACTACTGCCAAAGGTAAGCGCATATCGCTTGGGGCTATTAGCAAAATGAAACCCAAGGCACAACCCGCTACTTTAGATCATTATCAACAGATGCGCTCAACAACCTTACATGTACAGATGCATAAAGGTGGGTCTATAGCAAAAGGTTCTGAACAATTATGGGCTATAGCGCAGCAGAATTTACCTGCTAACTATAAAATGACTTGGACTGGGGATGCCAAAGCATTTAATGAATCATCTTATACCATGCTCTTTTTGCTGTTTTTATCCCTCGCTTTTATCTATGCTATTTTATCAACGCAATTTGAAAACTTTATAGATCCCTTAATTATCCTGTTTACTGTTCCTCTCGCATGTTTTGGTGCTTTATTATTTATGTACCTTTTTGGTCAATCATTAAATATTTATACCCAAGTAGGTCTGATTACTTTGATTGGTCTAATCAGTAAGCATGGTATTTTAATTGTAGAGTTCGCTAATAAATTAAGAGAGCAAGGTGTAGAGCTGGCTGAGGCTATTCAAAGCGCGGCAGTTTTACGATTAAGACCAATTCTTATGACTACAGGAGCGATGGTTTTTGGAGCAATTCCATTAATCTTATCGCATGATGCCGGCTCTGAAGCGCGCAGGGCTATTGGTACTGTTTTAATTGGTGGACTATGTTGGGGGACAGTCTTTACTCTATTTGTTCTGCCCGCGGTGTATTATTTGATCAAAAAAAGACAAAGAGTATTTATTCCTAAAAAGGATAGTGCGCTGTAAACCCCGAGAGCCCATTGGAATACCGATTTGACGGTAATATATTTATTTTTAATAGAATTTACTGCGATAGCAGTTGGAAAAACATTTGAAAACTCAAATAACGATACTTCAACTCAGATTCGCTGTATTGTATGTGACGTGATGTTTTCGGAGCCCTGATGCATCCTCATGTTTTATATTATTTAACTGCGCCTTGAAAGAGAGCGCTTTGTCTTTTTGCTCAAAATATATAAATACAGAATTAATAATTTAAAAGCCGATATATTTGAAATTATTGAGGATATAGAGAAACAACTCATGCAGTATTATTTTTCTGGATTTTTATTTGTTGTAATCATTATACACGATGTATAGTGACACTGAGTCATTTATAATAAAGGGGACCACAAATGAGAGGTTTAGCTGTAATCTTATTGTCGATTGGTTTAGCCAGTTGTGTTGTCGAGTCTGTTGATTATGTAGCAACACCAACGGCTGAAGTTGTTTACGAGCCAGATGTCATCGTGGGTGGCTACAATGTTGGCTACTATCGTGAAGGATTTGGATTTTGGACCGGAAGAGGATGGGATGCTAACTTCTACGCGCATGGTCATCCAGGTTGGAGACACTACTATCGCGGTGCTCCTGGACATGCTTTGGATGCATATCGTGGCGGTCCTCATTACCGCGAAGGACGCGGTAGTTCTTATCATCGCGGTGGTGGACATTACCATCGATGAAGTGTTTAAAATTCCACGTAGTTCCTTTTTTAATAAGAACTACGTTGTTATAAATAAAATATGGGGTCATTTGGAATTTTAAATGGCCCACATCCCTTGCTATATATGGGGTGCAGCTATATTTTATTTAAAGTAGAGCAAATTATTCAATTTATGTGTACCGATAGTACTTTTGCCGTAATTGATTCAAAAACTCCATATGTGAAGAGCTAAGCATTTCTAAAAAAAATTATATAGAAGTAAAAAATGGTCAACAGTTAGTAAAAAACAGGGACCGTCCCGAATGGCGCTTACTTAAGCTATTATTGTAGCCCGGTCTGCTTGGAAAATAGGCGGTTTAAAAGGCCTATTTTACCTTCTTGAAATTACTGCTTTAGCGGCAATAAACTCATTTTAACATTCGTTATTTATTAACCTCTCCCGTAAATGCCTATAATTACTGCTTTAACAGTAAAATTTCTCTTTTAAATCTTGATTTATAGTAATTAAATTTGTTTTTAATAAAATTTACTGCTATAACAGTAATATGTTGTCAAATAAAGTAAATGTATGACCTCAAATGAGATAGCTAAAATAATAAAATATTACCGAAAGCAAAGCGGTCTTTCGCAAAAAGAGTGCGCTAAAATAGCAGGCATTGGTAAAACTGCTTTATTTGATCTTGAAAAAGGCAAAGAAACAATCCAATTAAATACTTTGTTAAAAATCTTAGAGGTATTAAATATAAAAATGAAATTTGATACCCCATTTCCAATACAAGATAAGAGTGAAGAATGAGAACAGCAAAAGTATTTATGAATGGTATTGAGACGGGGATACTAGAGGAACTAGTTAAGAGTAATTATAGATTTACTTACCATGAATATTATAATAAAGCCCCAATTTCCTTAACTATGCCCGTAATTAAAAAAGTTTATGAATTTGATGCCTTCCCTTCTTTTTTTGAAGGATTATTGCCTGAAGGTATTATGCTTGACGGCTTGTTACGTAAATATAAATTGGATAAAAATGATTTATTTGGTCAACTTATCCAAGTAGGGCATGATCTTGTTGGTGCCGTAACTGTTGAGGCACTTGAATGAAACGCTGCCCAATTAGCTATGAGTCAATTTTAAATGATAGTCTTTATTCAAAAAATGGATTAAAACTTCTTTCCCCCCAATTAGAAAAGCTCGAACCATTAGGGCTAAGTGCAGAAGAGCAAAGGCAAGAGGCCATAAGTAGAGCCGGAAAAATGTCTATCCAAGGAGTACAAACCAAACTAAGTGCACAATTAAAAGTGAAAGAGGGATATTTTAAGATTGTGGATCAACAAGGGCAATATATTTTAAAAACGCCAAGTGTTCATTATCCAGAGTTACCAGAAAATGAAGCATTAACTATGAGCTTAGCGGCAATGATGGGAATAGAGGTCCCTGTGCATGGATTATTGTACGCAAAAGATAATAGTATGACTTATTTTGTGAAGCGTTTCGATAGAACAGGTCAGCATAAAAAGTTAGCATTAGAAGATTTTTCGCAGCTATCAGGGAAAAGTCGAGATACAAAATATCAAAGTTCAATGGAGCAAGTAGTTGATATCATCACTAAATATTGTAGTTTTCCTAAGATTGAGCTTATTAAACTGTTTAAATTAACTCTTTTTAATTACTTGACTGGTAATGAGGACATGCATTTGAAAAATTTTTCTATCATTACTAAAGATCAAAAAAATTATTTATCCCCAGCTTATGATTTAGTAAATACTACAATTATAATCAGAGAGTCAAAAGAAGAACTGGCTTTGCCTTTAAAAGGAAAGAAAAATAATCTGACCAAAAAGGATTTATTACATTATTTTGCAGTAGAGCGGCTGATATTGAATCAAAAAATAATAGATGAAGTGATTAATGATTTCTTACAAAAAATTCCCTCCTGGTTTTTGCTTATCGAAAAGAGCTTTCTTTCAGTTAAGATGAAAGAAAACTACAAAACCCTAGTTGAAGAACGAAAGACTAAACTTTTTAATTGAAAAGCAAATATTAGCCTCCAATTTAGTCTTTATATTGGTTGTTCATCTCTTGCTAGTTAGCTATAATCAAGGGTTATTTTGAAACAATTCAAAGTTAATGGAGTTTTTAAGATGCCAATTTATGAATACCAATGCTCAAATTGTCATCACCAGTTTGATATAATGCAAAAAATAAGTGATGAGCCTGTAAAAGAATGCCCTGAATGTCACAAAGATACGGCGGTTAAATTAGTATCAGCGGCTGGTTTTCAGTTAAAAGGTTCTGGATGGTATGTAACCGATTTCAAAAATAAAAATACTAATCCAAACTCCAAATCGAATGAATCAACAAAAACAACGGAAACAGCTGCTGCACCAGCGTCTGATACGGCTAAGACCTCTAAGGGTGATAGTGAGTGAAATCAAAATCCTTAAGAAGTTATTTATTAGCGGGCTTAGTTGTATGGTTACCGATTTTAGTGACTATAGGTGTTTTACGTTTTATTATTGATTTGTTGGATAATACTTTGGCTTTACTTCCAAAGGCATACCAGCCTGAGTACTTATTAGGCATGGATATTCCTGGTTTTGGCGTAGTATTATCCTTAGTATTATTGCTTACAACCGGAGTTTTGGCGACTAATCTTTTGGGGCAACGATTGGTAAGTTGGGGTGAATCACTTCTATCCCGAATACCTTTAGTACGTTCAATATATAATGCCGTGAAGCAGATAATTAATACGGTGTTATCGAGTAATGGAGATGCTTTTCGAAAGGTATTATTAATTGAATATCCTCGCAAAGGATTATGGAGTTTAGCTTTTCAGACTGGTACCGCAACACAGGAAATTAGTACTCATACAAATGAAGAAATGATTTCCCTTTTTGTACCAACTACTCCTAATCCAACTTCAGGATTTCTAATGTTAATGCCTAAAAATGAAGCAATAGAGCTTAATATGAGTATTGAGGAAGCATTAAAGTTTATAATTTCTCTTGGCGTAATGCAGTCTAGTAATCCGGCAGCATTAGTAACAACACAATAAAAAATCAAAGGTGGTTTTATGCGTACACACTACTGTTCTTCAGTGAATGAATCAAGTTTAGATCAAGTAATCACTGTTTGTGGTTGGGTGCATAATCGACGCGATCATGGTGGTGTTATTTTTCTAGATATACGAGATCGTTCTGGCCTCTTACAAGTAGTTTATGAACCTGAAAATAAGGATACTTTTTCCATTGCTGAAAAATTACGTTCTGAATTTGTGGTTAAAGTAACAGGAATTGTAAGAAGACGTCCTGACGGCATGGTTAACGATCGCATGGCTACTGGCGCAGTAGAGGTTATTGGAACTGAACTGGAAATATTGAATCAATCACCAACACCACCTTTTTTACCTGATGATCATCAGGTGGTAAATGAAGATTTACGTTATAAGTACCGTTATATTGATTTACGACGTACTTCGATGCAAAACAAATTAACATTACGCCATAATTTGACTAGTTGTATTCGTCATTATTTAAATCAGAAAGATTTTCTTGATATAGAAACACCGATGCTTACAAAAGCCACTCCAGAAGGGGCTAGAGACTATTTAGTTCCTTCACGAGTTCATCCTGGGGAATTTTATGCATTACCCCAATCGCCACAACTCTTTAAACAGTTACTTATGATGTCTGGATTTGATAAATATTATCAAATCGTACGTTGTTTCAGAGATGAAGATTTAAGAGCAGATAGACAGCCTGAATTTACCCAGCTTGATATTGAAATGGCCTTTATTGATGAAGAAGATATTTTAAAGTTAATAGAAGGCTTATTAAAAGTAGTATTTAAAGACATCCTTAACGTCACAATACCAGAAAAACTACCAAGAATGTCTTATGCCGAAGCAATGAGACGATTTGGAAGTGATAAACCAGATTTGCGTAATCCCTTAGAACTTATTGATATAGTTGATCTAGTGAAAAATTGTGACTTTAAGGTCTTTGCTACAGCGGCTAATGATTCTAAAAGTAGGGTTGTTGCTTTAAAATTGCCAAATGGTTGCGATTTAAGCCGAAAAGATTTAGATGGTTATGGCCAATTTGTCGGTATTTATGGTGCAAAAGGTTTAGCTTATATCAAAGTAAATGATTTAGCAGCGGGGATGGATGGCTTGCAATCACCAATCTTAAAATTTCTGAATGAAGAGGTTGTCCAGGCTATCCTAAAACGAACTGATGCTAAAACAGGTGATGTAGTGTTTTTTGGGGCTGACAAGGATTATGTGGTTAATGAATCCATGGGTGCTTTACGTATAAAATTAGGGCAGGATAGAAAGCTATTAAGTGAAGGTTGGCAACTATTATGGGTAGTAGATTGGCCAATGTTTGAGATGGATCATCAAAATAATCGCCTGCAATCAATGCACCATCCCTTTACTTCACCACAGAGTTTATCTGTTGATGGTTTAAAGAAAGAGCCTACTCAAACCTTAGCAAAAGCTTATGATATTGTAATTAACGGTTATGAAATAGGTGGCGGTTCTATTCGAATTCATCAGCCGCAATTACAACAAGCTGTTTTTGATTTATTAGGAATTAATGAGCAAGAAGCACAGGAAAAATTTGGCTTTTTACTCGATGCCTTACAGTTTGGAGCTCCTCCACATGGAGGAATTGCTTTAGGGATTGATAGATTAGCTATGTTACTTACTGATTCTACTTCAATTCGTGATGTTATTGCGTTTCCTAAAACACAAACAGCATCTTGTCTTTTAACTAGTGCGCCATCACCGACTGGTGCTGCGCAATTAAATGAATTAGGAATTAAACTTGCTACCATTCCAGCAAAATAATCGCAGTTTAAACACCACCAATAAGTACCGGAGGTGGTGTTTAACTTGTATTATTGCATTGATAGCTCTTTTGGGTTATCAATGGCTATATGCTGCTGGAGAAAAGGCAAAACCGACTAAAATCAAAGATAATCCTTCTACGCTTATTGAATATTTAGCGCAAGAAAAGAATTTCCTTAATATTGCTATTAATAATACTAAGCAATATATTTCTCCTAAAGATGAAACCGAATTTGATAATAGAATGGAGCATATCAATGCTTCTTTAACTATTGTTGATGCTAAGATTGAAAGTTTAAATTCATTTCTTGAGAATGAAAAAAAGCAAAGTGTTGAATTAAATCAAAAACTTAAGTATCTACAACAACTTCCCCTAAACAATGATGAAATAAACATTCAAGAGCGCGTTGCTAAAACAGAAACCTTGCTCGTAGTGAGTGATAAAACTCTCGAATTAGTTAATGAAAACATAAACTTAGCACAACAATTAAAAATTGAATTAATTGAGGAAACAAAAAAGCTTAAAGTTTGGCAAGAACATTTTTCTTTAGAGCAAAAGTTACTAGTAATTAAAACTAAAAAGGTTAATTTAAATGAGCAATTATTTAATTTATATCAAAGCAATTTAAGTAAAGAAAAGGATAATAAGCCTGGCCCTAATGATTCAAATATAAAAATCGATCATCAAGCTCGATTACTAATAAATAACCAACATATTGCTTTAATTCATGATGATCTAAATGCGCTCAATATTGAAAAGAGAACCATTAAGGCTGATATTGTATTACTTAATAATCTCGATACTAAAAATTTGCAAATGGTTGTTGATGTGTATAAAGAATCGATCGTTCAAACAATAGGCATTGAAAAATCACTACATCAATTACAAGGTTCTTTAGATAAAGAGGTTGCTTTTGTACTCAATCCTGTTTTGAAAAAAACGATTAGTAACTTAGAAAATAATCTAAAGCAACAACTTGAATCAATCAATATATTAAAGGATAGTCTGATAAAAAAACTAGATAATTATCAAACGCAATTAAAGAAATTGATTTCTACAAGACAAAGTCTTGCGCAATATAACATCAATAGTTGGCCCATTATTCTTAATAAAATAGCGGCTATTCCTGGGCAGTTTTATAAATATCTTAAGACCCTTTTATTAAAGGTTTATGATAGTTACACCTGGCTTGAACTTATTCCAACGGTTGTTTTATGGTTGCTTTTAAGTACGATTCTTATTTTTTTTATCGCCTTTAATTATTTTTTAAAGTCATTAGAAGGCAATAAAGAGCGCTCAAGGTTAACAGGTTATTTATATGATGGCGTATTAGTCATTATCCAAAGGAATATTCCTTATCTTTGTTTATTAGTCATGTTACGAGTGATTTTTGCCTTCACGAGCATTTCTTTCGCCAATTATCAATTACTAACCAGCTTAATAACGGTTTGGTTTACTTTTAGAATTTTGATATTAATTGCTCGTTTGGCATTATTAGAAAGACTTTCAGATGTTTCCGGTAAGGATGTAAAACTCTATTATCGATTAAAATGGTTATTTCTTTTCGGAGGTTGGACCAGTGCTTTAATGGTTTTAGGTCATTTATTGCCATTAGCTATTATTGTACAAGATATTTTCAACCGCTTCTTTATGCTCTTTATTTTAACCGTTTCTTTAGTTCTTTGGAAAAGTAAAGATGTGATTCCTTATTTATTAAGGCCATTTTTAAATGCTAAAAAACGCTACATTAAGAATGTTGCTTATTTACTAATCATTTTAATTCCTATTACCTTATTTACTACAGCCCTTATCGGTTTGTTCGGTTTTACTAATTTAGCTTGGACCATGAGTGGCTATCAAGCTTATATCCTATCAATTTTAGTTGGTTATATTCTTGTTCGAGGTTTAATTGCTGATCTTTTGGAGCTTTTGTCTGAATGGATGATTTCAGCATTAGAAAATGGTTGGTTATGGATAGAAATATTCTTGAAACCACTAGATAAAATTCTTCGCGTCATTCTTCTTTTATTTAGTATTTTTATTTTATTCCAGATTTTCGGTTGGCATTCCGACTCTATTGTAATGGTTAATTTAAGTAAAATTGCTCATTATAGCTTAATTAATTTTACTGGTATTTATATTACCGTGGAAAGCGTCATTGAGTTTTTTATTGTCTTATCCATTTTCATATGGGCATCAAAATGGACTCGTGAATTTTGTTATCGATGGCTTTATAAAAATGCAAAAGATGTTGCGATACGTAATAGCTTCTCCATATTCACTCAATATGCAGTGATTATAGTAGGTGTATTTATTACCCTCCATGTCTTGGGTCTGGATTTAAGTGGGATGTCTATGATTCTTGGTGGACTTGCAGTGGGGATGGGGTTTGGACTAAGAGATTTTGCTAGTAATATTGTTGGCGGGATTATGTTGCTGATTGAGCGTCCAGTAAGAGAAGGGGATCTAATTACTTTGGGTGAGCATGAGGGACGAGTGGCTCACATAGGAATACGTACCATGCGTGTTTCTTCTTGGGATAATATGGAGGTACTCATTCCTAATGCAGAAACCTTTAATAAACCTTTTACCAATTGGACTTTGCAAGACAGTATTGTTAGAACGGTATTTCCAATTAAAGTATGTCGTTCTGATGATCCCACAATAGTACAACAACTTATTTTAGATGTACTGGCTATAATACCAGAGATTGTGCCTGATCCACCGGCACAAGTATTCCTGAAAAAAATTGATGAAGCACTTATTGAGTTTGAAGTGCGTTATTTTATTAATGTACAGACTTATTCACGAGTAGAAATTCGCTCAAAAGTCTTGTTTGCTATTACGGCTCAATTTAAAGCAGCAGGAATTAAGCCACCAGTTGAACCAATAGCTATTGAAATAAAAGAGGGGCAACGTGATCTATTTACCGCCAAAAAGCCTTCCCCCGAAGACGGAGTCTGAGTTATTAGCCCGATGCTCTAAGATTGAGGGAATGACTTTTTTTCAATTGGCGAGTCAACTTAGTGTTTTAATTCCAACACAAGCTTCGCAAAGAAAAGGTTTAATTGGTCAATTATTAGAGCTAGTATTAGGTACTAATGCCGGTAATCTGGCTGAACCAGATTTTAAAGACTTAAGTATTGAACTTAAAACCTTGCCTATTGGGTCTTCAGGTACTCCCGCGGAGTCCACTTATATTACCTCCATTCCTTTGCTCACTATCCATCAGCAACACTGGTATTCTTCACAATGTTATGGCAAGTTAAAACGTATTCTTTGGGTGTCTATAGAAGGAGACACTGATATTCCTTATGGTCAAAGAAGAATAGGTAGAGCATTTCTCTGGTCACCAGATCAAAATCAAGAAGCTATTTTAGCAGCGGACTGGAATTACTTAAGCTCACAAATCAGTACCGGCTATTTAGAAACCCTTGATGCGAGTGCAGGAGATTATTTACAAATAAGACCCAAAGCAGCCAATGCTAAATCATTATGTTACTGCTTTGATGCCGAAGGGAATAAGGTACAAACCTTACCGAGAGGATTTTATTTAAGAAGCTCATTTACCAAAACCATACTAAATGCTTCTTGAAAATAGGCTGTACAGAAAATCGCTAAGGCTAATCTTCTGAGTGCCAGAGATTTGTCTTAATTAAATCAAGAATAGAGGTTCCTTGACCATTAATAAGTGCTTTCATTAGATACAGACTAAAGCCCTTAACCTCTTTCATTTCGATAGTGGGCGGCATAATTAACTCATTACGATTAATGCGCACATCAAGCACAACAGGCCCTTGATGTTCAAATGCACGATCTAAACTATCCGGTAGTTGAGACGCACTTTCAACTTTTATCCCTTTAATGCCGACCGCTTCAGCCAAAGCAGCAAAATTGGGATTAACCAGCTCCGTCCCGTAATCCAACATTCCACCTATATGCATCTCCATTTCGACAAACCCTAAGGTACCATTATTAAAAATAATAACTTTAACGGGTAATTTTTGCTGAATAAGAGTTAAAATTTCGCCCATTAACATAGAGAAACCACCATCTCCACACAAAGCGACAACCTGGCGTTTTGGGTAGGTGGCTTGAACTCCAATTGCCTGAGATAAAGCATTCGCCATAGAGCCATGATTAAATGAGCCTAAAAGACGGCGTTTACCATTCATTTTTAAATAGCGTGCAGCCCAAACCGTAGGTGTACCTACATCGGCGGTAAAAACAGTATCATCTGTTGCTGCTAGATCAATACATTTAGCTACATATTGGGGATGTAATGGTGAATTATCTGCTGTTGTCGTTGCTAATGCATCCATATTTTTTCGTGCTTTATGATAATGATCTACTGCTTTTTCAAGGTGGCTTGTATCGTTTTTGGCTTTAAGTAAAGGGACTAAAGCATCCAAAGTATTTTTAACATCTCCTACAGCACCTAAAGCCACGTCAACTCGCTTTCCGAGTTGTTCTCCATGCAAATCAATTTGTATTATTTCTGCTCCCGAAGGATAAAATTGCCTGTAAGGAAAGCTGGTTCCTAATAACAATAATACATCGCAAGACTCCATAGCATAATAACCTGAAGAAAATCCCAAAAAACCGGTCATACCAACATCATATGGATTATCGTATTCAATATATGGTTTACCACGCAGCGTGTGGACTATCGGTGCCTGTACTAACTGACAGAGCTTCATTAAGGGTTCACGGGCATCAGCAGCACCAATACCACAAAAAATCGTGACCTTTTTAGCAGCGTTTAATCGTGAAGCAATATCTTCTAAAACAGACAGAGGTGGAACAACGACAGGACGCAAAGAAGACAAAGCTTCTTTGCTTGCTGGCAGGAGAGCCTCTTGCAATGCTATGTCACCGGAAATAACTAATACGGCTACTCCCGATTTAGCCTTAGCTGTCTGCATGGCAATGTTTAATAAACGTGGTATTTGTTCTGCTGATTCAACTACTTCACAAAAACAAGAGCATTCTTTAAATAAAAGACTGGGATTTGTTTCCTGAAAATAATTATAGCTAGTCCGGAAAAGTTTTCCTCATGGCCTGAGTAATTGCGTCACGAAAACTACCACATTTTTTTATGACTTTTCTGAGATTTCTCTTAAAATTAGCCCATACCTTTTCAATAGGATTTAAGTCAGGAGAGTAAGGTGGTAAA
>CANJQE010000019.1 GCA_947476305.1 Legionellaceae bacterium
CATTGATCACCGACATATCCCTTGCTGGCTAAAAGCGCGAATGATGATCCTTTGTACAGGAATGTCAAGCAGCTAAAACCTCAATTTGTGACCGCGCACAGTATATATTGAGATAATGTTTTTGCAGTGAGAATAAAAAATTAGATTTTTTGAGCCATAAAAAAAGCCCTGAAAACAGGGCTTTGATTTACTTAACTTTTTTCTCTTTGAAGAGCACGTGCTTACGAACTCTAGGATCGTACATTTTTAATTCCATCTTTTCAGGATGGTTACGTGGATTTTTCGTGGTGGTTTTATAGTATCCAGTTCCTGCTGTGGATTCCATTTTCACTTTTACTGTAACAGCTGCCATGGTTTATACCCCTGATTATACTTTTTCGCCTTTAGCTCTGATTTTATCCAGAACTGCTTTAATACCTAATTTGTCAATAATACGCATACCTTTGGTGGTAAGTTTTAATTTGACAAATCTATTTTCTTCTTCAACCCAGAACTTATGGTTCTGAATGTTAGGCAGAAAGCGTCTTCTCGTTTTATTATTAGCGTGCGACACTTTGTTACCAGACATGGGTCGCTTGCCAGTTACCTGACATACTCTAGACATTATGTTACTCCAAAATAGGTTCTATATATTGTAGTTGTCTTTGTAAAATTCGGGGCTTTCGTCAAAACAAAATAGCCGGATGTGAAATACAAGAGCGGTTTTATACCAAAAAAACTCCAATATTGCAATATTTTTTTACTTTGTTTTACCCCTTTATAAATAAAGGGAATGCAAACTACTTTAACTCCTCAATGTAACAAATAAAGAGCTTTTAGGGAAGCTTAGTAGAAATTTTAATCAGCTATGAGTATAATCGCGCTCTTTCAAAATTAAGAGTAGTTTGATGCATCGCAAAATAAAGAGTTACGTTTTACGTGCTGGACGAGTAAGTAATAGGCAACAACAAGGATTAGATCTTTGGCTTAAAGACTATGAGCTTTTATTAGGTGATTCACCATGGGATTATACAGAAATTTTTCGACGCAGCTCAGAGGTTATTGTTGAAATTGGTTTTGGAATGGGGAGTTCTTTGTTAACCATGGCCAAAGAAAACCCTCATTTAGATTATATTGGGATTGAGGTTCATAAGGCAGGAGTAGGAAGTTTAGTTGCTGATCTTCATGATCATCACTTAGCTAATGTTCGTGTGGTAGCTCATGATGCCGTAGAGGTGTTCCAAACACAATTAGCTGATGGTTCTCTAGCAGGAGTACAAATTTTCTTTCCTGATCCCTGGCATAAAAAGCGTCATCATAAGCGTCGCTTAATTCAACCTGAATTCATCGAGTTGTTAGTAAAAAAAATAAAGTCCGGTGGATTTATCCATTGTGCTACGGATTGGCAAGAATATGCGGAACATATATTAGAAGTGTTGACTAATGATAGGGCATTAACTAATCAACAAAAAGAAGGTGCTTATGCACCTAGACCAGAGTCCAGGCCTTTAACTAAGTTTGAACAAAGAGGCGAACGCTTAGGTCATGGGGTATGGGATTTACTATTTATTAAAAAATAAAGGGCCCGAATATTTGAAAAAATAATACACAATCTTTGCAATGTTGCAGCCAAGAATTTAATTTTTTTGATCTTCATTTATTCATTGTGTAATATAGATACTCGGCAAAATGAACCATCGCGATTAATTGTTAAGGAATAAAATATATGGACTCAATACTTGAACTTGATAAAGCTATACATCAAGGATTAGATGGATTTAAAGCATACGTGCAAGATCAAATAAAAAAGCAAGCTGATTTCCTAGAGCATTTCTTTTGGATAGCGGATGCTTCTCAAATGACGGTATTAAATTATTTAATTCATTTATATTCAGAGTCTATAGATAGTACTGACGAAGCATCAGCATCCAATAGCCTGCTTCCTATGGTTGAGCACGTGGTATCTTTGATGGATGATAAAAATATTGGTACTCCTTTACACCAAGCAATTAGGGAAGAAAAAATCCAACTTGCTCTCCATTTGTTGTCCTTAATGCCCCAAGTAGAGCTTAGTGATACCGTAATTGTAGTGCCAACGATGCCAGGCAGGTCAGCCAAGAAAAGTAAAAAGGCACTTAGTGTATTTAACGTGGATCAACGCGATCAAGACGGCCGTACTTTAATATCTTTAGTTCTAGCAAGTAAAAATGATAGTCTGTTAACAGAGCTATTAAAACGCGCGCCTAATCTTCATGTGCCCACGAGCATGAGTGATTTAAGAGTACCTTTTCAACCTATTCATCAAGCGGTAGTCTTGAATTACCCACAAGCTATTCGTTTGCTAGCAAAAGAGGGCGTCCAATTAGGTAATCCTTGCGGAATAACTCAAGATACCCCTGTTTTATTAGCAGCTCATTTATGTAAAATTGATGCTTTAGAAGCTTTATTAGAACAAAGCGTAGATCAGTTATTACTTGAAGAAGAACGTACTGTTACTACCGGTGGTAAAATAAACAAGCAAAGAGCAATAGAGCGGCTTTGCGATCATTTTAATGAAGGTAAAAATAAAGAAGATGCTCTACGTGGAATCGCAATGTTATTATGCCGAGGTGCAGAACCACCGCGTAGTGAAGCGATGCGTGAATTATTAAGTAATAATCGCAGCGCTATTCTTAAAGCAATACATCTGTATTTAGCGGATAAGCCGGATTTAGTCGATCCTTTTGTTCGTCGTTGTCATTTAACAGAAAGTGCCTTGCATAATATTGTCTATGCACATCATTCTTGGGGTAGTGCTATTCGTCGTTTGTTCGGTACGCCTAGCGATGCCGCGTGGGTTGTTGAAAATCTTGTAGTAAGAAAATACACAACAACGAGCAATGAAAAAGAAGTATTACCGACCGCTGTAGCGGCAGACCTATCTTCGGAAAAGGATCCCGTAAAACTTTATGCAATGTTCGTTAAGCGTTATACCGATGCCTATAATAATCAATTGATAACCAATAGCTGGAGTAAAATGCGTTGGATGATTGCTGATGGTCAATGTGATTGGGAAACAATACAACGTTATGTCAAAACTAATCCTACTACTCGTTCTGCAACCATCTATAATGAAATGTTCAAACCATTGCCAAAACTTCATGATGATATTCAAGACGTGGAGCTAACTACTAATAGTCTTGCCATGTAATCAGAGTTTTGTAGCCCGGATTAGCGCAGCCTAATCCGGGAATTTCATGCCTCGATATCGCTTCAACCTAGTATTACGACGGGCTCCATTCCTTTTCAAACGCTTAGTTCTCCAGTAAAAAAGGATACTTCTTATTCGTTTAACTTATTTAAATTTCTTTTACTTTTCCCAAAGAGAGGGCGGGTTATTTATCATCAATCACAGTACTACTTGCTTAAACTTCATATACCCCATAAAATCCTAGCTTTAATAAATTGCTAGGAGCAGGCATGGGATGGAATGAACCGGAAAAAGGTAAGGATCCCTGGAAAGGTAAAGATCAGCCGCCGGATTTAGATGAAGCTTTTAAACGCATCCACGAAAAACTAAAAAAGACCTTTTTAGGTGGTCCGGGTAAATCGAATAATACGAGTTCAAATGGCAGTATTGGCCTATTAGCCGGTTTAATCGCTATTGTTGTTGTAGCGATTTGGGTTTTATCAGGGATTTTTATTGTTGATCCTGCTGAACAAGCAGTGATACTTCGTTTTGGAAAATATGTCGAAACGGTAGGTCCTGGCCCTCATTGGATACCTCGCATTATTTCATCAAAAATAGTGATGAATGTAGACCGCGTGATGGATCATTCCTATTCTGCACAAATGCTTACTCGAGATGAAAATTTAGTGTCGGTATCCGTTGCAGTTCAGTATCGTATTAGTGATCTAAAAGAATATTTATTTAACGTAGCTAATGCTGAAGAAAGTTTGCAGCAAGCTACTTCTAGTGCTTTAAGACAAGTGGTGGGCACGACTACCTTAGATCAAATTCTTACAGAAGGCCGTGAGGTTTGGGGAAACAGTGTACAAGATACTTTAATAAAAACTTTATCTTTGTATAAAACAGGAATTGCGATTGTTAACGTTTCACCTCAACCAGCCCGTGCCCCTGAAAGTGTTCAAGATGCTTTTGACGACGCAATCAAAGCGCAAGAAGACGAGAAGCGCTTTAAAGAGCAGGCTTATACCTATGCGGCAAAAGTAGTTCCTACTGCAGAGGGTAATGCAAGTCGTATAGAACAAGAAGCAAAAGCTTATTCACAACAAGTAGTTTTAAAAGCTAAGGGTGAAGTTGCTGAGTTTCTTGCTTTACTGCCGCAATATATTGCAACACCGCAAATTACAGCAGAACGAATGTATTTAGAAACCATGCAAGAAGTGTTAAATAAAAGTAGCAAAATTATTGTTGATGCTAAGTCAGGAAATTTATTGTATTTACCTTTAGATAAATTAATGGGAAATCAGCCTGATATGTCAATAAATAAAGCTCCAGTTAAAACAGACGAAACCGCGAATAATGATAGTGATGAGAGTTTACTATTGGCTGGGCGCGATCTCATTAGACCTACATACCAAGGGAGAGATTAATCATGAGTTCAGCCAAAGCCATTATTAGTGTCTTAGTACTTTTTATTTTACTTGTTTTATTTACTAGCGTTTTTACGGTAAGCGAAGGTCAGCAGGGTATTATTTTGCGTTTAGGTCGTTTGGTAAATACTGATCAAGGAAAAATTAAGATTTTAAATCCAGGTCTACATTTTAAAACGCCTTTTATAGAGAATGTTCGTGTTTTTGATACGCGCATTCAAACTATGGATATCAAATCAACGCGGATTGTTACTAAAGAGAAAAAGGATGTAATGATTGATTATTATGTTAAATGGCAAATTGCCAATTTAGCTCAATATTTCAAATCTACCGGCGGTAATCAATTTAAAGCCGAGACTTTATTAGAACAACAGTTAAATACCTTATTACGTGCTCAAATTGGTAAACGGACTATTTCTGTCGTTGTATCAGGTGGCCGAGATGATGTGATGATGTTGCTGCGTGATGCTGCTAAAAAACAGGCAGGTGAATTAGGTATTAATGTGGTTGATGTTCGTATTAAGGGCATTGAATTACCCGCGAATACCAGTAATGCCATTTATCAACGCATGCGTGCGGATATGCAGAAAATTGCTACCCGACATAGGGCAGATGGTCATGCGGCTGCGGAACAAATACAAGCGAAAGCGGATGCTGATGTAACCGTATTGCTGGCAAAAGTAAGAAGTAAAGCACAAGAGATGCGTGCTATTGGTCAATCAGAAGCTGCTAGTATTTATGCTAAAGCCTATGGTCAAAATCCAAACTTCTTTGCGCTCTATCGTAGCTTGTTAGCCTACCAAGGCAGTTTTCATAGTAAAAGAGATATTTTGGTTTTAGATCAAAGCAGTGCTTTTTTTGATTATTTTAAGCAGGCAACGCCAAAAAATGATGGTGTCAGCGGTAAAAAGTAATTATAATCACGGATTTTGCTGAGACTAAGTCTCAGCTGCATTTGCAGGGTAAGAGTAAATAAATGGGCAAAAATGTTGTTATTTTAGGCACACAATGGGGCGATGAAGGCAAAGGCAAAATTGTTGATTTGTTAACACAAAAAGCACAAGTTGTTGTTCGCTATCAAGGTGGACATAATGCGGGGCATACCTTAAAAATTAATGGGGTTAAGACGGTACTCCGTTTAATTCCATCAGGCATGCTAAGACCTCATGTCATTTGTTACATTGCTAATGGAGTAGTACTTTCTCCACAAGCCTTACTTACGGAAATTCATGAGCTTGAAGCTAAAGGCATTCAGGTTAGAGAGCGTTTACGTATTAGTATGGCTTGTCCGCTTATTCTTTCTTACCATGTGGCTTTAGACAAGGCGCGTGAAGCTCATATGGGTACTGCTGCAATTGGCACTACTGGCCGAGGTATTGGCCCCGCCTATGAAGATAAAATAGCGCGACGTGCGTTAAAAGTAAGTGATTTATTTCACCCTGAGCGTTTTAAACAAAAATTGACTGAACTTTTAGATTATCATAATTTTATTTTAACCCAATATTACAAGCAACCTGCTGTTGAATTGCAAACCATCTTAGATGAAGCGCAGCTATGGGCGAAAGAATTAAAATCGATGGTCTGCGATGTATCCGCTTGTTTACATGAACACCGAGAAAAAAATGAAAATATTTTATTTGAAGGTGCTCAAGGTGTGTATTTAGACATTGATCACGGAACTTATCCTTTTGTAACTTCTTCTAATACTTGTGTAGGCTCTGTAGTAAATGGAGCAGGCTTTGGACCAAGATATTTGGATTATATTTTAGGAATTACCAAAGCCTATACTACGCGTGTGGGTAGTGGTCCTTTTCCCACAGAGCTTTTTGATGAAGCGGGGAAATATATTGCTGAGCGCGGTCAAGAGTTTGGCGCAGTAACTGGCAGACCTAGACGTTGTGGTTGGTTTGATGCGGTATTATTAAAAAGATCTATTGAGCTTAATAGCATCACTGGTCTTTGTATTACTAAGCTTGACGTTTTGGATGGGCTAGAAAAATTATATATTGCAGTAGCTTATAAAGACCAGCAGGGCAATTTAATAGGTCGTCCTCCTCAAGCTGCTGTGGATTTTGAAGGTTTAGTTCCTATCTATGAAGAAATGCCAGGCTGGAGTGAAACTACGGCAGATGTGGTTGATATGAAAAAATTGCCAGCCAATGCTATAGCTTATTTAAAACGTATAGAAGAACTTTTAGGTATACCTATCGATATGTTATCAACAGGTCCTGAAAGAGATTCTACTATTATTCTAAAAGATCCTTTCGCACAATAATGGTATAGCCTATTAAGAACTCCAGCTGTCCCAGCTATGGGGTTCTTATAATTCAAGTTGCGATAAAGCTGTATCTTCTACTCTATTGGTTCGCAGCATTGTACTTGTGGATTGCTTCGTCGCTTCGCGCAAAGACGACACCTTCTCAACTATCCATAAAATATAATCTGCTTGTCTTAGATAAAGATTTTTAAAAAATTACGATACATGCTTTTCAAAAGCAGAAAGCTTTTTCTCTAAATTCCATTGTAGTTTTGCTTTTTCATTTTTAGCTATAAATTGCATGCAACTTGGTGCATCTAAATTGTGACAGGCTTGTACTCGTTCTGCTTTATTGGCATTGGACCAAATACTGCTACCTGGGATAAAGGCATAAGTTAAGGTATTACGATTAATTTGTTTTATAGTTTGATATTCTAAATGATGTTCCAGAGCAGCTTTAACATATTGCTGAGTTAAATCGGTTCTTAAAACGCCCTCATCATCGGTAGATAAAACTACTGGCACTTGGTGCTTTAAATAATAGTTTAAGGGATGTTTTTCTCCTGAAATATTTAAGATAAGAGAATTACTGCTTAAGTTAATTTCTACGGGTATGTGATGTTTGGCCATGTAGGCTAAAGTGGTTTCGGCATTTGCTTCAGAAGCAATATCAACACCATGCCCAATTCTTTGTGCTTTGCCAATAAAAAGAGCATCATGAATATGATAAGTCAATTCTTTAGCACTAACAAAATCGGAGGTTAGTTCGCCAGCATGTAAAGCAATATGAACTTGAGGGTATTGCGCATGTAAGTAATTAAATACACGCATTTGTTGTTCATAGTCACGTAAAGAAATAACGCCATCTTCAGGTTGCACTAAATTGACGCCAATAAGGTTTCCTTTAGAACGCGAAACAGCTGCAAAAGCATTTAGAGCTTGAGCAAAAAAACCATCCGTCCCTTGCTCACGCAATACATAGTAAAGAAATTTGACTTGAATTTGACAGGTTTTTTTCTCGGGATGCCGTTCACAGCCTAATTTTTTTCGTGCTTGCACTTCCATCGCGTCACTTTCTTGTATGGTCTTATCAATATTTTTTTGAAATTCCTTATTATCAAGTAAAAGTTTCTTCCGCTCAGCAAAAGTAGAGGCATTCTTTATTAAAGGGCCAAAGCTTATCGAATGAGCATTATCTGCAATGTCCATAATTTCTAAATAATGCTCATTTTGCTCCGCTGCGCGCTCCATAACATTGGCAATTAATTGAGGGCGGTAATTAAATACAATGAACATGTACTTCATAAAAGAATTAAAAAAGTGGTCATGTCCTGATTCTTTGCCGGGAGTAAATCCATCCATGGACCAACTTTGCACTATTTTTTTATACAAAAGAGGATCATTGGGAATGTGATTTGTTTTTACGCCCTTACAATCCTTATTTTTTTCGCTCACCGATAAACTATCCGTTTGCAAACAATAATCAGATTGAGAAACTAAGGCGAGCATCGTTTCAGGATAAGGCCCACCTGCTAAATGATAATGTAACTCACCTCCCTTGGGCATACTTTTAAAAAAAGTATAGAGCGCATTGGGTTTCGTTTTAATTTGATTAAAGTAGGAGTTAATATCGGCTTGCGCGGAAGCCATCCAAGAGGTGCTTAAGAAGAACAAGGCAGCTTTAGTAAAGGTCATGATATTTTTGAGAGTCTCAAAAAGTGCGATTATCTCATGATCTGTATAGTTATTCAACAGAATTATATTTTAAACGTTTATTTATTAATCATTAAAAGCGATTGTATTTATCACTTATTCATAGCAAAATGTTGGAAGTTTATTAATCAGTGGATGAAAAGATGCGTACTATTTTTTTAAAATCAGTTATGTTATTGGGATTAGGGATGAGCTTTAGTTTTGCGCAATCCGCAAGTAAAAATACTTTGGATGTTCATGTCGGTATTTATGCCCCATTTACCAATAAACAAGCTTTTATTGGTAGAAATATCTTAGGTGCTATGGAAATGGCGCGTGATAAAACTCAAACGGATAATATTCATTATTCCTTTTATACTTTAGATGCACTTCCAGCAAAAGATTCTAATGCCTCCGGTACCTTACAAAAATTTATTGATACACATAAAATTAACGTCCTGGTAACGGAAGGTTCTAAAAATGGATTAATGGTGGTGCCTCTAGCGAAGAAAAATAATCTTCTTCATTTTAGTATGGCAAGTGATCCCCGAATTGCTGATGGTAAGAATAATTTCCTTGCTTGGAGTCCTGAATACGAGCAAGCAGCAGTAATGGTAAAGGCTTTAAAACAAAAAAATATAAAAGAAATTGCACTTATTTCCACTGATGAATTATCCGATCAAGTGTTATCGCAAAGTGTCGTCGAGCAATTAAAGAAAAACTCCAGCATTAATATTGTGCTGCAGGAGCAAATAAAAGCGAATACGACAGAATACAGTTCCTTAATGCAGAAGTTAAAGAATAAAAGTCCACAACTCTATGTCATTATGGCTTCACCAGAGAAGATTGAAGGAATTCAAGCCGCAATGACTCAAGCTCATATTCAAAAACCAATTACGAGTATTGTGGATAGAGTAACTCCGAAGGTAATGAAAGTTTTTAATGGACAATGGTACATTGACACTCATGAAATGAAATCAGACTTCATTAACGAATATCAAGAAGCTAATTTTAATTACCCAACAACGGAAGCAGGTTATGCTTTTGATGTATTTAACATGGTTAATAAAAGTATTAGCGCCTCTTTAAAGAAGACATCGGAGTTTTCAATAGCTGCTATTGTGCAACAAATTCACCTTCAAGCATCTGGTCAGGGAGTGATGGGGCCTTTTAATTTAGATAGACAGGGTGTTTTATATACTCAATCTGAAGTCAAAAAAATTAAAGACGGTAAGGTATTAACGGCATAAATCACATGAATTCTGTATAAAGTTGTTACTCCATATCCACTTCGAGCTCTTCTTAATTTTTTAACCGCCTACTTACCGCGCTTTATGCGCGGTATCCACAATTGCATCACATCTCGGTCTCCTAAATTATATTCCTGATAGCTGCTTTCATTATCTGAAGGATGGCTATTGATTTAGGAGATCCTTCGCTGCGCTCAGGATGACGTAGTTATTAGCAGAGGGAGTAGTTGTTGTCAGGATTGATGTACACTAAATGATTGATGAATAATATTAAAACAAATAAAAAACTCAGCAGTATTAGTGCTGAGTTTTTATAGAGTGGGGATTATCTGTTAACTGCTAAGGCCATTCCTTCAAGGACAGTTAAGGCAGCATATAATTGATAATCTTCATGAATTAAATTACTGGTATCCATCTCATTTTTAGCTGCTTTATTTTCAGTGTTATTTTTATTGATTATATGTCCGCTAAGATCTGCTTCACTAAAACCAGTTAAATCTGTTTTTTTCTGGGCGGTCTTAGGTACATCCATTTCTTCGACGACGATGTCAGGAACAATCCCTTTCGCTTGAATTGAGATTCCTGCTGGAGTGTAATAAAGTGCGGTAGTTAGCTTGATTCCAGTTTTACCATCTAAAGGAAGAACGGTTTGTACAGAACCTTTACCAAAGCTTTTTGTACCTAGAATAAGGGCTCGTTTATTATCTTTTAGCGCACCGGCAACAATTTCTGAAGCCGAGGCTGAGCCATTATTAATAAGCACTACTACAGGTGCATTATCTAAAACATCTCCGGGATTTGCTAAAGCAGTAAATTTAGAACCAGGTAAACGGCCTTCAGTATAAACAATCAATTCTTGTTTACCGGATTTATCATTACCTAAAAAAGCATCCGATACTTGAATTGCAGAATCAAGTAAGCCTCCAGGATTGTTTCTTAAATCTAAAATCAGTCCTTTTAATTTGCCATTAGACTGTTGCTTTAATTGAGCAATCGCTTTTAGCATGTCTTTACCAGTTTGCGCTTGGAATTGAGTTAAGCGTACGTAGCCATAACCTTCACTTAAGAGTTTACTTTTTACACTTTTGATTTGAATTACTTCACGGATTAAATCAAAAGTTAAAGGTTTACTAACGCCTTTGCGTAATACCGTAAGTTCTATAGGAGAGCCTGCTTTCCCACGCATTAGATTAACAGCATCTTTTAGGGTGAGGCCTTGGACCGATTCTTTACCCAGTTTAACAATATAATCACCTGATTTAATACCGGCTTTAAACGCAGGAGTATCCACAAGAGGAGTGATCACTTTAACTATACCATCTTCCATGGTCACCTCTATTCCTAAACCGCCAAACTCACCAGTGGTAGAAGTTTGGAGCTCTTGATATTCTTCTTCATTAAGATAGGCTGAATGAGGATCAAGGCCGCCTACCATTCCTCGAATAGCATTATCAAATAATTCTTTATCATCTACAGGTTTTACATAATATTTTTTTATTTCACTAATTGCATTCGAAAAGCGTTGCACATCTTCCAAAGGAATTCGTTTTGCGGTAGTATTTTCTGTAGTTGTGTCATCAGCAGCGAAACCAATCAATGGAACTGCTAACGTAAACGCATACACTAAGCCCAAAGTACGGGGAAGTATTTTTTTAACCATAGCGATCTCCTCGGATGCAAGGCCACAAAATCAGCCACCTACTCATTATTTATTATTATTGAAATGCAATTTAGATGCCAATTAAGCTTGTCAGCTTTATTAAAAAAACAGTCTATTTGTTTCATATTGCAGGAATAGTAGGCTTCAGTTTCCAATCCTATTCATATAATTTGAATGCAAATCTGACTGTTCTCCAGAATTAGGCATCTGGATGACCTACTACTACTACTTTAGGCCAGCCACTCAAGGGGCGAAATTGCTTTTCCTCGTAGCCTTATCTCAAAGTATAGACCGTTTTGTTTAATACCGCCGCTATGGCCAACACTAGCAATTTGTTCATTCTGACGTACCATTTGCCCTTTACGTTTAAAGAGCGATTGATTGTGGGCATATAAGGTCATAAATCCTTGACCATGATCAATAATAAGTAATAAACCATAGCCTCTTAACCAATCACTAAATACTACTTTTCCAGGATAAATGGCAGTAACTGTAGTACCCTCATCGGCAAAAAATGTCACCCCTTGGTTCCTCTTTTTTACGCTTCTATTCTGAGTAAGTATTGGGGGCGGCAATTTTTTGCGCATTTTAATAAAGGGAATACTGTTTTGTATTACACTTCTTTGTGCTAAAGAAACAAGTAAGTGAGATAAATTCTTTTTATCTTTTTCGAACTCGGATAGGGTGTGTTGTTTACTTTCAATTTCACTATCAATCGAGTCAAGCAAAGCAGTATGATAGTTTTTATGTTTTTCTAGTTCTTGCTGATGTTTTAATACTTGCATTTGCAGTTGCTGATTAGTTGCCAATTCTTTATTTAATTGTTCTTTGTTTTCAGTAAGTTTTTTACGTGTAACATCAATTTGTTCAATCAGTTCTTGGCGTGATTTTATAATGTAGTGATAATAAGTTAAAAGCCGATTGATTTTGTAAGGGTCTTCTTGATCAAGGACCCATTTTAAAGGTTGATATTCGCCCATTTGATAACGAGCACGTACATGTCCTGCTAACAGCTGTTGTTGCATACTTAATTGATTGTTTAAATTATTAACTTTATTTTGCAATTCGGCAATTTTTTGTTCGGTAGGTTGCATGCTTTGTTGAATGGAGTGCAGTTTACGTACCCCTTCACCAATTTGTTTTTCTGTTCCTGATAGCTCCTTATTTAATGCGCCGCGTCTATCATGAGCTGAGGCTAAGGTTCGCTTGAGGAGATCAATTTTATCATTGATTTGTTTTAACTTGCTTTGTGTTTGAGTTACTGAAGAAGAAGAGGTATTTGCCTGAAGTTTATAGCAAAAAAGAACAGCCAAAAGGATGATGGTTAATTTAAAAACCAGCAGCATCTTTTTAACCATGATTTTCTTCCAATAGAATATGGCCGGTCATTTCGGAAGGAGGGTTAATGCCGATTAAATGCAGCACAGTAGGTGCTATATCAATTAAACTGCCTTGAGTCAGATTAAAATGCCAGCCACCTCCTACATATAAAAAGGGAACTGGTTCGCTAGTATGAGCCGTATGGGCTTGGTGTGTCGTCTCATCAAACATTTCTTCGGCATTGCCATGATCTGCTGTAATTAATAATTTCCCTTGCAGCGGTTTGAGTGCTTGCCAAACTCTACTCATACAGCGATCTAAACATTCAATCGCTTTAATAGTGGCAGTTAAGTTACCACTGTGACCCACCATATCAGCATTAGCATAGTTACAAATAATCACCTCATATTCTTGGCTATTAATGGCTTGTACCAATGCATCGGTTAATTCAGGCGCACTCATTTCGGGTTGTAAATCATAAGTAGCAATTTTAGGTGATGGGATTAAGATTCTTTGTTCATGAGGAAACAGTTGCTCATTACCACCATTAAAGAAAAAAGTAACATGAGCGTATTTTTCAGTCTCGGCTATTCGTAGCTGTTTTAAACCATGTTTAGCCACTACTTCCCCTAAAGTATTATTCATTGAAATAGGAGGAAATAATACGGTGCTGCTTAAATTTTTATCGTATTGTGTCATTGTTGCAAAATAAGAAAGCTTGGGCGTCAGCGCTTTAGTAAATCCTTGGAATTCAGGATCGATGAATGCGGCGGTTAATTGCCGGGCTCGATCGGCGCGGAAATTAAAAAATAAAACAGCATCGCCATCTTGAATAGGGGGTGTAGAGCCAATTTTGCTTGGAGGAATAAATTCATCACTAAGCTTTTGTTGATAGAAAAACTGAATCGCTTCTTGGGCATTAGCAAAATGATGCTCAGCTTGGCCTTGAGTTAATAACTTATATACGGGTTCTACACGTTCCCATCGCGTATCGCGATCCATAGCATAATATCGTCCACTAATTGAACTGATAGTCGCTTCGGGATAGGTTTGCAGCAGTTGCGTTAAGCGCTCAATGCTAGGAAGGGCACTTTGTGGCGGCGTATCTCTACCATCAAGGAATAAATGCAAATAAACCTTTTCAATTTGTTTGCTCTGACATAAGGCTAAAAAGGCAAATAAATGCTCTTCATGACTATGCACTCCTCCTGGGGATAATAAACCCATAATATGCAGTGCTTTTTTAGAATGAATTAGATCGTGCGTTAATTCATTCATCGCAGGGTTGTCAACTAATGTACCTTGACTAATAGTCTTATTAATACGGGTAAAATCTTGTTGAACCACGCGTCCCGCACCGATGTGCATATGACCCACTTCGGAGTTGCCCATTTGGGCATCGGGTAAGCCAACCGATAAACCAGATGCGTCTAAGAGAATATGAGGGCATTCTTGCCACCATTGATCCCATTGCGGGGTATGTGCCTTTGCAATAGCATTATGTTTTTGATCGTCGCTATAACCCCAACCATCAAGAATCATGAGTACTAATGGCCCATTTTTTGCCATAAACAAATCCTAAAATATCGATAATATTAAGCCAGTCCAAGTAGTACTGTCATTAAGTTAAGGATTTGCAGGGGAATGTAACTCGTATTAGGCGAAGTCTTAATACGGGGTTGGAGCGAGACCGATGCAGGAAATTCCCGGATTACGCTACGCTAATCCAGGCTACAAAACCCTAACTTAATAGCAGTGAATCCAAGTATACCTGTGCACGCTTCATAGGTATAGACAGGACTTACGAAAAACGCCCAATCTCTTCGTTAAAGGGGTTTTTTAATTCGGTCATTTAGTAGGTCTAAACTCCCTCATCAAAAAACTCCTTTGCCTCGACCTTGGGGTTTTTCGTAAGTCCTGATAGAGGTAAATGAGTTTCTTTAGGTAATTGCGGTTTCTTCTTTTATTAAATCATTTTTTAATGAGGAAGGAATATAAGGGCTTAGATAGCGCGTTAAGCTCAGTTGTAGAGTCGATGTAATTCCATATTGATTTTTTAATAGCACTAAGGTAGTCCAACCCCACCAGCTATTAGTCCAATGTTTGTCATAGGGATTAGATAAGTCCATTCTACGCCATAATTCTTTGTTTTTATCATCCCAATAAAACATAGGGGCAAGATCTAGGTTATCTTCTTTATAGAAGGGTTCTGCAAAAGGGAGCATATCTAAAGCAGCAAATTGCTCAGGGATGCTTCCGGTGTAATAGCTATTAAACACTTCATCAGCGGATTGTTGTAAGGTGGATAATAGCATGTTCCTGTTAATCTGATTTAAAGGATTAAAATAGGAGGTGTCGCCATACACAACCCATTGCATCCCCGAAGCATTGTGGACGTGTATCCCATATTTATTTTCTTCTTGATGCATATAGCTTGCTAGTAAAGAACCTAATACAGCTGGAGTAATTTTTTGATTCAGCTCTTCTCTAGGAGTTCGCAAATGTCCTGCAGTAAATTGATCAGAAAGATAATGTGCGGCAAAGGCTTCCATTGCATAAGCTTGCTCTAAATCACTACGTTTTCCGCTGTATTTTGCTTTTATTGCTTGTTCTAAAGCAACGTGATGTCCCTGTGTATAGGCGATTATATTATTAGGCGTAAAATGATCATAATCCTCAAGGCCAAGTAATAAATAACGTCCTGGATAAAGCCACCACCCGTATTGAGCACATCCCCCGCCGGTAATGCAATTAATTTGACGCCCTATTTCATTGCCTATGCGTTTATAAATTTCCTCTGCAGGCTCTCCTGAGCGTACACCGGATTCTATTTCTTGGAGTTCCTTTTTTATAACGGCATTGAGTTCACTTACTTCATGAACTGCCAAAGGATTTTTGGCAAAAGACTTAAAAACATCTTTAAAGCGAGTTTGTCTTTGTTTGTCATCAATTCCATGGCTAATAGGCCTACCTGCGATTCCGTATAAATCACCGAGACTTATAATATCAGCGTAAGTGACTGTTAAACCATTTTTTAAATGTAAAGGGAGGTCTGTCTGAGCTTGTTCTTCTGTATTAAATTGCAAGCTGACTTTTTGTCCTGCTGCCCAATATTCGGATAAAGAAAAATGATTTTGAGTATCGGCATGAACTAAGCTAGAAAAACTGAGAGTAAGTAAAACGACGCCTGAAATCAGGTTCTGTGGAGATAAATATTTTTTCATGCTTCCCTCATAAAATGAATATTAATCGCTAGACCATAAGTACTATACAGAATTGATTTTTGTTTACCACTTAAATTTTCATTCTAAAGAGGTTAGACTATCCGCCATTAATAAGTTGTGGGGAAGAGTTGTTTTGGATTATAAATTACCCAAACACATCGCTATAGTAATGGATGGTAATGGCCGTTGGGCTGAAAGTCGTGGTTTGCCACGTATAGAAGGTCATAAAGCCGGTGTGGAATCGGTTCGAGCGATGATTCGCTCCTGTTTAGAAAAAAAAATTCCTTGTTTAAGTTTATTTGCCTTTAGCTCAGAAAACTGGCAAAGACCTTCAGATGAAGTCAACTTTCTAATGGAGCTGTTTATTGAAGCCTTAAAGAATGAATTGGACGAACTCAAACAGCATGGCGTGCAAATGCGCTTTACTGGGGATAGAACCCGTTTATCTGAACTATTACAAAAGCAAATGGCTGAGGCGGAACAGGTAACGCTAACGAATCAGCAACTTATTTTAAATGTGGTAGTGAATTACGGTGGTAAATGGGATTTACTTACTGCTGCTAAAAAAATGACACAGGCCGTTCTTAATGGCGACTTGGATATAGAAAAAATTGATGAAGATATTTTTGCCCGCTTTTTAGATACTCATGATCTCCCTGAGCCAGATTTATTTATTCGTACTAGTGGTGAGTTGCGGATTAGTAATTTTTTCTTGTGGCAATTAGCTTATACAGAGCTTTATTTTACAGAAGTACATTGGCCAGATTTTTGTCAAAAAGAGCTGGATCGAGCTTTAGAATCGTTCGGTAAACGTAAAAGACGTTTTGGACAAGTTTCTTCCTTTTAATAAGGCATTCAGTATGTTTATGCAGCGCTTAATTACTTCCATTATTTTAATTCCTCTAGTACTTTTAATCTTATTTTACGGCCCAACATGGTTATTAATGAGCATTATTGTTCTAGTACTACTTGCTGCGGGACGTGAATGTTGGCAGCTAATACCTTTGAATACTTTAATTGTTCAACTGGGTTTTTTAGTGCTTTTATTGCTTGGCTTATGGGTGTGTGGTCAATTTTTTAGCTATTGGTTAACTATTGGCTTAGTATTTTGGCTTGGTGTTTTTATAGCTATTCTTTGCTTTCCTAAATCACAAGCTTACTGGGGGCATGCGCCTATCGTTGCCTTGGCTTGTTTGGTCTTATTACCGCTATTTCTGCAAAGTTTAATGCATCTGTATTTTGTACCACAGGGCAAAGGCTTAATCCTGTATTTACTTTGTTTAGTGTGGGCTGCAGATATAGGGGCTTATCTTGCTGGAAAACGCTGGGGCGCTCATAAATTGATTCCTCAGGTCAGTCCTGGTAAATCATGGGAAGGGGCCTTAGGCGGGCTTATTTTAGTGCTTATTGTAGCTGGCGTAGGGTTAATTTATTTTCATCCTGTATCTATGGGGTCTTGGTTCTTTTTGGCTGTAGTGATTGCCATTATTTCAATTTTTGGTGATTTGTTTATTAGTATTTTAAAACGTCGTTGTAATTTAAAAGATACTGGTAATTTAATTCCTGGACATGGCGGTATTTTAGATCGATTAGATAGTTTGATTGCTGCGCTGCCTTTCTTTTATTTTGGGATAAATTATCTTTTTGCTGTATAAACATTAATTGGCTCTATAATTAACTAATAGACAAGGTTAAGCCTAATTATTGAGAAGGCATTATGTTATTGACATTATTGTATTTTTTATTAGCTTTATTGCTTTTAGTTATTGTTCATGAGTATGGCCATTTCCAAGTAGCGCGTTGGTGCGGCGTTAAAGTATTACGTTTTTCTTTCGGTTTTGGAAAAGTACTCTTTCATTGGCATGATAAGAAAGGGACTGAATATGCTTGGTCTTTGTTTCCGCTCGGTGGCTATGTCAAAATGCTTGATGAGTCTGAAGACGTTGTGGATGAGAAGGAAAAGCATTTAGCCTTTAATAATAAGCACGTTCTTGCTCGTATTGCGATTGTTTTGGCAGGGCCTTTATTTAATTTCATTTTTGCTTTTGTTGCTTTATGGCTTGTGCTGGTTATAGGAATGCACTCTTTAGCTCCTATAGTGGAATCAGTAAAGCTCAATAGCATTGCTGCTAAAGCCGGTTTAAGTTCGAAACAAGAAATTATTGCCCTAAATAATGAAGAAATAAACAGCTGGCGTGATTTTCAATATACTATGATGCCGCTGGTTGGTTCTGATGAAACAGTAGAGCTCACTGTAAAATCTTTAGTCGATGGAAGGATTAGCCATTTATCCTTACCTTTAAGTCAATGGAAACTCGATGATAAAAAACCAGACCCCTTAAATAGTTTAGGTATTGAGCCTTTTATTCCCAGTATCCCTCCTATAGTTGGCGAAGTGATAGCTGATTCTCCTGCTGCAAAAGCAGGACTAGAAATCAATGATAAAATCCTTAGTATTAATAATAAGTCTTTCGATGACTGGATGTTTTTAGTGGATTATGTGCGTGAGCATCCAGGAAAAACCGTCATTTTGAGTGTTAAGAGAGATAAAAAAATCAATGAGGTTCCATTAACTATTGCTAGTCAAAACAATAATGGGGATACCGTAGGTTTTATCGGTATCCGTTCGCAAAAGGTAAATTGGCCGCCGCATTGGCTACGGACACAACGGGAAGCTCCATTAGCTGCTTTAGGAACTGCTTTTAAACAAACTGTAGACCTTACTGCCACTACCTTTATCTTGATGGGGCGATTAATTTCAGGGAAATTAGGATTAAACACTATTAGCGGGCCAGTAGGTATTGCTCAGGGAGCGGGCGATTCAGGCCGTGGGGGTTTAGTTTCTTATTTATTTTTCTTGGCTTTAGTGAGTATTAGTTTAGGTGCTTTAAATTTATTACCTATTCCTATGCTAGATGGTGGACATTTACTGTATTACGTTTTGGAAATAATTAGAAGAAAGCCTTTATCTGACGGAGTAAAGTTAGTGGGGATTTACATTGGTTTAGCTTTTGTCATGGCTTTAATGTTTATCGCGCTTACTAACGACATTTCAAGATTAACCAGTTAATAGCCGATCAATTTTTTATCAATTCCCCAAATTAATGAAAGGGAAACTTGACAGTAGTTCCTACTTCCTATAAAACGTGATTCAACTTTTGCTGTGCTGCCGAATGAATTTTTAATTCTTAGTGCACGTAGTCGTGGACGTAAAATAATAATGAAAAAAGTCAGTAATAGATTAGTATTAGGCGTTTGTTGTTCTACCCTTTTAGTATGGTCCACACAAACTATGGCCGCTTCGGATGGCTTTGTTGTGCGTGATATAAAAGTTACGGGTTTACAGCGCGTTACTACTGGTACCGTATTAAACTATATTCCAGTGCAAGTAGGGGAAGAAATAGGCCCTAGCTCTACAGGGCAGATTATTAAAACCTTATATGATACGGGCTTTTTTCAATCTGTTTCTCTTGAACGACAAGGAAACACCTTAATTGTTAATGTGATAGAACGTGCTACGATTGGATCTATTTCTATTGTTGGTAATAAAGAAATTCCTAGTGATAAAATGAAGGAATTTCTTAAAGAAATGGGTTTAGTTAAAGGGCGAATATTTCAAAAATCTTCTTTAGAGCGTTTAGAAAAAGAATTAAAGCAAGCCTACATTGGCCGTGGAAAATATAATTCTCGCATTGATACCAAAATTACCTCACTGACTGAAAATAGAGTTGCTATTACTATTACTATTTCTGAAGGACGTGTTTCGCGGATCAAAGAAATCAATATTATTGGTAACCATGATTTTACAAAAAGCGACTTGATGCCTGAGTTTGCTTTAAGTACCAGTAATTTATTTACTTATTTTACTAAAAAAGATCAATATTCCAAAGCAGGAATGGATGCTTCTTTAGAGGCTTTACGTTCCTATTATTTGGATAGAGGCTATTTAAAATTTAATATTGTGTCCTCCCAGGTTTTATTATCTCCTGACCGTAAAGACGTCTATATTAATATTCATATTGAAGAGGGACCTCAATATCATTTCTCCGGCTACGATCTGGCTGGAAAATTAATTTTACCGAAGGAAAAGCTTGACGCTTTAGTTGAAGTTAAAAAGGGCAATGTATTTTCTCGCAAAAAAGTGACGGAAACTATTTCGGCTCTAGGCTTGGCTTTGGGTGATGTCGGCTATGGTTTTCCAGCAATTAGTGCTGAGCCACGTATTGATGAAGAGAATAAGACCGTATTTATCACGTTTATGATTGAGCCTGGTCGTCATGTGTATGTACGACGTATTAATTTTCATGGCAATACGAAAACAGGTGATTATGTCTTGCGTAATGTCATTCGCCAAGATGAGGGCGGCTTATTATCACTGCATAATATTAAAGAATCTGAACGCCACCTAAAAGTGTTGGGTTATTTAAAAAATATTGATATTAAAACTAATCCAGTACCAGGAACTAATAATCAAGTTGATCTTGATGTACAAGTGGAAGAGGCGCCCTCAGCAGAAGCAAGCGCTTCAGTTGGATACGGTACTAATGGTTATCAATTTAACACTTCAGTAAATCAGCATAATTTTATGGGCTCAGGTCGCTCTATGGGCGCGGCTTTCAATGCGAGTAAGTGGGGGCAGGACTATTCTGTAAACTACTATAATCCTTTTTACACCGATACAGGTGTTGGAAGAGGTGCAAGTCTATATTACTCAAGAATTGACCCACAGAATCTTAATGTGAGTGCTTATAGTTCGGATCGTTATGGTGGCGACATTAATTATAACTTCCCACTGAGTGAGTCAAGCAGTTTTCAATTGGGTTATGGTTATCAGGACGTAAATATTAAATCAGTAGGTCTTGTTATCCCTATTCAGAATTTTGTTAACTTATACGGTCAACATTTTCAAGAAGTACGATTGAGTTCAGGATGGAGCAGAAATACCTATGACCAAATGCCTTATCCTACGCGTGGATTTAACCAACAAGCACTAGCTTTTGTAGCCTTACCCGCGACATCTCAGTCTTTAACGTACTATAAGAGCTCCTATCAGGCCCATTTATATTATCCCTTATTTAAAGGATGGATTTTCTCTATTCTAGGAAACGTGGGCTATGGAAATACTTTTAATGATAATGGCTTACCGTTTTTTGAAAACTTTTACGCTGGGGGTACAGCGCAACCTGGACAAGTTCGTGGTTATGACAGTTATTCCTTAGGTCCATTAGATAACATGGGCAACTCTATGGGCTCCAACTTTTTAGTCAATGGGACAGCAGGGCTCATATTACCTTATCCTTTAAGTCGTGATACCATTAGAACTACGATTTTCGCTGATATGGGTAATGTGTTTGCTCAAGGTACTCCAGCAGCATTACGCGGAACGACTGCCGGTCCTTTACGTTATGCTGCCGGTGTATCCGTTGAATGGCGTTCCCCTTTTGGTCCTCTAGCATTTAGTCTTGCTAAAGCCTTAAATCCTCAACCAACAGATCAAACGCAATTGTTCCAATTTGCTCTGTCCTCTGGTTTTTAAGGAAAAATTAAAAGAAAATTAAATAATCCTAAATGAACTGTTTGAATTTTATCCAGTGAGTATTTAGGATTAATTAAAAGAGTGCTGTACATATCGCAACCTTTTTCGAATTGTGCTAGCATGCCTATCTTTAAATTAGGAGATAAATATGAAGCGTTTTGGTACATTGTTAGTCGCATTGGTTTTTAGTTCTTTGGCTGCGAATGTGTTTGCTGATCCAGCAAAAATTGGCGTGGTTGATTTACAAAAAATCATGCAAACCTCAAGTCAAATGAAAGACATTCAACAAAAATTGGAAAACGCGTTTAAGCCACGTCGTGATAAATTAGTTGCTTCAGAAACCACTCTAAAAAGCGATATGGAAAAATTCAAGCGTGATAGTGCTATTTTATCTTCTACTCAAAAGAAAGATTTAGAAAAGAAAATTCTTGCATCACAACAACAATTTGAGCGTGATGGTCAGCAATACCAACAAGAATTAAGCACCGCACATAACGAAGCAATGGAAAGTTTATATACCAAAGTGCGTGCAGCAATCGGCAAAATTGCTAAAGATGAAAAATACGACATCATTGTACAAAAAGATGCAGCTCCATTTAGTGTTTCTGCACTTGATGTAACTGATAAAGTGATGAAAGCAATTAACTAATTGGTGAAGATGACTTGTTCACTTTAAAGCAATTAGCACAGCTATTAAATGGCGTTGAGCATGGTAATGCTCAGTACGCCATTTCTCATTTATCTTCTCTTGCTCGAGCTCGAGCTTGCGATATCGCATATTTTGATAATCCTTTATTAAAACCAGATTTAGAATTAACACAAGCAGGAATTGTTTTATTAAAAGAAGAACATTTATCTTGGTGTTCAACAAATGCCATTGTAGTTCATGACCCTTTATCTGCTATAAAGCATGTTGCAGCCTTGTTACCAGAGAAGCCAAAGAAACAAGCCACAATAGATTCAAGTGCTCAAATTCATCCTTCTGTTGAAGTTGGGGCGAACGTAGTTATTGGGCCTTATGCTGTAATTGGCGAGCAGACTGTTATTGCTGATGGAGTGCATATTGGCGCTCATTCCTGTGTTCATGCTTTTGTGCGCATTGGTAAAAATTCTTATCTAGATAATCAAGTTACTGTTCATAGTAATACGCAAATTGGTGAAGAAGTATTAATTAACTCCGGCTCGGTATTAGGCGCCTCACCTTATAACTATTTAAAAGAACATGGCGTTTGGCAACAGGGCTTAACTTTAGGTGGTGTCACGATTGCAGACCGAGTTCATATTGGTGCTAATACTGTAATTGATAGAGGTGCAGTAGGAGATACTTACCTTGCAAAAGGGGTGTGTATTGATAATTTAGTGCATGTTGCTCATGACGTTTACATTGGTGCTCATACTGCTATTGCAGGATGCGCCGCAATTGGAGCACATGTTGTTATTGGCAGTGATTGTATTATTGGCGGAGCAAGTTGCATCGCGGCCTACGTACGTTTAACGGATGATGTAGTGATTAGCGGTATGTCCACAGTAAGTAAATCCTTAGCAAAATCAGGTATTTATTCCTCAGGAACATTAATCCACGAACACCAACGTTGGCGAAAAAATGCAGCTCGGTTTAGACGCTTGGATGATTATGTGACTAAATTAACTGCATTAGAGCGTAAAATAAATAGTGATAATTGAGCTTTATTAATACAATTTAACAATTTGTAATTGATTCGAGCAGCTAAACACTAGATAATACGTCATTATTAAAATCATGTGTTTCAATGAGAACAATATATGAGTGAATTAATAGATATAAATCAAATACTTAATTTATTACCTCACCGTTATCCTTTCATTTTGGTGGATAGGGTTTTGGACTATAAAGACTTTGATTATTTAAAAGCAATTAAAAATGTCACTATAAATGAGCCTTTTTTTATGGGGCATTTCCCCGGAAATCCGATAATGCCCGGCGTGTTAATGCTTGAAGCTTTAGCACAAGCGAGCGCTATTTTATCAAATTTATCGCGTGAGGCCAAAGAAGGCTATGAATTATTACATTTTTTTGCAGGTATAGATAATGCCCGTTTTAAACAAGTAGTAATCCCAGGGGATCAATTGCATCTAGAAGTGAAGTTGACTGGGAAAAAACGAGATTTTTGGCGTATGCATGGCGAAGTTTATGTTGGTGATAAATTAGCTTGTTCTGCTGACCTATTAAGTGCTGCAAAGGAAATAAAAAAGTGATAGATGAAAGAGCAATAATCCACCCCTCTGCAAAAATAGCTTCTGGTGTAACGGTTGGTCCAGGGAGCATTATCGGCGCTGATGTAGAAATTGGTGAAAATACTTGGATCGGGCCTCACGTAGTGATTGAAGGTCCAACAACTATTGGTAAAAACAATAAAATTTTTCAATTTGCATCCGTAGGTGATGAACCTCAAGACATCACCTATAAAGGTGAGCCTACACGTTTGGAAATAGGTGATAATAATGTTATCCGTGAATACTGTATGATCAGCAGAGGTACAGTGAAAGGCGGCGGTGTTACTCGTATTGGAAATGGCAATTTCCTTATGGCTTATTCTCATGTAGGTCATGACTGTTTGTTAGGTGATCAAATTGTTATGGTCAATTACGCTGCTTTATCAGGACACGTTATTGTCGATAATTATGCAACGATAGGTCCTTATGCCGCAGTTCATCAGTTTTGTCATGTAGGTGCCTATGCTTTTATTGCACGTGCAACCTATGTAACCAAAGATGTATTGCCCTATGTCATGATTGCAGGTCATACGACTTCTGCTTGTGGTATTAATACTGTTGGCATCCGTAGAAGAGGATTTTCTTCTGCAGCAATTGATGGTTTGCGTCGCGCTTATAAAATAATTTTTCGTAAAGGCTTAACGGTACAGCAAGCTGTAGGGGAATTAGAAATAATGCAATTGGAATGCCCTGAAGTGCTTCCTTTAATAGATGCCTTAAATCAATCCACACGAGGCATTGTGAGGTAAGATTATTATGATTGCTCCTTATTTTTTTGTGGCTTTAGGCGGCTCAATAGGGGCAATTGCTCGATACCTTACAGTTCTTTATGCACAAAATACTTGGGGATTACGTTTTCCCTACGGTACCTTAATAGTAAATACCCTTGGTTCGTTCATTGCTGGTTTTCTTCTGACTTTTTTAGTAGGGCGTTATAATGCCGGAGAATATTGGCGCTTGTTCTTTTTTAGCGGCTTTTTAGGTGCCTATACTACCTTTTCTAGTTTTGCAGCAGAAACCTTATTGATGTTTAAAGAAGGACAATGGGTTAAGCTGTGCTCTAATATTATTTTAAATAATGTTGGTTCATTGGCTATGGTATTAATAGGGGCCTTATTAGCTCGATGTCTGCTTGCCGCCCTTCAACAACCTTAATTTAGAGTGACCATTCATGTTAGATAGTCAATTATTACGAGAAGATCCTAAATCAGTTGCCGCTCAATTAGCAAAGCGTAGTTTTAAATTTGATGTAGCGCAGTTTAGCGCTTTGGAAGAGCAACGTAAAACCTTACAGGTAGATACTCAAGCTTTGCAAAATGAGCGAAATGTGAAGTCCAAAGCCATTGGTGAGGCCAAGGGGCGTGGTGAAGATATTGAACCAATGCATGCAAATGTTGCTCAATTAGGTGCGGCCTTAGAAGAGAAAAAAATTCAGTTAGAAGCTGTTCTAAAACAAATAGAACAGATTACTTTAATGATGCCTAATATTCCCCATGAATCAGTTCCTGTTGGTAAAGACGAAACAGAAAATCAAGAAGTAAGACGATGGGGCACTGCTCCAAGTTTTGATTTTGCCGTACGCTCTCATGATGAGCTCGGAGAAGCACTTGGCCAAATGGATTTTGCATTAGCAGCTAAAATTACGGGCAGTCGTTTTGTAGTGATGAAAAACCAACTGGCGCGTTTACATCGAGCCTTAATTCAATTCATGCTGGATACGCACACACAACAACATGGTTATCAAGAAATTTATGTTCCTTATGTAGTAAATGCGGACAGTTTATTGGGCACAGGACAGCTACCCAAGTTCGAAGAGGATTTATTTAAATTAAATGGTGATAATGGTTATTATTTAACTTCAACCGCAGAAATTCCAGTGACCAATACGGTACGAGATACAATTGTTCCTGTTGATAGCTTACCGATACGCTATGTTTGTCATTCGCCTTGTTTTCGTAGTGAAGCGGGTTCTTACGGAAAAGATACTAAAGGCATGATACGACAGCATCAATTTGAAAAAGTGGAGTTAGTATGGATTACTAAACCACAAGATTCTTATAGTGCTTTAGAACAATTAACCCAACATGCAGAAACTATCCTCCAGCATTTAAATTTAGCTTATCGAGTAATGGCTCTTTGTACTGGCGATATGGGTGCAGGCTCTGCTAAAACTTACGATCTAGAAGTATGGTTACCAAGCCAGAATACTTATCGAGAAATCTCTTCCTGCTCGAATATGGAAGCATTTCAAGCACGTCGCATGAAAGCACGTTATAAAAACCCAGAAAGTAATGAAATCGAACTGGTTCATACCTTAAATGGTTCAGGTTTAGCAGTAGGCCGTACTTTAGTGGCGATTATGGAAAACTATCAAGATAAACAAGGTAATATTCATATACCCAAAGCGCTACAGCCTTATTTAGGTGGTATGGAAGTAATTGAAAACAGCTAAAAACTTCTTAAGATGCATTAATATATGTAGATTGGGTCATTTTCCTAAGGATTGTCATTCCCGAGCAGTCGGGAATCCATCTACGATTTAGTACTATGCTAATTCAGAAATGGATCCCCGACTGCTCGGGGATGACAGGTTTTCTACAAAATCGTCGTTGCGAACGAAGTGAAGCAATTGTAAGTTAAAAAAGGATTAAACTCTCTTTACTGAGTGAAAGGAATCAAATACCGTTCACTCAGAGAGAGAAGACGTTTTCCCGCATAAGGAAGACGTACGGGTGTGAGCGACCGAGAAGCAATTGATTAA
>CANJQE010000020.1 GCA_947476305.1 Legionellaceae bacterium
TAAATTGCTTAATTGAGTGAGTTGTTCATCTGAAAATACTACATTGATCACCGACATATCCCTTGCTGGCTAAAAGCGCGAATGATGATCCTTTGTACAGGAATGTCAAGCAGCTAAAACCTCAATTTGTGACCGCGCACAGTATATTAAAATCCGAATTAAAAGGCTTAGCTTTACTTAAAAAAGCGAACCTAATATTTAATAAGATTTCTGAAAGCGAGTTACAAGAACCACGCCTAATTTATTTAGCAGAACAATTAGCAGGAAAATGCTTTAAAGAGGGATCCTCCGACTACTTTACAGATATTTCTGATTCTATTGAAAATGAGCTTTTAGATAAAGATTGGGACTTAGCGCCCTGGTATCGAAAAATAGCTCATGTATTTAGCTTCGGCTATTTTAGAGTAGATCGACATGCTTCTGTTGATTCTATCACCATTGATTTAGATTTTAGGGGTGAAGAATTTCAAACACATTTTGCTCAGCTAGAATATATCTCTCACTCTGCCTTTAAAGTCTTTGGCAAAACACAAGCCATGAATTTTATTGATTTTATTCACAATAATTTAGAGCAAATAAGACCGATTGAGAAAAAAGAAAGCCCTAAAGAGGTAGTCGTTAATGCTCATGAGCGGGATCCAAAGCACAATCAAGTACTAGAACTCGATGATTCATCTTTACCAGAAGACTTAGATTTAGGCACCGTGGTGATTTCTCATGATGAAACACCTGCAAAAGAAGATAAAAAATCATCAATAAAACAAGAGCCAAAACCAGAGCCTGTAGTTAATGCTGGACAAGAAGAAGCTGAATCCGACGCCGCTACAAATAAGCGTCGACGTGCCAAAATAGTAAAATTTCGTACCTATAGATCTACTCTCTTCAGTGGCGACGGAACACTACCTTCACGTAAGCAAGAACGACATATCCCGACTGTAGAAGAAATTTTTGAGCCTTCTTTACCACCACCTTCTCTTTAATAATCTCCAGTCTAGCTGCTTGCAGCTAGATTCCAGGACTTAGCCCCCCAGCTGGTGATTCTAATGTAGGTCGAGCCTTGGCTTAATGGCACTACCTTAAGGAAAATCCCTTCTCCAATCCTCTCTCCCCTTAGGGGAGAGAGGATTTTAAAGAAAAAGTCCTTAAGGTAGTGCCATTAAGACTTGGCTCGACAAAATAATTATTCATCAACATTATAATTTAAAAGCAGGAACAAGTTGTCGAGCCAAGGCTCGACCTACATTTAAAGGATAGGAAACAAGGTTATTAACTTTAGTCAGCTTAGTATCTAAGTAGAAAATAAAATCATCATTTAGTATACCTAAACGCCCTCATTAAAAACTTCTTTTGCCTCGACCTTGAGGGTTTTCTAAATCCTGATTTCATTGAATTTTTTATTATTTTAAACAGAATCTTATAAATAATGTTTATTTTTTTACCAAAAAAAAGAAAACTGTCTATAGTTATAGATAAGTATTAAATAAATAAGGGAATGACCTAGGGAAGAAAAACTCTATGTTTTTCAAATAGGCATTAGGGAGTAGTAATTATGCCAGTACATGAGCGACGCCAGCACTTTCGTATTGATGACCGTATTTATTTTAATTATCGAATTCTTGCCCCAGGTGAATTCTGCTCTGATTTGGCCATCACGAATCAACTTTTAGGTGAGCAAGGGAAAAAATTCATGGAAGCGGCTCAATATTTTCAAGAGATTGATAATCAATTATCAGAGCTGACTCAAGACATAGGATTAGAACAGCCCAGCTTAGCTCATTTCCTAAATTTATTAAACGCCAAAATAGATTATTTGTCTCGTCATGTCTTAATGGCAGGAGACGTGGAATTACGCAAAGTAAATATTAGTTTAGGTGGAATGGCTTTTAAGACACCAGAATTAGTTAAAGAACATACGCATATAAAAGTTGTTTTATATACAAAACCCAAGATGGTACCTATTATCGTAGATGGTAGAGTGGTATACAGTCAATATCAGAGTGAAACCAGTTATCGCACTTCCATTCAATTTAATGGCCTGACCCCAGAACAAGAACAATTACTCTCACAACATATTTTATTCGCACAAATAAAAACCCGCTCTGACTAAGAACGAACTTAGGAAAAACCCCAAGGTCGAGGCAAAAGAAGTTTTTAATGAGGGAGTTTAGATACACTAAATGACCGAATTAAAAACTGCTTTTAACGAAGAGATTGGGCGTTTTTCCTAAGTCCTGTAGAAATAAATGACCTCGCTACTTGGAGTACAAATTGGATTCACGCATAATGTAGCACTTTAATTAAAAGTTGAGAGCGGCATGAACCGAACTATATTTTGTTGTAAACTAAAACAAGAAGCTGAAGGAATGGATAGAGCACCTTTTCCCGGCGCTTTAGGTGAGAAAATTTTTACTCAAGTATCCAAGCAAGCCTGGTCAATGTGGTTATCGCATCAAACCATGTTAATTAATGAATATCGTTTAAATCTAATAGAAGCAAAGGCTCGTGATTTTTTGAAAGAAGAAATGCAAAAATATTTTTTTGGTGAAGGCTCAGAAAAACCTACAGGCTTTACTGAACACAAATAAGGATAAATCATGCACCATGAGTTAGTACAACTAAACGAGGAAGTTAAAGAAGCATTCAACTCTAATCGACCTATTGTTGCTCTTGAATCAACAATTATTTCTCATGGTATGCCTTATCCTGATAATCTATCTACAGCCCATGCAGTAGAAAATATTATACGCAAACAAGGTGCTATTCCGGCTACTATTGCACTCTATCAAGGCAAAATTCATATTGGTCTTGACCAAAGAATTATGGAGCATCTTGCTGAAAGCAAGGAGATAAGTAAAGCCTCACGTCGTGATCTTGCCTTTGCCTTAAGTCAAAAACTTAGTGCCAGTACTACTGTAGCAGCGACTATGTTTTGCGCTCACCTAGCTGACTTGCCTTTATTTGTAACAGGGGGAATAGGCGGTGTTCATCAAGAAGCAAGTTCCAGTTTTGATATTTCCGCAGATCTTATTGAACTATCGACCACTCCCGTGACCGTTGTCTGTTCAGGAGCTAAATCTATTTTAGATCTCCCAAAAACACTAGAAGTTTTAGAAACACATGGCGTCGCAGTAATAGGGTTTGCAACGGATGAATTCCCGGCATTTTACAGCCGTTATAGTGGAATTCCTTTGTTGCACCGTTTAAATACCCCAAGTGAAGTTGCCAATCTTATGATCTGCCAACGCCAACTCAATATGAATAACGGCCTGGTAATAGCCAATCCTATTCCTATTGAGGCAGAAATCTCTGATGAAGAAATGACCCCATTTATCCAACAGGCCCACCAAGAAGCAAAACACCTTAAAGGCCAAGCACTTACCCCTTTCCTCCTCAAACGTATTGCTGAATTAACTGCCGGACGAAGTTTAGAAGTCAAAATTGAATTAATAAAGAACAATGCCTATCTAGGAGCCCAGATAGCCATTGCCTACCAAGAAAAAATTTTAAAAAAAAACACACTTAACTCTTGACTCAAAATCCTTATCGGAGTTTAATAGCAACCCTCAAGGCCAGATAGCTCAGTCGGTAGAGCAGAGGATTGAAAATCCTCGTGTCGGTGGTTCGATTCCGCCTCTGGCCACCATTGAGACTCACATCCACCACCTGAAACCTTCACTCTTAATCGCGTATATAATCCATAAACATACTCTAGCAAACAACGTAGTATTCAATTAATATCTTTGCCCATTAAACAATCACTCCTGGGATATCAAGGTGACACTCAATTTTAAACAACTACATCCAAGTTACATTGCAGAAGTAAGTTCAATCGATTTACGCCAAATATACGATCAGGAGACCTTAGGACAAATTAAGGACGCAATTATCCAGTACGGCGTGCTTGTGTTCAAAGATCAAAAATTTTCATATGAAGAGCAACTGGATTTTGGGCGTAGGCTGGATGGCGAATTGTATTCACATACTACCTTATCGGTTCTAACCAAAAACCGCTTTGCCAACGAGGCGCTGACAGATATTTCAAACATCGACGGTGAGGGAAATATTCTCAAGAGAGAGGACCGACGTCGTTGAACTTGCAACCTTTTAGTTGACACAAAGAAGCCAAATATTTCAATAAAACATAATTAATACATTTTGCATTAATTTTTGTTATAATTCAGTTACGGCACAGGCGGGGACGCCGATGACCGTGACATGATAGGATGATTTACATCATCTGTTTCACTGGATATTTAAAGAATGATTTGAACTTATCATGTCTTTAAATATCCCGGGGTTCAAGGGGCAGCGCCCCTTGGCCTCAAAATCATTAGGTGTTACATATCCTAATGTGGAATGTATTCGCAGACGGTTATAAAAAACCTCTACATATTCAAAGATACTGCGTTTAGCTTGTTCACGAGTTAAGTAGTGCTCAAAGTAAACGTGCTCGGTCTTTAATGTATGGAAGAAGCTTTCCATCGCTGCATTATCATAGCAGTTACCTGTACTACTCATGCTGATGGTAATTTGATGTGCTTTAAGTAGCGCCTGAAACTCCTGGCTTGTATATTGGCACCCTTTATCGGAGTGATGCATCAATCCAGGTTGTGGCTTTCGATGGATTAGTGCTTGTTCTAAAGCGTTTCGAACCAAACTTGTTGTCATCCGTTCATTCATAGAAAGCCCTACGATGCGTCTAGAATATAGATCCATTACTGCTGCAACATAAAGCCAACCCTCTGCGGTGGCGATATACGTTATATCTGCGACCCAGCGTTGATTTGGCTTCATTGCGGTAAAATCACGATTTAACACGTTAGGAGCGGCCTTGGAATTAGGGTTTACTTTAGTTGTTAATTTAAACCGTTTTTTCATTTTTGCCTGTATTCCTGATAATTTCATAAGCCGAGCAACTCGTTTTCTTGAGCATATTTCCCCTTCCAATAACAGAGCTGCATGTATTCTTGGACTGCCATATGTTGCTCTACTTTTAGCATGAATTCGCTTTATTTTTGTTAAAAGGCATTTATTTTTCTCTTCGCGTGTGGACGGCGTCGATCGAATAAACTTGTAATAACCATGACGCGATACGTTTAACATTTTGGACATCCTCTCTATTGAAAATTCAGTTGCATGTGTTCTCATAAATTCAAACTTCATTTTCTTATTGAGGAGAAGATGCCCAACGCTTTTTTTAATATATCGCGCTCCTCTCGAGCAATAGCTAATTCTTTACGTAGCTGTGTTAATTCTTCATCTGCTGGTTTTTGATGTCCTTTGCCTGGAAAAGAATTTTGTTCATCTTTTTTATAATCACCAACCCAACCTGCTAAAGTAGCTTCTGGAACCCCTAGCTCATTCCCAATTTGTCTATAACTACGACCGCTTTCTAGATATAATTTAATTGCATTTAGCTTAAATTCTTTATCATAACTTCTTGTATTTTTTTTACTCATTTACACATACCTCAAAAATGTAACAATATTATACATTTTATTCGGCTTTAATGTGTCAACTTTATGGTAGCAAGATCAATTAGTTACTGCCTGCCAAGAGGCTACTAATCAAATCATTTCCAGTTCATTAAAAATAGTTGTAGCAAATCTACAAAATATTACTAACAGCGAACAACAAGAACAAGTTCGAAAATTAATCTATGATTTAGCGGCTACAGCTTTAAGTCGCGTCCTTGGAAAAATTAATTTTAATGGCAACTCCTCTACTTTAACCGCAGAGACTTTATTATTACTAAATAGACAAAGATTACTCTTTTTAGAAATGAGTCATTCAGACTTAGGATTGACCATTCCTGATGAAGAACTCACTGCCCCCTTATACCCTGAGCCAGCTTTATTATCTCTTCCGCAAAGGGTAATGATGCTTGATGAGTTGCTCCCTAATTTAGCTTTAGATCCTTCACTATTCTCCCATGATGAAGAGCTAGAATATCAAGCTAAACGAAGTTTATTGCAATTGTATTGCACTATCTTGGCTATGACAAAAAATGACTCTTGGCAGGTAAAAGTACAATGGCTTTATCCTGGAGCAACGATACAAGTAGGAGGCCAAGATATTAGTTTACCCTGCTCTATTTCAGGGATAATTGATATTATTACTACTGAGTTAGCTAAAAAGCATAAAGCAAATTATAAAGAAGCCTTGGACGCGGTACAAACAATCGCAGCCGAATATGAGTCGGATTGGTATACCTGGATTAGAAACAAATTACCCATTATTGGGGCAGCACCTTCCGTAAAAGAGCTTTTCTCCAAAGTACTTAAAATTCGCATGGAAGCAGTTGCGGCAATCGAACCAAGAACAGCAAGTATTTCTAGCGTCTCTGCAGCCATTACATCTGGACTAAGTTTTTTAAGTGCTCTTATTAAAGACCCAGAAAAAGAAGAGGGAAAAGAACCTCCTTCCTTAACACAATAGCCCAGTACATAACTAATCAAAATTATCTTTAGAAAAAATGAGAAAATTCTAGGACAATCCGTTAATTAATAACTTAGGCGGATTAGCCTAAGCTACTTTAGTACATGTCTTTATGCACAGGAAAATGCTGTAAATCAGCAGACTCAAATATTTTTCGTTTTTCCATCGTTCCCTGCTGTAAAATTTGCACAGCAGCCAGCGCATCTTTCTGTTTTAAACTCGCTGCTTGATTTATCCAGTACCATGCTTGTTTTCTATTTTCTACCACACCTTGACCATAATAATACATGTAGCCCACGGCATATTGCGCATCCGGGTGGCCTTTTTCTGCTTCGGGTTTTAAACGAATAAATGCTTTTCTATAATCTTGAGCTCTAAAACTTTGTATGCCTTCATGTAAATTTAAATTGCTGCAAGCAACTAGTAAAGAAATAGAGATTAAAACTGTTGCTATTTTAAACTTAGACTTCATATTAATCATTCCTTAAAGGCTTTGCTAAGGGTTCAAAAATCAATTCATTTTTGGGTAAACTAACGCTTTCTAAAGTACCGTTATGTTCTACCAAAATACCCCCAGCCATAATTTTTTTAACTAAGGCTCCGCCAGGTATTTTATCATTCACTTTATAATTTTTTTCCTCTCCATTGGCTGAACGAATTATTACTTGAGAGTTTTCCGAAGTATTGCCTAAGAGGATACCGACCAAGGTTATATTTAACATCGATTTTTTTACATTCTCACTATTTAAATCATTAGATACATAAACTCCAAATAATGAAGAATGCAAAAGGCTATCTAAGGAGTTTTGGGGGGCTGACACAATAACTTGTTCATTATCAGATGAGCCTTCTCGTTGAAAAGACCAAAATAACTTAGAAAATTCACTAAGAGTTAATAAAGAAAAAAGAGAAATTAAGCCGATTATTAGCCATCTTGCATGTCTTGAAGATAAAAAATAAGAAATATCTAATTTCATGCGCCCATTTCCTTTTAAAACTAAAAAGTTACTTATTCATCCTAGCATAAAATAACTCGCTTTCGAAACTTGGTGTGGGAGAATTAGAAAATAGCTTTTGTGTATTTTCTTGCATCAACCAACATCCCTCTCTAGAATGAGATCTAAATTTTGAGATAAAAATTAAGGCTTGGGATATAATCATGCCTACTATACACTCAAAACCTTAAATTAATTTTATTGAGCCGGAATTTAATAAGGATTTAAAATGAAAAACACCCACTTTGATACTCGTGCCATTCATGCCGGACAAGAGCCCTGCCCTCATACAGGCGCAGTAATGACCCCTATTTATGCCACCTCTACCTATAAACAAAGCGCACCTGGTCAACACCTTGGTTATGAATATTCACGTACTCATAATCCAACTCGCGCAGCTTATGAAGCTTGTATAGCCAGTCTTGAGTCAGGGCAACAGGGTTTTGCTTTTGCTTCTGGAATGGCTGCTATTAATACCGTGATTGATTTGTTAGATGCCGGAGATCATGTCATTGCTATGGATGATTTATATGGAGGAAGTTTTCGTCTCTTTGACAAAGTGAAAACACGTACATCCAATCTATCCTTTTCTTTTATCGACATGTCTAATCCTGATCTTATCGAAGCGGCGATTACGCCTAAAACACGTTTGCTCTGGTTAGAAACCCCTTCTAATCCTATGTTAAAACTTGCTGATTTACGCAAAATTGTGGAGATTGCCAAACGTCATAAGCTCATTACTGTTGCAGATAACACCTTTGCAACTCCCTGGATTCAACGTCCTCTTGAGTGTGGTTTTGATATAGTACTTCATTCAGCAACGAAATATCTGAATGGTCACTCTGATGTAATAAGCGGCGTGGTGGTTGTCGGTGATAATCAAGAATTAGCGAGTCAAATTGGCTACTTACAGAATTCCTGTGGAGGCGTTGCAGGTCCTTTTGATAGTTTCTTAGTATTAAGAAGCTTAAAAACGCTTTCCTTACGTATGGAAAGACACTGTGACAATGCAAACCATTTAGCACAATGGTTGAGCAAACAACCACCAGTACAAAAGGTGATTTATCCTGGATTAGCAAGCCATCCTCAACACCGTCTTGCTAAAGAGCAAATGCATCATTTTGGTGGTATGATCTCCATGGTTATTGAGGGTGGATTAGAAGGCGCTAAACGCTTTTTATCTCGTTGTGAATTATTTACTTTAGCAGAAAGCTTAGGTGGGGTTGAAAGCTTAATTGAGCATCCTGCTATAATGACGCACGCATCCATACCTCCCGAAAAACGTAAAGCATTAGGGATTGATGATGGACTTATTCGTCTTTCTGTAGGTATTGAACATATAGATGATTTACAAGCTGATTTAAATCATGCTCTGGGTTAAATGGTGTACAATACTGGAGTTTAATAAATGTCTTTAAAAAAATTATTCAGCCAATTACACGCGGTATTGGCTGTATTTATTCTAATTCTTACTACCACTTTATGTTTTATTCCTATCCTATTTATAGGCTTGTTCAAATTATTTCCTAATAAAAATTGGCAAAGCTTATGTACCCGCACCGTAGATGAAATCGCTACCTTTTGGTGTAGCATTAATAATTTATACCTAGATAAAGTACAAAAATTCCACTTAGATATTACCGGACTCGAAAATTTAAATCGTAAGAACTGGTATTTAGTAGTGGCTAATCATCAAAGCTGGTTAGATATTGTTATTTTACAACGTTTATTTAACCGTAAAATTCCTGTTTTAAAGTTCTTTATTAAAGATCAATTAAAATGGGTTCCTTTATTAGGTTTTTCCTGGTGGGCAATGGGCTGCCCTTTTATGAAACGTTACAGTAAAGAATATCTCGCTAAAAACCCGCATAAAAAAGGCAAAGATTTAATTTCTACTCGTAAGGCTATAGAAGTATTTAAAAGAACACCGGCCTCGATGATGAATTTTATTGAAGGAACACGATTCACTTTAAATAAAAAACAACAACAACAATCACCTTATGCTCATTTATTAAAACCCAAGGCAGGTGGTATCAGTTTTATTATTAGTTCTATGAGTGAACAAATTACAAGTCTGTTGGATGTGACCATAGTTTATGCTGAGAAAAAACATTCTCTTTGGGATTTTCTCTGTAAAAGAGTCCGCTCCGCTAAAATCTTTATTAGACAAATACCCATCCCTTCTAAATTTATTTCTACTCAATTACTGGAAAATGCGCAGATGCATAGTGAGTTTAAAGAGTGGTTAAATGAGCAATGGGCAGAAAAAGACAAGCTTATTGCCTCATTAAAATAACGTCAGTTGCGATAAGGAATCGATATAGATGTAGGTTGGGTCATAGACTCATAGGCGTCAATTTAAGGGAGTTTTATAGTAAAAAACATGTCATCCTCGCGCAGGCGGGAATCCATTTCTGAATTAGCATGGCACCAAATCATGATGGATTCCCCGCCTTCGCGGGAACGACAGGTACGTAAATTTTCTTAGCTTGACACCTATGGGCCAAGGCCCAAAATTTATATAATTATCCTTATCCGAAACACACGTTAAAATAAGGGCTGCACGAAAATTACGATGTACACAATTAAGGAACCCCAAATGAACTCATTGCAAACCACGATTGAACAGGCTTTTGAAGAGCGACATAGTTTATCCATTCATAATGCAAAGCCTGAGTTGCTTGCTGCAGTTAATGAAATTCTTTCTTGTTTGGATAATGGTCAATACCGTGTTGCTGAAAAAATAAATGATGAATGGGTTGTACATCAATGGCTTAAAAAGGCCGTATTACTTTCTTTTAAACTATTCCCTAATCAAGTAATAGACTCGGGTTTTTGCCAATTCTATGACAAAGTTCCTCTTAAATATGAAGGTTATACTGAAGAGCAATTCAAACAATCCGGCGTACGTATTGTCCCTCATGCGATGGTACGTCGCGGTGCTTATATTGCCAAAAACAGCGTATTAATGCCTTCCTATGTCAATATCGGTGCCTATATTGATGAAGGGGTTATGGTCGATACTTGGGCAACGGTAGGCTCCTGTGCTCAGATAGGTAAAAACGTTCATCTTTCTGGAGGCGTGGGTATTGGTGGTGTATTAGAACCCCTGCAAGCAAATCCGACTATTATTGAGGACAATTGTTTCATTGGCGCACGTTCAGAAGTTGTTGAAGGGGTAATTGTAGAGCGTAATTCCGTACTTTCTATGGGCGTTTATTTAGGTCAAAGTACTAAAATATATAATCGCTTAACTGGTACAATCACTTATGGGCGAATTCCAGAAGGCTCTGTTGTTGTGTCAGGCTCTCTTCCCAGTGAAGATGGCAGCCATAGTTTATATTGTGCAGTCATTGTGAAACAAGTGGATGAAAAGACCAGAGCCAAGGTAAGTATTAATGAATTGTTAAGAGCGAATTAAATGAGCACTATTAAAGAGGTTCTCGCTCAGTTAATCGCCTACCCTTCTATTACTCCTGCCGACGAACAATGCCAAGAATATATGATGGCACGTCTTAAAAATCTTGGTTTTACCTGTCTTCCTTTTAATCTAAATCCGGTCTCTAATTTTTTTGCTTATTATGGTGATACAGGCCCCTTATTAGTATTCGCAGGTCATACTGATGTAGTACCAGTTGGTGATGAGAGTAAATGGCTTACGAATCCTTTCCACTTAACTGAAAAAAATGACCTCTTATATGGCAGAGGCACTGCTGATATGAAAGGCAGTCTTGCTTCTATGCTTTTGATGGCAGAGCGTTTTATTAAACGTTACCCCCATTTCCAAGGTAGATTAGGCTTTTTAATCACGAGTGGTGAAGAAGGTGATGATTATCTTTTAGGCACACCTTATGTCATGCAACAATTAACCGAACGCAATATTTCTATTGATTATTGCATTGTAGGAGAACCATCAAGCACCTCTCGTATTGGCGATGTAATCAAAATAGGTCGAAGAGGATCTTTGAGTGCTAAAATCCGCATTCAAGGCATACAAGGTCATGTAGCCTATCCTCATTTAGCGGATAATCCTATTCATAAATTAAGCCCTGCACTTGCTGAGTTGACCAGTATTCAATGGGATAAAGGGAATGAGTATTTTCCTCCTACTTCCATGCAAATCACTTATATTAATTCTGGAGGACATGCGAGCAACATTATTCCAGGTGAGTTGCTCATGCATTTAAACTTCAGGTATTCAACGGAACAAACAGAGCATGCTTTAAAGGAGCAAATTACTACCTTGTTTGCACGCCATCAATTAGAAGCAAGCATTGAATGGCGTTTAAGTGGACTGCCTTTTTTAACCTCCAAAGGCCCTTTATTAGAAGCCTGTAAACAAGCCATTCTTGAACAAACCGGAATAGAAACAGAATTATCCACTAATGGCGGCACCTCCGATGGGCGTTTCATTGCACCTTATGGAGTAGAAGTTATTGAGCTAGGGCCAGTTAATGCAACTATTCACCAAGTTAATGAATGTGTCTCCTTAAGCGAACTCGAATTATTAGAAAAGATCTATTTCTCGTTATGTGAGCGGCTTTTAATAAACTAATAGTCTCGTGTTCAGGAATAAAAAAAGCGCATTATAATTAATGCGCCTTATCTAGATAATTTATCAACTGATAAAGAGAATATTAACCTAACTCAGCTTCTATTCCAGGACTCTTCTTTTTGAAAGGAATTACAGAAGTGTGATGCAACACCGCTTTATCATTTACAATTTTCGTCACCGAGGCGTCAGACCAAACATTCAAAGCCGTTTCTAACATATCTATTAAGCCATAGAAGGGTAAAATCACCCCCATTAAGGTAATGGGTACATTCATACTTGATAATAAACTGACACTCAAAAAGAAACATCCCATAGGAACACCAGCGTTTCCAATAGCCGCTATTGTTGCAATAAATACCCAAAGCCCCATTGTAGCTAGAGAAATTGGCATGCCATGGCTTTGCATTAAATAAATTACTGTTGCAAAAATGAAGGCAGCACATCCATTCATATTGATACTAGTACATAAGGGCAAGACAAAGCGGCTGATCTCCGGTTTGACATTTAAATTCTTCTCAATAGTATTCATCGTTACAGGTAAAGTACCAACCGAAGACTTAGAAAAGAAAGCAACTGATAAAGCAGGACTCATAGCCTTCATAGCAGCAAAGGGCCGAACACCATTCATTTTTAACCACAAAGGAAGTACTACAAAACCTTGAATTAAATTAGCTAAAACGATAATTAATAGATATTCACCTATTCCTTTAATATCCATCCCGGAACGTAATTGCACTACTGTAGAAGTAATAAAACCAAACAAACCAATCGGTATTATGGTAATAATCCAACGAGTCATTACGAGGAACATTCCATGAGCTCCACGGAAAAACCGAATCAGCGTCTCTCGTGACTCCTCTTCCGGAATTTGGCGCACAGCAAAACCGATACCAATGCTTAATAGTAAGACCCCCATTACTTGTTGTTCTAAAAATGGAGATAATAAGTTAGTAGGTATAATATTTGTCAAATAACCTAGATACCCTAAATTAGTAGTAGCATCTTTAGCGTGAGCGACTAAATTAACCTGTACAGTACTGGGGTTAATAATCAGATATAAAATACAACTAATAGACGCAGCCACTAGGGTGGTCATAAAAGTATATTTAATTGTCCTTTGCCAAACCGTTTTCATAAAACCATCTGTTTTATAGTTAGCTAAAGTCACAATGATAGACAAAGAAATAATGGGTAAACTAATGCACTTAAATATTTTTATAAATAAATCAGAAACCATTAATCCCACGTCTTTTAAAATAGTAATATCCGACATGCCACTGGCAATACCAAGAGCGATCATCAAAGCATAAATTAATGGGGTGCTAAAAATTAGTTTTTTCTTTTGTTGGTGTGCTGCACACATTTTAAGATCCTTAAATAATGAAAGAGGAAAGAAAAAAGAAAATTAACAACAGCAGCAGCAACAACAGATTAGTTGGAAGGATTGAGGGGATGATTCGCGAAACTGTAACAATTTTTTTAACATAAAAAACACCATAAATGGTTAAAAATACATCATTTCGTATATATTCTAACATAACCGAATAATTCGTCAAGATAAATTTTGATGAAGAGGAGCAAAAATAAAGAAATAGGATTATACGACTAACTCTTTACAGTTTATTTGTTGCTTCAATCGCATTACGCGCCTATAGGCTTCATCTAAACGATCTAGCGCTATCTTTTTGTCTACAACCAGCTGCTCAATGCAATCAATGACTTCAGGGGCAGTAATTGATCCGAGTTGATTTCCAAAAATCACCATATCCGCACCTGCATTAAAGGTCAGTTTAAGCGCCTCTTTCATAGAATAATGATGAGCAATTGCCTGCATTTGCAAATCATCGCTGATGATTACTCCATCATAATCCATAGTTTGTCTTAACAAATGGCTTAATATTTTATGGGATAAAGTCGCTGGTAATCCTTCGCTATCTAGATGCCGATTGATGACATGAGCGGTCATAATCATCACTGGTTTGTTCTTATCCTGGAGTAATTTATAATAAGGAGCTAATTCTTCAGATTGAAAACTGTTTGTTACATCAACAAACCCTTCATGCGTATCACCCACAGCACTACCATGACCAGGAAAATGCTTGTAAGAACAAGCAATACCATAACGACTAAAAATTTCAACAAAGAGACGAGCCACGCGAATTACTTCTTCTGGATTAGCAGAAAAACTTCGTCCTAATTTGCCAATAATACCAGCGTCTTCGTTTAAGCTAAGATCAACTACTGGAGCAAAATTTAGGTTAAATCCTAATGACTTCAAAGTTAAAGCCATTGTTTTTATTTTTTCTTCTAAGGATTCTGCTGGTAATAAAGCTAAATCCACTGCTTTTACAGTGGGGGGACAGCCCACAATTTTGCTTAAACGATCTACTGCTCCGCCTTCATAATCAATTGCTGTTAATAAAGGCAGGGAACCATCTAATTTTTGTGAATAATCATTTAGTTGCTCAAGCAAGAGTTTAATTTGGTTTTTATTTATTAAATTTTTACCATAAGAACCAGTAGCCAGATCTTTATCAAATACTAAAACACCACCTAAACCATCGTTCATTAGCCATTGAGCCACGGGGCTCTGCTCATTAATCTCTGTGCCTTCAAACCCCATAATTAATAATTGGCCAATTTTATTTCTTAAACTAATCAAGTGATTGCTCCATAGTTCTTTTTATTACTTTTTGAACAATTAAAGAGTTAAAAAAATACTCTTAATTTTTTTGAGAATAATACACAAAGATCAAGCCTAATGCCATGGTAGCGGGTTAAACTCTTGCATCTTATCCTTTTAAAATAAGGCAAGAGTCGACTAAAGGCTTAGGGAATTTTTTTAAGCGGAATCGCAGGAATAGAAGTGAAGTCACACTTACAACTTGCTATTGCTTGAGGAGGCATCGGAACTTGGGAAAAATCAGCAGGGTAGCAAACTGATACATTCCACGCGCTGTCCCCAGGATTAATTTTACTAGGTAAAGACCAAAAATTTTGGGCAGAATAAGTTTTTCCTATATCACTTTGCCAAAAAACAGGAGAAAAACGCGCGGTATACATTAATTTTAGGTCTGGTTCACACTCAAACATTTGTCTTGACCATTGTTCCCCTTTAGGTACAGTAACCGTCGTTAGAGGACTACCAGTTTTTGAATTAATCACATCGACCGTAACAGTATAATCCGTCCAGCAGTTATCTTTAGCTAAAGTATAATAACAAGTAAATGCCCAGCTAGGAGCAATATTAATAAGCGCGCCTAAAGCAACCAGTGTTTTTATTTTCATTGAATATACCAAGTAGTGTCCTTACTATTTAGTATACACCTTAGTAAAAAAGATAAAATAAAGGAAGGAAGGAAATAATTACAAATACTATAGGTTATTGCCATTTCCTTCGATGGAGAAGAAATGACAACAGACCTAAATCGCTTTTAACGCCATTATAAAGGTATTAATAGCCGAAACGATAAGAAGGCTCAGGATCAATTGCTTGAGCTAAGCTCTCTAAGCCTAAACCTACAGCTAATAAAGTAGCAGCCAAAGCCCAACCTGCTAGTATAGCTAAACCAACACCAGGAACTCCTAAAGCAAAAGATAAAGCAACTGCAATTGCTGAAGTAATTGGCGAAACAATTAATAATGGTACAGGATCCACATTGCCTCGAGAAAACATTGAACCTAAAATAAAGCCTGTTAAGAAGCTATCGCGACGTTTTTCTGCAGCAGCTAATATAACCAAGTCAATAGCAAAAGTACCTACTACCGCCATTACTAAAAGACTTCCGGCACCACCATATTTTAAGCCAGTACCAATGATCATAGTAAAATCAGAAACACCCTTTTGTATAGAATTCATAACCGCCATAGCTGATCCTTAATTGGACAAATCTAGCAATTTTACGGCAGATAAAGCTCTATTTCAATAATTTTTAACAATTATTTACAGAGGACAAGAAATAACTTTAGATAATTGTAAAAAAATAATCGATGTATTTATCTCTAATGCTTACTTTTAAAACAAAGAGGCTCTTGCTTTTATTTTCTCAGAAGTATAAGCTTGCCCGAATGGAGAGGTGGCCGAGCGGCTGAAGGCGCACGCCTGGAAAGTGTGTATACGGCAACGTATCGAGGGTTCGAATCCCTCTCTCTCCGCCAGTAAAGCATCCCAAACTTAATACTTAAATAATAATAAGATTCACTTAGGGATAAAAATGAACATGAGATTCCCATTAATCATAATAGCAATTTTATTATCAAAATCCCTATTTGCTGATGGTTATTATCCTGAACCTATGTCTACCGACCAACCATGGACTGTAACTGCTAGTATTGGTACGGGTCGCTATCAATATCTTCACAATTCGAGTAGCGCAACAACTTTGGGGCGTTTAGCTATAGGCAGTGATTTTGTATTAACTGGAGATCTTGCTTGGGGTCTGGAACTAGGGGTGCAAAATGGAAATAAGATGCATCTTGAGATTCCCTATGAAACCCTCGTATTTCTCCAATGGCTTCCAGTTAAAACCAGTTTAGGGCCTATGTTAGATGTTTTAGTTACTGCGAAAAGCGATCCTTTAATAGGAAGTTCTTTCTTTGCTCAAGTCAAAGGTGGATTTGCATATAGAAAATGGCAAATCGAGCACCAAGGAATTAATGATATTACTCAACTTGCCGCAGAAGTACAAGCAGGGATTGGCTATCCTCTTACTACTTTGGCTAGTTTAAATTTAATCTACCAAGGGGTATTTGGGAATGATCCTAATTTAGTTATTAATCCTTCTACAAAAACAGCAACTTTATCCAGCATTCCTAGTTTACATGCTGTATTACTTGGCCTTTCAATTAATATTTAAACATAAAGATCGATTAAAAGATCGTTGTTATATTTTTAACACAGCAAAGATATAGACAAAAGATTAATTATTAGTCAACATTGCAATCCTGTAATTTTTTACTCATTGGGGCTTGTTTATGTTCAAAGGTCAAAAACCATTTCTTTTTTTATTTTTTTTCTTTCAATCTATTTTTTCAGTTAATGCTCAAACCCTTATAAAAAAAACGAGTACTGATCTAGTAATTGAAAATACTATTCTAGTTGAAGTTAATGCTTATCGAAAAAAATATCATTTAGTACCTCTAACAATGAATGCTCGTATTTCTCAACAAGCTAAAAATCACTCTCGCAACATGGCAAAACATCAAGTACCGTTTGGACATAAAAACTTCTTTAAGCGCGTTGATGTCCTACGCAAGGAAGTTAAAAACACTGGAGCCGCAGCTGAAAACGTAGCTTTTAATTATAAAGATGCTCATGATGTGGTGAAAAATTGGATGTTAAGCCCTGGCCATAAAAAAAATATCTTAGGTAACTATAATCTAACTGGCGTTGGTATTGCCCGAGATAGTCTAGGTAAAATCCACTTCACCCAAATGTTTGTTAAAACTGGAGCTCCCCAAACGGGAACTACACGATATGTTGCAAGAGCCACTCCTTTTCCTCATTTTTCTCTAGGCTCGATTTTTAAAAGGACTGCGTCTTAAGTTGTACGTATTTTTATTTTTCTTGAATTAATTTTTTTCAAGACTAAATTAACGCCAGTTTCGGATAAGATACTCAGTATAATCCCCTCACCCTAGCCCTCTTCCCCACGCTGCGCGCGATGGAGAGGGGATTTGAAATGGGCTTATGCGAAACCTGACGTTAAATTAGAGAGTAATTAAAAGCAAAGAAAGGACAAACATTACACTTTCTTTGCAAAAAATAACCACTCATAGATGGCGAGAACGATTTATTTAGCCTAATATTGAATCTATAGACGGCACAGATTGTTCAGCCAATATTACACATATGGAAACCAGATTGAGAGTGCGGTGCGCAAGCTTAGCTTGACTAAGAAGCCTAAAACACTCCAGAGGAGTCCACCTCGTGAACTAGGACTGTACTCAATTTTGCTGTCTCTTCTTTTATGACCCAAGGGCGTATTTTAATACGCTCTTTTCATTTTAAATTCCCGGTTTTTTTCTAATATCTACGTTTAAATCAACTAGCATCAGCATAGGACTCACTGCTATTAAGTTAAGGATTTGCAGAGGGCAGCCCGTATTAAAGGTAATTAGATTTGTAGCCCAGGCTACAAAATCTTAACTTAATACCAGTGAGCATAGGACATAGCCCCAAGGTCGAGGCAAAAGAAGTTTTTAATGAGAGAGTTTAGATTAACTAAATGACCGAATTAAAAACTTCTTTTAACGAAGAGATTGAGTCAGGACTTACGCAAAACCCCAAGGTCGAGGCAAAAGAAGTTTTTAATGAGAGAGTTTAGATTAACTAAATGACCGAATTAAAAACTTCTTTTAACGAAGAGATTGGGGTTTTGCGTAAGTCCTGTAGCAAATTACTCTAAATTACAATAGGATAGTGTATACAAATGGACACACTAGGTGAAAAGGACTTTTGCTATGATGATTGCAACGATTCATGAAGAGGGAAATGAAACTCGTGTCGCTATTACTCCTCAATCGGCAAAACAATATATCAAATTAGGATTTACTGTTGCCATTGAAAAAGACGCAGGACTACAAGCAGGATTTGCTAATGCAGATTATGAGCAGCTTGGCGTTCAAATCATGACTGATAAAAAAAGTTTATTAGCCCAAAGCAATGTACTTCTGTTTATTAATGAACCATCCACTAAGATTCTTGAAGGCTTAGCTAAAAATGCCTTAGTTATAGGTCATATTGATAACAATGCCGACAGCCCACTAATTCAATGGTGTTTAGCTCAGGGAATCACCTTATTTTCAATGAATCTCATCCCTAGAATCAGTCGAGCTCAGAGCATGGATAGTTTATCATCTCAAGCTAATTTAGCAGGTTATCGAGCAGTATTAGAAGCCGTCAATACCTTTCGCCGAGCCATTCCCATGATGATGACGGCAGCAGGAATGATTCAACCAGCAAAAATATTAATCTTAGGCGCTGGAGTAGCTGGCTTACAAGCAATTGCTACGGCAAAACGCCTAGGTGGCGTGGTGTATGCATTTGACGTTCGCCGAGCCGCAAAAGAGCAAGTAGAAAGTTTAGGTGCTGAATTTATTGAAGTTGCTCAAGAGCAAGATGCTGAAACCAAAGGTGGTTATGCCTCGGAAATGAGTGAAGAGTATAAAAAATTACAAGCAGAACTTATCGATCAATATGCCAAAATGGCTGATATTATTATCTCCACTGCTCTTATACCAGGCAGACCTGCACCAATATTACTGCAAAAAACTACGGTTGAACAAATGAAGCCTGGTTCCGTGATCGTTGATCTTGCTACATCTCGTGGTGGAAACTGTGAAGTCAGTAAGCAAGATAAAACCATTCGCCATGGAGAGGTCACTGTGATAGGAATCGCTAATATGGCGGGTCTTGTCCCTGCTACAGCCAGCGAATTATATTCTAACAACTTAGTCCATTTAATTAATTTATTAGCCTCTAAATCCCCTGAAATCACTTTTAATCCTGATGACGAAATCATTCAACAAGCAGTTCTTTGTCATGAAGGTACTTATTTACCATTTCAAAAAGCAAAGGAGAAGCAGAATGCATGAAATAAATTCCTTAGGTAATCCCTATATAGCCATTCTTACTATTTTTGTTTTAGCGTGCTTTGTTGGATATTACGTAGTGTGGAAGGTTACACCCGCCTTACATACTCCCCTCATGTCAGTGACTAATGCTATTTCTAGTATTATCGTCTTGGGCGCTCTTATCGCCGCAGGTACTCAATTAGTAGGTAGTATTACTTGGATTGGTGGTTTAGCGATTTTTATTACCTCAATTAATATTTTTGGTGGCTTTGTAGTGACTCATCGCATGCTGCGTATGTATAAAAAATAGGATAAGCCTGTTCCTGGTGCAATGTTTAATGATCTAAGGATGGAAAATTTATGAATACCATAGTTCCTATATTTTATTTATTAGCGGCTGTATGTTTTATTTTAGCTTTAAAAGGATTAGCAAGCCCCGCCACCTCACGTCGCGGAAATCTCTTAGGTGTCTTAGGGATGATTTTAGCAGTGGGCTCCACCCTATTGATGCCTAATACCTTTCACCACGTTTATCTCATTATCTTAATTATTGCAGGAGGTATGGTAGGAACCTTTATTGCACTAAACATTAATATGACTGCAATTCCTCAATTGGTAGCAGCCTTTCACTCCTTAGTAGGTATGGCTGCTGTTTTAGTTGCCTTTTGTGCCTTTTTATCTCCTGAGTCTTTTCATATTGGTTATCCTGGATCCATTGAAAAAGCCAGTCTCATTGAAATGAGTTTAGGCTTAATTATTGGTGCGATTACCTTCTCAGGTTCTGTCATTGCTTTCTTAAAACTACAAGGACTGATGTCCGGTGTTCCCGTTAAATTTCCAGGACAAGGAATACTTAATGCGCTGATTGGTTTAAGCATTTTAGGACTACTCGCTTTATTTTTAATGCAACAAACAATAGTGATTTTCTCTATCTTAGCGGCGCTTGCTTTTTTACTGGGTGTTCTGCTTATTATTCCCATAGGCGGCGCCGATATGCCCGTGGTTATTTCAATGCTTAACTCCTATTCTGGATGGGCAGCAGCAGGTATTGGTTTTACCCTGAGTAATCATTTATTAGTTATTACTGGTGCCTTAGTTGGCGCAAGTGGTGCCATCCTCAGTTACATTATGTGTGTTGGTATGAATCGATCCATTTTTAATGTCATTTTTGGCGGAATAAGTTCTAGTAGTGGCACCTCACTAGTACAGACTGGTAATGAATCAAGAAATGTCCGCCAAGGCAACGGCGAAGATGCGGCCTTTTTGCTAGGTAATGCAAAGGATGTAATTATTGTCCCTGGTTATGGTATGGCAGTTGCTCATGCCCAACATGCAGTCAAAGAATTAGTAGATGCTTTAGAAAAAAAATCCATCCGCGTACGTTTTGCCATTCATCCCGTTGCTGGGCGTATGCCAGGCCATATGAATGTTCTTCTAGCCGAAGCGAATATTCCCTATGATAGAGTGTTTGAACAAAGTGAGATCAACCGTGATTTTGCAGCCTGTGATGTCGCCTTTGTTATTGGGGCTAATGATATTACCAATCCCTCTGCGAAAACAGACCCTAGCTCACCCATTTATGGTATGCCTGTTTTAGAAGTAGAAAAAGCAAAAACTGTTTTATTTGTTAAACGTAGTATGTCCCCTGGATATGCGGGTGTGGAAAACTCTTTATTTTATCATGACAATACCTATATGCTTTTTGGTGATGCTAAAACAATGACCGAGTCTATTTCAAAAGCCTTAGAAGAAATGTAAGAACCTCACGCTGAACAAGGGGAAGGCCATCTTTGGTCGATTTGGAACAAAAAAAGCGCTCATCAATGCTCACATACATCAGTATGCTGCGCTTGCTAATCGCTTTTTTTGTTCCAAATCGACTCAAAGCTGGCCTTCCTCCAAGAGTCATGCTCACACCCTGAACATTTATGAAATGTAAGAATTTCTCCATTCAAAGAGCTGCCCTATTTGACCATCTGCTTTCAAATAAAGCCATTCTCATCGATTTTATATCTTACTATCTATCCACTTAATAACGAAAAAATAATACCGGTTTATAACATATACTTACTTCTTGAGGAGGGATCCTCGTGTTAATCCCAAAGATGCGTCTAAATTTGCCAACGTAGCAAAATAAATGTATCTTAGCCCATTAACTTTTCATGGAGTCTTTAATATGCTAAAAAAAATTGGTATTTCTCTGCTCTGTATGGCAGCCACTATAAGCACTAGCACCTATGCTGTTTCAAAGAATAATATTCTTCAAGCAGGCGCTACTATAGAGTACGAATTACCACCCAATGAACCACAAACATTTTCCAATTATATGTTTTGGGCTATTGAAGCAAACTGCAAAATTATCACCGAAGATGAAGGTGATGTTTTCTATGCTGTGGCTGTAGCTAAGAAAGGCAAACTCAATGGTATTCCATGGTCTAAGGGTGATGCGCTACGTGTGACCGTGCATAATGGCGAAAATTTAAAAATTAATGCAGATTCTGGTGCTTCAGTTAAGATCACTAATGAGGGTGCACATCTAGTAAGAGCAATCTGTAGTAATTAAGACTTCTTAGCACTTATTCAAAAATAATAATCATATCTGTTGGGCTAGGTTTCACTTAGCCCAACAAAGAACTGACCTTAACTTAATGCTCTCTAGTAGCAGCAAACTTAATCTTAGGATAACGCTCTTCTGCCATTGTTAAATTGACTCTAGTGGGCGCCAAATACATTAAAGTATCTCCTCCATCTAAGGACAAATAATCAAAAGCTTTGTTTTTAAACTCTTCCATTGCTTTATCATCTTCAGCATAAACCCAGCGTGCGCAAGAAACATTAACTGATTCATAAACACAATCAACGTTATATTCATGTTTGAGGCGATGAGCTACTACATCAAATTGCAAGACGCCCACAGCACCTAAAATTAATTGATTGCTATTTAATGGTCGAAAAACTTGCGTAGCGCCCTCTTCTGATAATTCAATAAGGCCTTTCACTAAAGCTTTACTCTTTAAAGGATCGCGTAAGCGAACTAGGCGAAATAATTCAGGAGCAAAATTGGGAATACCCGTGAACTTAAGTTGTTCCCCCTGAGTAAAGGTATCACCAATACGAATAGTTCCATGATTATGTAAACCAATAATATCACCAGCTAAAGCCATTTCTACATGCGTGCGATCCCCTGCCATAAAGGTTAGGGCATTAGAAATTTGTATTTCTTTCCCTATGCGCAAATGACTTAATTTCATTCCTTTTTTATAAGTTCCTGAACAAATGCGCACAAAAGCAATTCGGTCTCTATGTTTGGGATCCATATTAGCCTGAATTTTAAATACAAAGCCTGAAAAGTTTTCTTCCTTTGGCATCACTTCTCTTTGCTGAGCTGTACGTTGTTGAGGGCCTGGTGCATAACGTACGTAATCATCAAGTAGCTCTTTAATACCAAAATTATTAATTGCTGAACCAAAATAGACAGGGGTTATTTTCCCCGCAAGATAATCTTCTATATTAAACTCATGGGAAGCACCATTTACTAGTTCTATTTCATCACGTAATTCTTTGGCGCTTTCCCCTAATAATTCATCTAATCGCGGATTATTAAGACCTTTAATTTGTACTGCTTCTTGTTTTTGGGAGTTTTTTCCTGGCTCATAAAGATAAATTGTATCTTCATAGCGATGATAGATTCCTTTAAATCGTTTACCCATGCCCACAGGCCAAGTAATAGGTGCGCATTTAATACCTAAAACAGACTCTACTTCATCTAATAAATCGATGGGCTCACGTCCCTCACGGTCTAATTTATTAATAAAAGTCATAATAGGCGTATCGCGTAAACGACAAACTTCCATCAGTTTTACAGTTCGATCCTCTACCCCTTTTGCTACGTCAATCACCATTAGAGCAGAATCAACAGCCGTTAAGGTGCGATAAGTATCTTCAGAGAAATCCTCATGTCCTGGTGTGTCTAAGAGGTTCATCACATGTTTATTATGAACGAATTGCATTACGGATGTGGTAATAGAAATACCCCGCTCTTTTTCCATTTCCATCCAATCAGAAGTAGCATGTCGATCGGCTTTACGACCTTTTACCGTTCCAGCTAATTGAATAGCCCCTCCAAATAACAATAATTTTTCCGTTACTGTCGTTTTACCCGCATCCGGGTGAGAAATAATAGCAAAGGTTCTTCTTTTATTAAAATCCTGATAAAAATCAGACATAAGGTTCTCTAAGGTCAATATATAAATAATGGAGTGAATTTTAAGTGAAAACTAGGCAACTAACAAATTTTTCCAGCATTTATCATAAAAAACACTAGTAAACTGCGCTTCTTAGACCATACTTAGGTTGTGATCTAAATAAAACCATAATGATGGTAAACTTTCACTGGAGGATGAAATCTGTATTAACTGACACAAATGGATTCAAAATTATGTAATTAGTATCTGTTATCAAGAGATGAACTTTGGCTTTATTTAAGTGCTCCTTGTTATACCAGTACTTTAAATTAAGGGATTTAATTTAAAAAGGAGTTTGCCATGAGATGGAAGTATTTCGCTACCTCTTTATTCCTATACCCCCTTTTCACCTTCGCCGATAATGACCTTAACTCTTCGATTTTTTTTGATACCGCTGATCCCATAGCTGCTAATACCATTGAGCGTTCTCTTAGTAATGAAAATAACATAGCAGCAATAAACCAAACGCCCATTGAGCGCTCAATGGATTACCCAACTCAAGTTATTCGTATGTCTAAGCCTATTGAAAATCATCAACTTACTTGTGCTCAAGTAAATGCAGAAATTGATAAAATATTTATTAGTAAAATTACCAAAGATAAATTTTCTTACACGACCTACATCAGTTGTACTTACGATCCAGAAACGAAAATTGCTGTTAAATTTGCAATCAACAGTTATTTTGATCCGATAAATGATGAGGGTGTAGACTATCTCAATACTTATCTAGATCAATATAATGGGAGCGATTTATTAGGAACAGCATTCACGATTGAATCTGCTAAAGCACTCATTGTGTCACTTAATCTGAGTGTTGGCATGAAGAAAAATCCCAATATGCCTCCTTTTATAGAGTACCGTGAAGATCGCAGTAATTATTATTTTAAGAGTAATTACGAGTTACAAATTAACCTGATTGCAGATGTGGGTAAACGTTTCTTTAGCGATGAACCAGAGAAAGTTCTTCCTTTTCTTGATATAGCTAAACCGGTATATTTACCTGTATGATAATTGCTTTTTAACGTTTTATTTATGAAAGCATATAGTTTGGACTTGAGGGATCGCGTAATTGCGACGTATAAAGAAGGGAGGTTAAATAAAACAGAGATTTCTATACTATTCA
>CANJQE010000021.1 GCA_947476305.1 Legionellaceae bacterium
CCTTAATCCTTTTGATTACCTCAAACTCCTCTTCGAAAAAATCCGCTTTTGCAAAGCTGCAGAAGACTATACGAATCTTCTTCCGTTTAACCTTAAAATAATTTAATCGCTTTTCCTAATTCAACCCGTACTTCACCGAACGGATACGGTTTGACGAAAAAATAGCTGAGAAAGCGCGGCATACATCAGTATGTGAGCATTTACTCAGTTGTGTTTTAATCAAAGATGGCCAAATATGGCTGGTCGCAGATTACCAGGATTGGAATTGTTTCATGGCAGCTGCATACCCCAAATCAACAAGCTGAGAAAACTTAGAAAAATCCAACATACTAAATTCACTTAAATCAATATCCAAAGCATGATTTGCATTGGATAATTGAATTAATTCCTTTTCATCATTGCATAAAGTAATTGCGCCGATAATCAGTTCAGAAAGACTAGGTACCATTGCCATGTTTTTGAGTGACTCCCCTCCAAAACGAGAAAAATAACGCTTAAAACCGGATAATGTTCCTTCGGGAATTTGAGCATGAACATTAGAAAAGGGAGCTACTCTCACGGCAATAATTTCACAGGGAGGTGCAAAATTACGCATTACATCGACGGGTAAATTATTAAAAATACCACCATCAATTAAAAGCTCATGACGCTCATTAGAAATGGGAGGTACTACACCAGGTAATGAAGCACTGGCTCGCACCGCTTTGTACACAAGACCACTTTTTAATAATTCAACTCTGCGTAAAGTAAAATTACTGGCGACACAAAAAAAAGGCCGCCATAGATCTTCGATGTAGGTGTCCCCAAAAATATTTTTAAGGGCATGTAACCACCCTCCACCTCTTAATAAAGCCACTGAAGGGATGGTGTAATCATTAAATTTTTTATTATTAATGACATTTTTTTTAATGCTTTCAATCATTTCAGGAACAGTGAAATCCATAGCAATACCAGCAGAGATGATACTTCCCATACTGGTACCCCCTACAAAATCAACAGGAATATTTAATTCGCATAAGGCTTTATAGACCCCAATATGAGCAAAAGATTTAGCACCGCCCCCACCTAAAACCAGAGCAACGCCTCGTCCGACAATTAAACGGGCAATACGCTTTAAAGTATCACCATGACCCTTTTTAAGTTGATACACTTTAACAGGACGCTCTTTTAACCATTCTACTGTTCCACTAGGAATAATAGTTTTTCCCTCATGTAACAAAAAAAGCTCAATGGGAGGTCTGTAGCTTTTTTCTAAAGAATAAAAAAGATATTGCTCTATTCCTCCTAGTTTTGGAGTATCCAGTGCATTGCCTAATAGGACGATTTTATCAGCTTGTCTTAAACACATACGGGTCCATTCCGTATTAATGTCATCTGCTTCATAAAGTACATAAGTGTATTTTTGTTCTTGTTCATTTAACCATTCCGTTATTCGCGGATCGGTTAATTCCATTTTTACTGAGTTAACGGTTTTTATATCTTTAAACTGATTTTTAATTAGGGTACTAGTAATTAATAAAGTAGGCGCAAATAAAGATAATTGCTCTGCTAATAAACCAATAAACTCTCTATCAATAGGATAACGACCTGCAGGAGCTATAGCTAAAGAACGAAGATTTTGTTGTCTCAGAGCGTTTGGTTTTAATAGTCTTAAAATAGCAGTTCTAACAATCGGCATGACATGAGCAGAGTTTTTTGTCACAAAAATATCAAACTGCTCCTTAGATAATTTCCATAATAAACTATCCCTAATAGCGATGACTGTGGCGGCGCGGGGTTGTTGAGTAAAAAGAGAGAGCTCACCTACTAAATCTCCTCTAACCATTTCCCCTAATATCTGCTGATTATTTTGAATAATTTTGCTTACCAACAACCGCCCCGTTTGCACTATATACAAGCTATCGCCCATCTCACCTTCTTGGATAATAACCTCCCCACTTTGCACAAAAGTAGGTTTAAATTGAGCTGATAATTCAATAATGCTCGCTTCGGGAAGTGATTGGAAATAAGCAATTGTTTTCAAAAAAGTAATCAGCTCTGTTTTAGGAGCCTGTTTTAAAGATCTAAAAGTCCACATGTTCTACCTCATTCTCAGTAGGAGAATATTAGGAATGCTCTAAAGAGTTATATTTATAATTATAATTAAAACAAAGGGCAACTAGTATATATGTTAAAAAGTATAGGATAAATTGTCTTCAAAGACTTAATGAATTGATAAGACTTTAACAAATTGAGGCATAATGATCCATATACCCCAATTTAAAAATAGAATTAATGATGTGCCTCTACTACAGACTCAGTATTAACTTGTTGTTCTAAACTTAGATAATCAATTTTACCAGAAGGTAAAACAGGTATTTTGGCGGCAGAATAAATATGACCAGGAATAAGTAGCTCTGAATGACCTTGCTCTTTAATTTTTTTAATAAATGAAGTTCTATCAATCTCTACTGCTTCAGAAAATAATAGAATTTGTTCCCCTTTACGAGAGCATTTTCTAGTAATCGCAGCATGAAGTAATTCTGGCCAAAGAGTAGCAGCAACGCCTTCTACTAAAGTTAAAGAAACCATTTCACCTGCAATTTTAGCAAATCGCTTTGCCCTACCGGCGATGGTAATAAAACCCTCCCTATTCATAGAGACAATATCACCCGTATCGTACCATCCATCTGGTAGAGGAATTAGAGAGCCTGCTGCATGAGGAGCGATATACCCTTTCATCACATTGGGACCACGTAAAAATAAACGGCCACCTTCGGATATTCCTTCAACGGGCTCTATGCGACTGCTCATAAAAGGTAAAATCATTCCTACCGTACCCGAAGAGGAAGCTAAAGGACAATTTAAAGAAATAACAGGCGAGGCTTCTGTTGCACCATAACCTTCATAAATTTTTACCCCAAAATTCTCTATCCAGTATTTAATAGTATCGGGTTTAACTTTTTCTGCTCCAGCAAAAATATAACGAATGCTAGTAAAGTCGTGGGAATCAGCCGCACGGGCATAACCATTTAAAAAGGTATCTGTACCAAACATAATGGTTGCGCCAGTTTGATAGACTAAACCAGGGATAATCTTATAATGTAGGGGAGAGGGATAAAAAAAACAGCTGATCCCTGACACTAATGGCACAAGACTGCCAGCGGTTAAACCAAAACAATGAAAGATTGGCAAGGAATTAAAAAAAATATCACGACTAGAGAAATCGACGCGTGATTTCAGCTGACAACAATTTGCTAATAAATTAGCATGACTTAAAGCCACTCCTTTCGGACTTCCTTCAGAACCAGAAGTAAATAAAATTAACCCTGTTTCCTCGGAGGACACTTGTTTTCCTATCAATTTATAAACCAAACTAGGGAATTGGCCTTTTAGTAAACCAGAGAGTTTATTTCCTAAATGAACGCTTGTTTTAAAATCCTCTAAATAGCGAACCTTAATCCCAGCCGCAAGAAGCTCTTCAATTAATGGTTCTAATTTAGCTGTTACGATAAACTGGTGCGCGGTATAAATAGTCTTAATTTCCGCAGTCTTACAGGCTGAAAGAATATTATAAAAACCCATGCTGAAATTAAGCATCGCCGGAATACGTCGATAAGCTTGTAAAGCAAAAAAGCTAATCATTCCTGCCGTTGTAGTAGGCATCATTACACCTACATACTCACCAACTTTAGTTTGCCTCTTAAATTGCCGCCCTAAAATAAAACAACGAGCAAGAAATTGTCTATAAGTTAAAGAAGTGCGATTTACGTCTTCAATTTTTGTTTTGTTCTTAATACCAATTTTTGCTCCTTCCATTAAGGCAGTAAATAAAGAATGCTCTTTAAAACTGTTTGCAAAAGTTAAATCACTGATTAAGCGAAATAAGCGTAAACTTACTGCTTGTCTATCAACGGGACCTGAATCGGCTTGAATAAACAATTGTGGAGGTAAAATATGTAAGCTAATTTGCGGAAAGAGACGAATAATGCTCTTCGCTTTACTAATAGAGAAAATACTATTTTCTCCCCCTTCAATGCGAATTGGAATTACTAGGGCACCCGATTTTTGAATGATAAAGGCCGGCCCATCAAATATTTTTAAGCTATTTTCTTCCTGATCTGAAGCGCCTTGAGGAAAAATAACACACCGCTTTCCAGAGCGGATTGCCTTTATCAAAACCCTAGTGCTAAAGGGATGGGCCGGATCTATGGAAAGAACTTCAGCAAATAAAAATAAGGTTTTAACCCAGAATTTCTTAAAGAGGCGGGGATGCAAGGCAATAGTCAGCCGTTCAGGCAAAAAAACAGAAAGTAATAAGACATCAATAATCGATGTTCTATTAGCAATAATCACTGAATTTGGCGCAGATTGATACTCTCCTTTTACCTCTACTTTGAACCACAACACCAGCACCTTTTTAATCCAACGACGCGCTCTTTCTCGCTGTTGTTCTTTCCATTCCTTGTAACTCATAATTACTCTCAATAGTGCAAAGGCATCGGTTATACCTAATCAAGATTTATATTGCAAGAATGCTGCAATAAATCAATAAGTACCAATCAAGAGCGTTAATATTCAGTGAAATAAAGTATAAAAAAAGAACACCAATACTTAGATTACTTGCCAGCAGCAAAGACCTGTAATAAAGTGTTCTTCATTATTGATAACAAGCTTTATTCCATTAAAACAATTTGCCTTATTTTAGCGCTACTTGCTTTTGTAGCATGCGCGATTACCTTTCAAAAACATTCCCTTGAGATTATCGATTGGATTGATGATTTGGGTTGGTTTGCGCCTGTACTATTTATTATTACTTATGGATTAGCCACCATTCTTTTTCTTCCTACGATGGTAATGACTCTGGCGGGAGGAGCGATTTTTGGACCAGTTATTGGCGTCCTCTTAAACTTAATCGGGGCAACAATTGGAGCAGCCTTTTCTTTTCTAATCACTCGTCATTTAATCTATGATTGGTTTAGCAAGAAACGCGGACTACGCTCAAATAAACTAATCTCCGGAGTGGAAAAAAAAGGATGGATATTCATTGCCTTTCTACGCTTATTTCCTGTTGTTCCTTTTAACTTAGTTAATTATGGTTTAGGGCTAACCAACATTCCTTTTCGTGTTTATCTCACTACTACCGCTTTATTTCTTATTCCTGCTGAAATTATTTATACTTATTTTGGCTATGCAGGAAGACATGTCTTAGCTAATCCAGGACAATTTTATAAAAGTGGTGGCTTATGTCTTTTAGGGCTAGCCTTACTGTTTTTAGCTATAACCACCCTAGTTAAACGACGTGAACGTTATAAAACCTTCAAAAATATGTTTCAACCGGATTAATACAGAATTTCTTTCAGATTATGATTTTGTGCATTCAGTTTTTGCCATCACTCGCAGAAAAAGTTCGGACTTTAAAAAATCATTAAGCCAAGTTTTAAGAACGTTATAAGCGCTCGCTTCAAACCATTGCTCATCAACCATATAAAATTGTCTGATGAAAGGGAAAATGGCCACATCAGCAAAACTCATATGATCTGCCAATAAATACTGATGCTGTCTCAATAGCAGATCTAATTGAGTAAGATAAATTGTTGCTTGCTCTCGATAATAAAGGGGATCTTTTTTTTCCGACTTTTGTGGGTATTTATAATTATCAAGTAAGGGTTTAAAGTGTTTATCATTGAAATAAATTAATTCATCACCCTTTGTTTCCCATTCAGTGGTCCACCACCCCTCAGGATCTGACTGTCTTAATGCCCATTTAATAATGGCCATACTCTCATCAAGTACAGCACCATCTTCTAAAATCAATACGGGCACCGTCGCTTTAGGAGACGCATTTATCAGCTCTAAAGGTTTATTCTTAAGATCCACTTCACGTTGCTCAAGAGAGATTTTGGCATAGGAAAGGGCCATTCTTGCTCTAATAGCATAAGGACAGCGTCTGAAGGTATATAATATTAGAGACAAGGCTCACCTCAACTAAGTCATCTGCATTTAAGAATTCATTGGAAACAATACTGCTTTTCTTCTTCTGCTAATAAATCAATTAAACGCCTGATGATAGGATGGCTTTTAGCAAACTCGCGCTTATCAACAGAGGAAACAGTGTGAATCCCTTGCAAAGAATTTGTTAGAAAGATTGCCTCTGATTCACTCATTATTTCTTTTGTTATGGATACTTCAGCATGGTCAATATGTGAATAACGACAATGATTCAGAACACGAAAACGAGTAATTCCGGGTAAGACCCCATCGGTTTGGGGAGGAGTTAGTACACGTCCTCGATGAAGGAAAAAGATATTAGCGCAGCTTGCTTCTGTCACGCACTCTTGGGTATTAAAAAATAAAGCATCATCAGCTCCATGTTGCATTGCTTCCCGACGAGCGATGATGGCTTCTAAATAATTAATGGTTTTTAATTGATAAAGAGGATTATTAACATCTCTTAACCAAGAAGCGGTTCTTAAACGAACAGGTTTCTGGATGGAGGTAAAAGAAAACCCCTGTAGTAAAAGCTGATTGTCTTGTCCTTGAGCGACTAATCCACGAGGAGCTACTCCCCCACTCAAAATTACCTTAAGACCACCATCAACCAGCTCTGCTTGCATAATTTTTTGTAACAATAATTCATACCAATCTTCTGCGGAGTACATAAAGGAAAGGCCTAAATCTTGGGCTGAATTATAAAGACGTTGCCAATGTAAATTTGCGAAACAAGGTTTGGCATTTCGTACTTTTATTGTTTCAAATAAGCCTTCACCCAAAAAAATACGATCATTAATAGCTAATTGAACACTATCATACGCTGTTCGCCTCATTAATAATCTACAGAATCATCAAGTTCATCACGGAGACGTTTTTCTTCTAATACCTTCTCTAAACGTCTTCGCGCATCTAAAGTCCCATTAGCTTCCTCTGCGTCTATTCCTTCCTCATCAACTTCTAAGTCAATCAAAGTATCTTCTGACTCTAATACTTCTGCTTCATCATCTTCAAACAAATCTGTCATATCATCCCTCTAAAATTAAAGAATAAACCTATAATGCCAATCACTTCTCCATCAAGAACACACCATGATAGGAAGGTTTTGTTCCCAGTCCTGTTCTTAAGAATAATTTGGTAAATCGGCTATATACCTTATTTTTCTTTTTTTGACTAGTTTTTTTTAATTTTGAGAAGACCGTAAGAAATGAGTACCTACTATATTAACGTGAGTTCGAAATAACATTTTTTATAGGAGAAAACACATAGGATCTACTTATCAAAAAATCTTGGCCGTCTTTGCGAATGCAGTGAAGCAATCCAGATCGATGTATTATCGAAAGTCTGCAATTGCTTCGCCAGGACTTCGCAAAGACGAAATGTTACATTAACGAGGGGGTATTTGTCTGAACTCACGCTAAGTTAGGGTATTAATTTACTTAAGACTTGCACTTTACTATTAAAAATTTAATAATTTAGGCAAATTGCCTGTGCCTTATGATATGACTGACCAATATAAAAAAGCGATAAGAACCACTCTGAAACAAGTTCGAGCAAATACATCGGCCCAGTTCCGGTTGGTATCATCACATCAAATTTGCAATAAAATAAGAGCCTTAGAGTCTTATAGGAAAGCGAAACACCTTGCGCTTTATTTTGCTATAAATGGTGAAGTAGATTTAGCTCTGATATGGAAAACAGCCCCCTTACATGGAAAATTTTGTTATTTTCCTGTAGTTAATGAAGATTTAACCCTTTCATTTTTACCCGCAACACCGGCAACTGCTTTTAAAACTAATCGTTTTGGCATTCTAGAACCGGATGTAAGCTTAGAGGAAGCCGCCCCTCCTGAGCAACTCGATCTTATTATCATGCCGATGGTCGGTTTTGATATTCAATGTTTGCGCTTAGGAATGGGTTCTGGTTGTTATGATCGGACCTTAGAAAATAAAGGAAACGTCACCCTTTTTGGTGTTGCCTTCCAATTCCAAAGGATAGATTTTATCAATCCCCAACCGTGGGATGTCCCTCTTGATGCAGTGATTACAGAAAAAGCGATTTATTGGCGTAACCCTCTAACGCTATAGATTACCCAAATGCAAGAAAGACCTATGTGAGTTCAGGCTGAACCTTAATCTCGAGAGTTTTAAAATTTGAGTTCTAATCTCAGGAGCTCAATGAGCCACTATTTGAACATTTCGTTGATAAGCATCCATAAGGAATCCTAAAGTTTTCTCAATTTTTTCCGAAGTATTACTTAATTCAGGGGGAAATTATGATATCACTTAAATATGCCATAGTGGGGGCAATTATTGTTGCAATTACCCGCATCTATTTTTCTCATCACAATGAAAAAGAAAGCTATCAAACATTTATACAATCATTTGAAGACACCTGTGTTCAAGAGGCCAATAAAGGTGTTACAGATCCTCGAGTAACCGTTATGATAAAACCAGTTTGCGAATGTCTTGTTAAAAATAGTGAGATGCAAGCGGAACTTAAAAATGCCTACGATAAGGAAGATATAACACAAGCAAAACAAAACGTTAAAGCAATCGCAGAAAAAATCACCCCTAGGTGTATTCAAGACATTATGAGTAATCCTCAAGAGTGAGTGCTTCAATAGCTTGAAAAAACTATCCTTGGATTCAGAGTGCTGGGTTCTTCTATTATTGTGTTACCTATGTCTCCGGTCTATACAGACTACTCTAATCCAGGCTAAAAAACAGTTCGGAGTAAGATAATGAGTCTTGGAGGAATGTTCTATTTGAGTCCAGGTTGAATGAAAAAATAGGGATTCAAGCGAGCATACATCAGTATGTGAGCATTGAATCCCTATTTTTTCATTCAAGATGGGCCAAAGAGAGCATTCCCCTTCGCCAGCGCCGGTACTCTTAAATAGCGTCCTCTCCTAGTTCGCCTGTTCTTACTCTAATTACTTGCTGAAGCTCATATACGAAAATTTTACCGTCACCAATTTTGCCCGTATACGCTGATTTACAAATTGCTTCAATTGCCGCATCCACCATATCATCAGGCAAAGCTAATTCAATTTTGATTTTCGGTAGAAAATCGACTACATATTCAGCGCCACGATACAACTCGGTATGACCTTTTTGCCGACCAAAACCCCGGGTTTCTGAGATGGTAATACCTGGCACCCCGATATCCATTAATGCTTCATGAACATCATCAAGCTTAAAAGGTTTAATTATTGCGCAAATCATTTTCATAGTTTAGCCATTTTTTATTTAAATAAATTAAGTTGCATTCAATGGGTATAGTAGTGCTCTTCCAGTTTTGCTAGACTGCAAAATAAAAATGAAATGGAGCACTTATGTTCGACCCAAAACAATTTGATGAGATAGCAAGTAAGCTCTTTGCTTCCCTACCCACCAGTCTACAGAATTTTGAAAAAGAGATTCAACAAAAATTTAAAGAAGTATTACAAGCTACCTTTGCGCGAATGGATCTGATTACTCGAGAAGAGTTTGATGTTCAATGTAAAGTTTTAGCCCGTACTCGAGAAAAATTAGATCAATTACAGGCACAAGTGGATGAATTAGCAAGTCATAAAAAAACAAAATCTAAGAAAGAAACAGATTAAAAGTAATAGCTTAGTGATGCAAGAGGAATAAGTGTCACTGTAGGTAAAGTCCAACAAAGGAAGAATTATGAATCTCGCATTTACTAAAACGCGGAGTACGGTAGGTATTTTAGCGCAACCGGTTTCCGTAGAAGTACATTTATCTAATGGCTTACCAGGATTTGCCATTGTAGGTCTTGCAGAAACCGCTGTTAAAGAAAGTAAAGATCGAGTACGTAGTGCTATCATTAATAGCCAATTTGAATTCCCCTGTCGTAAAATTACGGTCAATTTAGGACCTGCTGATCTCCCTAAAACTGGAAGTGGTTTTGATTTGCCCATTGCAATAGGCATCTTGGCGGCTTCAGGACAAATTCCTCCCCCAAAGCTCCAGCATCATGAGTTTATTGGTGAACTGGCATTAAGTGGTGAGTTACGCGGTATTTCAGCCATTATTCCCGCAGTTTTAGCCGCACATAAAGAAAAAAATATTTTAATTATTGCTGATGCCAATGCGGGTGAAGCGGCATTGGCAGGACATCAAGAAGTATTCACAGCTCATAATTTAAGAGAAGTATGCCATTATTTATGTCAAGATCATCCTTTAAAAACCTTGCCCCCCAGACCGGAAAGACAAGTAATAAATTCGGATTTAGATTGGTCTGATATTAAAGGACAATATCATGCTAAAAGAGCAATGGAAATTGCCGCCTGTGGTGGACATAGTATTTTACTAAGTGGCGCGCCGGGTAGTGGCAAAACCATGTTAGCCAAACGTTTTAGTACTTTATTGCCTGAATTAAATGAAACCCAAGCGCTGGAATGTGCTGCTATTAATTCTATACGAGGTAAAACTATTGATTTTACCCAATGGCGCTCCCCTCCTTTTCGTGCACCACATCATACCGCGTCTCAAGTAGCACTAGTCGGCGGGGGTAATCCACCCAAACCAGGAGAGATTTCTTTGGCTCATCATGGCGTATTATTTTTAGATGAACTACCTGAGTTTAATCGCCATGTGCTGGAAACCTTACGCGAGCCTTTAGAGTCAGGTTCTGTCTCTATTGCCAGAGCGGCAGCCCATGTTGAATTTCCAGCTCAGTTTCAACTCATAGCAGCAATGAATCCTTGTCCTTGTGGTCAATGGGGAAATACTCAAGCTAATTGCTTATGTAGCCCGGACCGAATAAGTCGTTATTTAGGAAAATTATCAGCGCCTTTACTTGATCGAATTGACATGCATCTTACGGTACATGCCTTATCCCAAGAGGAGCTAATAAGCCCTAATAGCTCCCAGGAAAGACAAAGCCCTTTACTTAAAGAAAAGGTAATCAAAATACGTGAGTTTCAAAAGACGCGACAAAACTGTCTGAACAGCCAACTTAGTGCCAAAGCCTGCGAGCAACTATGTGCTCTGAATGAGGCAGAGCAGAGTTTTCTTCATCAAGCAATGAGTAAACTAAAATTGTCGGCGCGAGGATATCATCGCCTATTAAAAGTGGCTCGTACAATAGCTGATATAGATAATAAAGCTAGTGTTGAGACGACTCATTTGCAGCAGGCCTTGTCTTTCAAGCAAGTGTTACAAATGCCACGATAAGGATCTGTTTCTCATTAAGAATTTTGTTAAAGAGATGCAGGGGAAAGTAGCCCGTTCGTAATAGGGGGTTGGAGCCAGATTAATGCACGAAATTCCCGGATTACGCTGCGCTAATCCAGGCTACAAAACCTTTAATTTAATGGCAGTGAAGCGCTGATCAAGGACTCTAATATAGCCATGCGTGCATAAATCCCATTAGTGACTTGCTGTAAAATAAAGGACTTATCACCATCAGCCACTTGACTGTCTATTTCAACTTCTCGATTCATAGGCCCTGGATGCATTACCATTACATCAGGTTTTGCATAAGCCAAGGCTTTTTGAGTTAAAGCAAAATCACGACGATAAGCTGCTAAATCTAAATGTTCATGCTCTAATAAACGCTCTTTTTGCACTCGCAAACACATAATGACATCCGCATCGGCAAGGCCTTCCTTAAGATCATCAGTACTCCGCCCGTAATGAGTTTTATGCGGTTGCCAAATAGGAGGAGCGACCATAACCAAATCTTTTACATTGAATTGTTGACAGATACATTGAAAAGAATGAGCCACGCGTGAATGTCTTATATTGCCTAACACGGCTATTTTTAATGATGCAGGATCTTGCTTTTGCTCGATAATAGTCATCATATCTAAAAGCGCTTGGCTTGGATGAGCATGCGTCCCATCGCCGGCATTGATAATATGAATGTTTTTTATTTTATCCGCTAAAACCTGTTGCAAACCTTCTTGCTTATGGCGAATCACAAAATAGCGTATACCCATAGCTGCAAGCGTTTGCATCGTATCTTCTATTATTTCACCTTTAGTTTCAGAAGAATTTTGCAAATCGACATTAATAACGTTCATATTTAAATGTTTGGCGGCTAATTCAAAGCTTATTCTAGTTCGGGTACTGTTTTCATAAAATAAATTAGCTACAGTATATTCCTTATAGGCAGGATGTTGCTTGCTTCTTTTAAACTCTAAAGCACGATCAATTAAGTGGCGGGTTTCTTCTTTAGTTAATTGACTAATTTCTAAAAAATGCTTCATAGGTCTCATTCTGGATGTTGTAACCACTGTTCCAGTATAACACAAGCTGCTATACTATCTATCTCGGAATTTTTGAGTTTACGGTAGCCACCCTCTGCAAATAATCGCCCTCTGGCTTCTACAGTAGATAATCGCTCATCCACTAAATGCACGGGCAAAGAAAACTGTTTGCTTAATTGCTTAGCAAAACGACGTGCAGCAGCCGTAGTATAGAGTTCACTATCGTCAATACAGGTAGGAAGCCCCACGATAAATGCTTGCGGACCCCATTGGCTGATGATTTTTTTGATGACATTCCAATCGGGAATACCTTGCTTGGCAGGAATGGTATTTAAAGGTGAAGCGCTGCAGGTTAATCGCTGACCTACAGCAACGCCAATACGTTTATAACCAAAATCAAATCCTAAATAAACCTCAGGCATGACCCACACTAGAAACAAGTTGACTCATTTTAATTCCTAAAATAGAACCGGCATATTCCCAGCGTTGGTCAAAGGGTACTTCATAAAGAAGTTCAGATTTATAAGGGCACACTAACCACGCATTACCCATTACTTCTTGTTCTAATTGTTTTTCTGTCCAACTGGAATAACCTAAAGTGACTAAAACATCTTTAGGGCCGATATCTTGTGCAATAGCGCGGATAATATCATTGGATGTGGTAACAGTCACTTCGTCTTGTAAAAATAAACTAGAACGCCATCCACCTATTTGTTTATGGATAACAAAGCCACGCTCTGGTTGTATTGGCCCGCCAAATAGTAAAGGTAAGCCATTTTTTTCTCGCTGAATAGGTTCAATTTCTAACTGCTCAAAAACAATAGAAAGAGGATACTGCATAGGTCTATTAATGATTAATCCCACTGTTCCTTGTACATGATGTTCACATACATAAATTACCGCTTTCTCAAAATTAGGATCATGTAATGAGGGCATGGCAATTAATAGATGATTGGCTAACGAAGTGATAGGTGCCATATGTCCCCCAAGAAAGGTTTGTATTAATTTAAGTATACACCATAATTGCTCTTGATTTGCTCAAAATGACTTCATTTCAATCGTAAAAAAGGGAACTTTTATTGTGCTTCAGGAACAGCATTGACTATAGACACCTTAATATACAAAGTAGAATTTTTCACAAAAGATCCTCTCGTACTGTAGACCGTAGAGGATTGATCCATCTGACTTGTGCCATTAGTAGTTCCTAAAGCCACCCATTTATTGATAGGAGCCATAATGGTTGTATCGATTTGTTGCTCTCCAAATTGCTGGCTGCCAGGTACATTTTGTTGCTGCCGAACTCTTCTTACAGTCAACTGCACCTGTGATCCTTGTAAAATAGGCCTTACTAATAAGCCCGTTTGGACTGCATGTTGCTGGTAAAGCACACCACCAGAATAAAAACCATAACCGACCGCACGGACAATAGGAATTTGATTATTCATTGAAACTAAGGCCGTCTGACCATTCATTACTGATACGGATTGACTAGGAGGGCTTTGGAATTGCGAACGTGAACTGTATACCACATCATTACCCTGATTATTTAACCAATTAGCATCTCCTTGATATACCGTAATAGTAAAGGTAACTGGTGGCACATCAATTTTATGGAGTACATTACGAATATCGGTTAAGGTTTGCGGACTTACTTTTAAAATTAAAGTTTGGCCGGAACCACTAACTTGCTCACCTTCCTGCATCAAGGGTTGAATTAATTCAATCACTTGATTCGCAGGTAAATAATGTAGTTCAACTACTTTAGAGACTAGCGGTTGCGCGAACACATTGCTTACTAAAAAGAATAAAACAATAATCCATTTTTTCATTCTAGTATCCTGCTAAACAATCGGTATGCTTTAAAGTGTAGCAGTAAACAAAATGCTTTGAGTATAAAATCAAATCAATAGTTTTGTTCCTACCAAAGTTTAGGTATAATCGCCTCAACCTCTTTTTTGAGATAGTAACAGACTATGGGAAGCATATTTAATATGTTTGGGCCATCACCTATTCGGCCTATAGAGCAACACATACGTAAAGCACATCAATGTGCCAAACAGTTGTACCCATTTTTTGAAGCAATATTAAAAAAAGATTGGAAAACAGCTGAAAATATAAAAGAAAAAATTATAGCGCTAGAAAAAGAAGCGGATTTAATTAAACGTGATTTACGACTTAATCTTCCTACTGGCTTATTTCTGCCGGTTTCCCGTACTGATTTGCTGGAACTCTTAAGTGCACAAGATAGAATTGCCAATAAAGCAGAGCATATCGCAGAGCTTATTGTTAGTCGTAAAATGACTATTCCTGAAGCCTTAATTCCTTCGTTTATGCCTTTTTTAGATCGTTGTTTGGATGCTTCAAAGCAAGCCTGTAAAGCAATCAATGAACTGGATGAATTACTAGAAACAGGTTTTCGTGGTAATGAAGTTAAAATTGTTGAGGAAATGATTGTTACTCTCGATGAAATTGAACAGGATAGCGATGAAAAATTATCTGAAGTAAGGCATCGTATTTTTGAGTTAGAGCATGAGTTATCAGCTATTGATATAATGTTTCTCTATAAATTGGTTCAATGGATTGGCGAATTAGCCGAGCACGCCCAAACAGTAGGTGCTCGCCTTCAAATTTTAATAGCGCGGTAGTCAATTCCTATGGATCATTCAATGTTTTACCTTGCTTTTGCTATTCTTCTTTGTTTTTTTATGACTTGGGGTGTAGGAGCAAATGATTTAGCTAATGTCATGAGCACCACTATGGGTTCTAAAGCCGTAACCGTAAAACAAGCCATGCTTATTGCCGTCATCTTTGAATTTGCTGGCGCTTTTTTAGGAGGAAACGGTGTTACTGAAACCATGCGTGATGGAATTATTAATACCAGCCAACTGTCTGCCCAACCTCAGATTCTTATTGAAGGGATGTTAAGTGTATTATTTGCCTGCACGATTTGGATGAATCTAGCCAGTTATCTTGGTGTTCCTGTGTCTATTACGAATGCTTTAGTAGGCTCTATGGTGGGTTTTGGTGCCCTAGTTTTAGGTTCAGATGCTATTCATTGGGATCAAGTAAGTCGAATTGCAATAGGATGGGTGACTTCACCAGTGATCGCCGGAATTATGTCTTATATCTTATTCATTAGTATTCAACAAACCATTTTTACGCAAAGTAATCCTTTAACTAAAGCGAAGCTCTATATTCCTATTTATCTTTTCCTGATTGGTTCTATATTATCCTTCATTACTGTTTTTAAAGGACTTAATCATTTTGAAATCCATTTAAATATAAAACAAAGCCTAGCCGTCACTTTAGCAACCAGTATTATTATTACTATAATGGGCATGGTATTTATTAAAAATATTCCAGAAAATCCTAAAATCAAGCGTCGTGAGCGCTTTGTGCAAGTAGAAAAATATTTTGCTGTGCTTATGGCGATGACCGCTTGTGCCATGGCATTTGCGCATGGCTCCAATGATGTTTCACTTGCAGTGGGCCCATTAACCATCGTCCACAGTTTAGTAATGAATTCACATCAAAACTTTGATGCCAACAATTACCCTTCCTGGATTATTTTATTTGGTTGTGTAGGAGTAGTTTCTGGCTTATTAATCTATGGTAGAAAAGTGATTGAAACTGTAGGAAGCAGTATTACAGCCTTAACACCTAGTCGCGCATTCGCAGCTACTTTGTCTGCTGCAACCACTGTAGTCGTTGCTACGAGCACCGGAATTCCAGTATCAGCAACCCAAACTCTAGTAGGAGCAGTCTTAGGTGTTGGTTTAGCCCGTGGTATTGGTGCACTAAATCTTATTGTTATCCGTAATATCTTTATGTCCTGGATTTTAACCCTGCCTGCCGCTTCTATTTTAACTATTCTTTCTTATAAGGCTTTACACGCCTTGTTAAATTAAACACGTAGGTTGTGGTCATTTTGACCCAACAATTATTTTTCATTGACCTTTAATGTTGAGTAAATGCCCCATAGCCATCAAGCTAAGCAATAGATGCCGTCTTTGCGAGCCTGGACGAAGTAATCCATGCGATCTAGCAAGCTACTTTTTACTCATCTTCAGCTAAGAGCATCACAAAAGTTTGTTTTGGATTGCTTCACTTCGTTCGCAAAGACGATATTTTTCAGAAAAATTCCTTAACTTGACGCTATAGATCACCCAACCTACCTTCCTAGGATTTTTGGCATGGGGCAATCTTAGTAGCTATGGGATGCTCTTGTAGTTTCTCGCTTAATACACTACGAGTTCGATCAAAAATTTCTTGTCCCACAGCCATCCCTAAAGCAGATCTACCTGTCCCAATACCAATACGAAATTTTTGTTGGAAAAAAAGAAGTCGCGCACTCGTTGTAGTGTAAGCTGCAGATTCCTTTAAAACATCTTTTAGAATAAATGACACTGAAGCAGGTGTATCTTTGGCTGGTGTAGCAAATTGCTTAGCGCGAGCATAATTAAATGGTGCTGCTAATACAGTTCCCATACATGCCGCTAAGCAATTATTAAAAAACTGAATGCCATTTTGATGTTGAGAAAAAAAGTGCTTCGATAAGTGAGCTTTACTGCTGTGATGGAATTGATAGCGAAGCATTTCATAAATACTACCGTGGCTTACATCACGTAATAAACTAGCTTTTTGTCCTCTACCTAAGGCTTGCCATCCCTGTGAGGATACGATTTCTTTAAAACTTTTAGTAAAAGTTCGAGAACTATCGCCCCACATATGTGCTCTAATCATGGCTGCGGCATTAGTCATTAAACTATAAGAGGCGCCAGCAGACATACCCACCAGACCGCGTTGTACTAAGTCATTAACAACTACGTTAGTGGTAATATAAGTGCTCATCTTGGCTTGAACGATATAATAACTACTTCCTATTATAGCTCTTTGGAATAGCGTTTGTGTCAAACCATGATAGGGGCTAATAAAATTGATTCGAGAAAAGAACGGACGTTCTTCTGTAATTGATAAATATAGAGCTCTATCAATAGGATGAAATAGGCCTGCGCAAAAAGTTCCGGCAATGAACCCGCTTATAAAATCAATAGCTTGCTTATCAATAAAACTACTATTTTTTGTGAGCCCAGTGTTTTTCTCTAGCATGAGTTAATGTTATTAAAACTCAGTCCAAATGCCACTACTATCTTCTTGATAATCTTTATCATCGCGCATAAGAGCTATGCGTTGATGCTTTTTAATTTCATTTATTTGAGAAGCTGATTTTTCATGGTGTGCATCGAACTCAAATAAAAATTTATCATAGGGACTCACATAAGCCTTATCGATATCATTACTCATAAGTTTAATCTCAATATTTTCATTAATTCTATTTTATCGTTTTTTCATCTAAGTTACCATTAGGCAATAAAAAATCATAGGACAAGGAACGTAGTAAATATGAATTTAAAAAAAGCAGAATTGCATGTGCATTTAGAAGGCTCAATAACTCCACAGTTAGCCGAAAAAATTGCTATAAGAAATAAATTAACTCTTCCCAAAGGTTTAGTAGCTTCAGATGGAGTTAGCTATTTATCAAAAGATTTTCTCGATTTTTTAAAAGTCTACGATACCTTAGCAGCCGTTATTAAACTGCCACAAGATTACTACGACATTACTTTTGATTATTTAAAAAATACAGCCGAACATCAAGGTATTTATGTAGAAATGATGTATTCACCCGATCATGCCGAATTATCTAGTGGAATTCCCTCAGTTGAACATTTAGGCGCAATTCAACAAGCTATTGATGATGCGAAAAGTCAATTTGATATCGTTGGCCGAATTATCCTAACAGCAGTACGTCATTTTGGAGCAGAAGCAGCGGAGCGCGTGGCAGAACAAGCCCATAAAGATCGCTTCCCTTGTGTTACAGGCTTTGGCTTAGGTGGGGATGAGGCTAAATTTCCACCGAAATTATTTAAGAAAACTTATCAGATTGCCACTGAGGCAGGATTAGAATGTACGGTTCATGCAGGAGAATTTGCCACAGCAACTGGAATGATTGAGGCAATGGAACATTTACCTATTAAACGTATTGGAAATGGTGTAAATGCCATTCATTCACCAGAAGCTATGGCCATGCTAAAAGATAAAGACATTGCTTTAGAGCTTTGTCCTACTAGTAATATCTTTTTAGGGTTATTTAAAGATATGGCGCAGCACCCTTTTCCTAAATTTTACGAAGCGGGCATAAAACTAAGTATTAATTCCGATGATCCACCGTTTATGAGCACCACACTTGCCAATGAATATAAAAAAGTCCAAGTAGCCTATCATTACAGTAATGAAACAATGAATGCTATCACCTCCATGGCTATTAGATCAGCTTTTATTGATGAACCAACTAAAGCAGAACTCTTGGCAAAAATATAAGAAACCACTAATGAAAACTAATAAATTTGATCTAATAGTACTAGGCGGTGGTAGCGGCGGCATTGCGAGCGCTGTTCGCGCAGCAAAATATGGTGCTAAAGTAGCTGTAGTGGAACAGAATCATTTAGGTGGTACCTGTGTGAATTTAGGCTGTGTTCCTAAAAAAATTATGTTTAATGCCTCAATGATCGCAGACATTTTTCATAAATCTCACGATTATGGTTTTTCTACTCAAGCAATAAGATTAGATTGGCATAAATTGGTCTCTAGGCGTACTCATTATATTGAGCGTCTGAGAGAAATTTATGCAAAAAAGTTTCACGACCAAAATATAACGCATATTAAAGGAACGGGTGTTTTTGAAACAACGAACTCTATTTCCGTAAATGAAAAACTCTATAAAGCTGAACATATTATTATTGCCACTGGAGGCGAGCCTGCCCTGCCTCATATCGAGGGCATTCAACATGTTATTGACTCAGATGGTTTTTTTTCCTTAACTAAATTACCTCTTAAAGTTGCGATACTAGGCAGTGGATACATTGGTGTTGAATTAGCAGGAGTTCTCCACTCTTTAGGCAGTGAAACTCATCTTCTAATGCGAGGAGAAACACCCTTAAGTCGCTTTGACTCCATGCTGAGCGCTACCTTATTAGAGATCATGAAAAAACAAGGAATTTACATCCATTGTCACCACAAAGCTCAGATGATTACACTACAAAGTGATGGTAAAAAAAATATCATTTGTCAAAGTGGCTCTATTATTCATGATATTGATGTCATTATTTCTGCGGTGGGTCGCAAACCCAAGACTGGAAATTTAAATTTAAATAAAATTAAGGTAGAAACCGATGATCATGGTTTAATTGAAGTTGACCCTTATCAAAACACTTCTGTTGCAGGTATTTATGCCCTAGGTGATGTGACTAAAGCACCTGCCCTAACACCTGTTGCTATAGCGGCAGGAAGACGATTAGCCGACCGACTTTTTGGGGGCCAGCCAAAAGCCTTCCTTAATTATGAGAACATTAGTACAGTAATTTTCAGCCATCCCCCTATCGGAACGGTAGGCTTAAGTGAAGAAGAGGCCATAAAAAAATATGGGGAAAAGGACATTAAAATCTACCAAACTCGTTTTAATCCCATGTTTGACGCCCTAGGCGATGATAAAACACCTACCGCTATGAAATTGGTCACCTTGGGAGAAGAGGAAAAAATAATAGGCTTGCATATCATAGGCTATGGTGCTGATGAAATGCTGCAAGGATTTGCTGTTGCTGTAAAAATGGGCGCTTGTAAAAAAGATTTTGATGATACAGTGGCTATCCATCCAACGAGCTCTGAAGAATTGGTAACTATGGTATAAATATGAATGAACCGTTAAGAACTTTTGAACACTCAAAACCCCGCCTAGGAAAAAACGTTTATATCGACCCTCATGCCGTAGTCATTGGCGATGTGGTAATTGGCGATGACAGCTCCATATGGCCTATGGCTGTAATTCGAGGCGATGTACATTCCATTTCTGTAGGTTCTTCCTGTAGCATCCAAGATGGGGCTGTTCTTCATGTTACTCATGATGGTCCTTATACTCCAGGAGGACGAGCACTCATTCTTGGAAATGGAATTACCGTAGGTCATCAGGCAGTCTTACATGCCTGTACGATAGAAGATTACTGCTTGATTGGTATGGGGGCTTTAATTTTAGATGATGTGCACATCCAAAAACAAGTAATGGTGGCTGCCGGCAGCCTTGTTCCTCCAGGGAAAATATTAGAAAGTGGTTATTTATATTTAGGGAATCCAGCAAAAGCGGTTAGAAAATTGTCTACAAAGGAACTAGAACATTTAACTTATTCTGCAGAATATTATGTTTGTTTAAAAAATCGTTATTTAAACAATAGGAATAAAAAATAATTTTTTTATTCCTATTTCGTAATATCGAACTATACTGTTAAGTTAAAAGAAAAGCTAAATAGAGATAAAGACTTAAGGCTTAATAATGAAAAAAACAGCGCTCTATATATTTGCAGCAATTGGTCTAGTATCTTTACTTGTTGCTCTTTATTCTCTCATTGGGATGAGTGGGGCCACTATGTATGGAAGTAGTGCGAACCAAAATGGTCCTATAGGCGCAATTCCCGGAGGTTTAGATCCCAATGCTAGTTATGCTACATTACCACAACAACAAAACCTTTCAGAAACTACCCCAGTAGCTTTTGCGGCACAAGGAAGTAACGCTTCCGCCCCTAATTCACAAGCTAATCAGGCTCCCACTCCATCAACAATGAAAAGGATGATTATTCGCAATGCGAATTTAACTTTAGAGGTTGGTGATATCAATAAGGCACTGGATGAAATTTCTAACTTAGCAAATAACTCTGGCGGCTATGTTGTAAGTTCGAATAGTAATCAAGATGAGCAAATGGGCGCATACAATAGCGCTACAATCTCTATTAGAATACCTGCTGAAGGTTTAAAAAAAGCACTAGCACAATTAAAAGCGTTCTCTATTAAAGTAAAAAATGAAGACATTAGTGGAGAAGATATTACTCAAAAATATGTTGACCTACAAAGTACTTTAAATAACTTACAAACGGCAAAAAACCAATTACAAAAAATTATGGATGGTGCTACAAAAACTGCCGATGTACTTAATGTTTTTAACCAGTTAACTAATACACAAGGTCAAATAGACCTTGTACAAGGACAAATAAAGTATTACTCAGAATCAGTAGCACTTTCTTTAATCACTATTAATCTTGAAATGAAACCCGCCACCGCGATTGAAAAAATTCGCTCCTGGGAATTAGGGAAAGTATGCAAAGAGGCTTATCAGAGCTTACTAACTAAATTAGAAGATCTCAGCTACAGTTTAATTCGCTTCGTGATCCTTTTTCTTCCCTTGCTCTTGATATGGGCTGTTATTTTCTTAGTGCTCTTCTTCCTAGGCAAAGCTTTATATCGCGCCCTAGTGAAACATCGTCAATAAAATCAAATAAAGCAAAATCTCTATAAATCTTGTAAAAACTGTTTACTTAGACAACAGGCCTGTGTATAATAAAAACGCAAAAGTAAAATCATTAGGACTAATTGTTTTATTGGAGACAGGTATGACAGGAAAAACTGTAAATAATAGCGGTAAAGGGAATTGTATGTATTATGCCTATAGTATTTCTTTAATGTATTTTTTATTAAAAAAAAGAGAGCCTGAGACTGCAGAAAAAATTTTTACAAGATTAGAATTAACCGAAGGGCAAAAAAGCCAACTCCATGCCTTATTAAATGATAAAAGTCTTACTCGATTTGATGACGATCAAATCGAAAAAATTATTGAGCCAATCTTAGGTGTTGCAACAAGAAAAATAGCTGCAGAACAGACTAAAGAACGTTTTATTAAACAAGCTAAAGATACCCCATTATTTTCTGCACTTAATTATGGAATGATCTTCTTATTCCGTCGAATACTTGAAAGCCAAAGTTCTCCTCTGGCGTCATTATTAGAAAATGCCAGTTTCGATGATCCAGACTATAGAGATGATGAAATTTTTAAATTTCTGCAGGACAATCGAAAAACGCTGGACGAATTAGAAGAGTTCTTCCTTTTAAGTTCTTTTGGCATCATAGATAAATTGAATGCAGAGTGGGATGAGCGAGTTCAGAAAGTTTTTAAATTTAACAAACAAGGTCTAATTAAAATAACAAAAGAAGAAATTGCAAAGGATCCTTTTTATAAGCAACAATTTCTAGAAGAACTTATAGGAGAGAAAACCATTGAATTTCTCACTAAAGACGCCAACCAAAATATTAATCTCTATGCTGCTCATCTGAATACTAATTATAGATGGGGTAGTGAAGAAACTCTTTTATTACTTCATCGCTACGTTCAAGGTGAACAACAAGTTCTTCTTGCGCCCGATAAATGGGATTTTCCAGTAGAAACTAATATTTGTTTAGTGATATATAATAATGGCATACCTAAATCAGGTGACGTGCATAAAAATCCCGATATGATAGTAAATAATTTACACAATGCTCATTGGGTTTCTTTAGTAGAATTAGGCGAAGCAAGCCCATCCTTAAAGAAAAGTCCCCTCGTTGAGATAGGGCGGGTGAGTCCTCCTTTAGTGGACAAAACTGATCCTCAAGTAGTCAAAACTGTGCCTCTGGTAGACAAAGTTAATCTGCTAGTAGACCCAAATAGTCCGCTAGTAGACCAAACTAGTCCTCTAGTAGTCAAAATTAGCCCTCTAGTAGACCAAGCTAGTTCTCTAGTAGACCAAGCTAGTCCTCTAGCTCAATCTAAAGTCATAGCTTCCTCGCCCAGCGCTAAAAGTCCTACCGAATTAAGAATGCAACATTTAACTTTTTGTGGCTTCGATACTTACTTAAAGCAATTAGAAAACAAGACAAGAGAATTTCTGTCACCTTATCCTAAAGAAAGTGCAGAAGCCTTTGTTATTTGTCATGGTTTAAATGAGGTGCGAAATAAATTTATTGCTCGGCAGTCAACCATGACTACCAAAGAATTCTCTACCGAATGCCAGCGTATAATTCAAATAGCACCAAAAACTCATTTACAAGATCACCGCGGGATTGGAAAGATACTCAATGGAATGATGAATGCATTAATATTTTTAGCGAATGCCTTTATTGGTATAGGGAATCTATTTTACGGTAAATTTGAATTAATAGATCCTAACCGCATTCAAACCGAATCTATTAAACAAGTGAATGGTATAGCGGTTTCTTTAGAAGCACTTAAAGCTATAAGAGCTCGTGATACACAAAAAACTATCACAGAAAGAGCTATAGAAACACAAGTTCTACCCGAGCCTATCCCCGTTTTTTAATCTTATTTATATAAATCCCTCTTCGTTAAAGTGGTTTTTATGATCACTTTAACTTTATTACCCACCACCTATACTTCTTTATATAATTTATAATTTAATATATAAATAGGAATATTCATATAAAGTAACATTAATAGTTAATCACTTGTTTATGGGGGGCACATGCTTCACGAGGATAGAATCCAAGCCAGACAAGAGCAATTCAAATTAGCTGTTTTAAAACGGAACATTGAAGATATTAACTATTTAGGAAAACAAAATATCAATCCAAATCATGTTTTTATCGTTGATGAACAAATATACTCTCCTCTCATCTATGCTATTACACATGATTGTGTATCAATGCTTAAAGCACTTTTAGCTATAAAAAGAATTCGAGCACAAGCAGTGGTAAATGAAACCACGGCACTAGAGGTAGCAGCCGAAAGACAAAATAAATTAATGGTAGCTCTATTATTAAAAAGTGAACATATAAACTATTCCCAACATGAAATTGATAAAGCATTTTCTATAGCCTACAAAGCAAATAGCCCTACTATAGAAATTTTTTGGATGATTACTTTGTGCAAATAATTAACTATCCCGAAGATATTAAACAAGGACTGCAAAAGAATTCTTGGGTTTTGGAGCTACTAGGTAAAGAAACAAATCGAAGATATTTGTTTCATAAACTATTAAATTACCTTTCTCAATCAGATAATGAGATCCAATTAAAACTATTAGGAGACATTTTAACTACTGAGCCAAGAAATAGCTCCCATGTACATCCTCTATCTCTTATCTTTACTCTTGAATTCAAGCCAGTAAAACAATCCACACAATCGCTATTTTCAGCTACTGAAAGTGAACTAGAACAATTACAAAAAATGTACCAGAGTCTAAGTCGAGAGAATGTATATTTATCTAAATAAGTATCATCAAGATAAAATAAATCCTAGATACAAAACAATTTTATTCTTGAGCAACAGCGAGCCGAGCACTGAAGCCTACGACTTCAAATAGTTTTATTCGTGAGGTCATTATTGCTCAATAACAGCTCAATCAAATATAAGCTAGTACTGAGAAAAAACGAAACCCAGCACTGGAGCTTGCGACCTCAACTGTTTTATTCGTGTTAAGGATCATTGTTGGGTCGTTGACCCATAGCCGTCAAGCTAAGGAGTTTTAGTCTTGTGGTGAAATCTTAAACGCAGCAACAGTCAGCCCCCTCGCCCGCGCAAGAAATTAGAATAAAATCAGTACTTTATTCGCGGGAGAGGGTTGGGGAGAGGGTGTGTACATTGCTCATTTTAGCCTAAGGTTAAGCGAAACATTTTTCATGAATATTTGTGAAATATAATATTTTCTAATTTTTTCCAATATCTTGGTTATTCTCAAGTTGATGCTTTTAACCCTCTCCCCTGCCCTCTCCCGCGATTAATATCATTGATTTTA
>CANJQE010000022.1 GCA_947476305.1 Legionellaceae bacterium
GCGTAGATTTTGAGGCCCGAAGGGGGATCAAAATCAAGGGGGACCAGGACGGCCAGGGCCGCCGGAGGCATACTTGTCGCCTGTTTTTGTCCCTGCCGGGGACTTGGATGTCCCGGCAGGTTTCTCAAAAACAGGCGACACGCTGCGGCTCGGTATTGGGAGTTAAATAGTGATGGTTTATTTGTTGCCATTGGACCAGTGTACGAAGTAGGTGAAGGAATAGCTATCATCTCTCATCATAAAAATTCTAAGCTAATCCAGCTTATCAATACGCAAATACCTAAAATGGAAACAGATGATACTTACCTTAATTTGTATAAAACATATTTTAGTCAATCTAAATAGCATATTTTATTTATGAAAAATCATAGTAACGTCTATAGGGTCAAAACTATATTGTTGATTACAGAAATCGCAATGAACATCAATAATCCCCTTTTCTTTTATTAAATCTTGGGCTTCTTGCTCACCGATAATAGTGATTACTTGTTTCATTTTCTCAGGGGAGCAACGACATTTAAAATGAGTTGAGCGAGGCTCAAATAATCGTAGTTCGGTCTCATTATAGAGTCGGTATAAAAGCGTTTCATTATCCAGATTAAGTAATTCCTCTTCACTGACCGTTTGCCCTAGGTGGACGGCATATTCCCAAAATTGTTCGCGCTGTTGCGTATCTTGACCAGGCATCAGTTGTAATAACATTCCTGCTGCTTTAACTTCATTTACCGCTAACCATACCCGTGTGGCTATTTGCTCTGACTGCGCAAAATAATTCATTAGATTTTCACTCATGGAGGTAGATTGAATCGGCACCATACTTTGATAGCTTTGCGTTTGATTGAATTGATTAATAGTCAATACCATCTGTCCTTGTAAAAAAGCTTCAGCATAATCACTGATTTCTAGTGCTTCCGTGTAATGGGCGAAGGCTCTTACATTAAGATTGTGGTCACATTGAACCAGAAGTAAAGATAAGCGTGAATCACCTTTAAATTGTAAATTGAGACTTCCTTCAAATTTAATACTATTGGCTAAAAGCAAACAAGAAATAATAGCCTCTCCGAGGAGGTTTTTAATCAGAGGAGGATAAGCACGTTGTTTGATTATATCTTGGTAGGTTTGTTCAATATGTACAATTTCGCCACGAATATTTGCATGTTCAAAAATAAATCGTTGTATAGTATCTGCTTGGTTCATTAAAAGCCCATTAGTGATGCGATTTGTTCATTATAAATGATGCTATTTTAGCATAAAACAATCTTTTAATAGTAAAAAAATTATTTTTCCATCCTCATTTGCATAAAATTAATACAAATGAAGGGCTTAATTATTTATTTGCCTTAATTTTTAAAAAATACCTTTATTCTCCTTGAGAAAAGCCAATTTTGAACTACTCTTATTTATACTCCCTGGGAAAAAAATTTGAATAATAAGAGGAAATGACCATGAAAAAACATAATATACTTGCACCATTATTTAAGAAAATTGATAAGGTGTTTTTTGGTTTTGAAGAAATCAATGAGATCGAAAAACAACCTGATTTTATAGAAAGCGAAAATGACGAAGAGTTTGATGTAGAGCGTTCTAGTAACTAATCATACCTTGTTCTCTTAGTATTAAAATCCCGTAAACTACTGCTCTTTGCATGCCTTACGGGACATTTTAAAAGCAAATCACATAAAATTTATTCTATGCAAATCTAAAGTAAACGTTGCTTAGAGTAGCCTCACTAAGGGATAATTCCTCTTTTGTATTGAGAATAAAGATGTTAAATAGTCAACAAATGGCTGCTGTACATTATATAGATGGGCCTTTGTTGGTTCTTGCGGGTGCAGGAAGTGGTAAAACGCGCGTAATAACTCAAAAAATAGCTTATCTAATTAATACCTGTGGCTACGCACCATCTTCTGTATTTGCAGTTACTTTTACTAATAAAGCAGCTAATGAAATGCGAGCACGTATTGCTTCTTTTTTGCCGGCATCACAACGCCGTGGTCTAAAAGTAGCCACTTTTCATACTTTAGGATTGAGTATAATAAAGCGACATTTAGCTTTATGTGGATTGAAGGCTGGCTTCTCTATTTTTGATAGTGAAGACAGCTTACAAATTATACGAGGTTTCTTGCCTGCCAATAAAGTCAATGAACGTGAGTTGATGATGCAAATTCAACAGCATATTTCTCGTTGGAAAAATGACCTGTTAAGCCCCGATACGGTCGCAAAAATGAGTGCTAATGCGCCTTTATTTGAGGAGGCAGCACTTCTATATCCTCGTTATCAACTTGCTTTGAAAGCTTATAATGCAGTGGATTTTGATGATTTAATTCGTCTTCCAGTTATCTTGTTAATGGAGCACTCGGAGGTGTTAGACTATTGGCAAAATAAAGTGCGGCATTTATTAGTTGACGAATATCAAGACTCTAATACTAGTCAGTATCTTTTAGTAAAAAAATTAGTTGGTATTCGTGCCCATTTTACCGTGGTGGGCGATGATGATCAGTCTATCTATGCTTGGCGTGGCGCAAAACCGGAAAATTTAGGACAATTACAAAAGGATTTTCCTCGCTTAAAAATAATCAAATTGGAGCAAAATTACCGCTCTACAGGAAGAATTTTACACGCTGCAAATCATTTAATTGCTAATAACCCCCATTTATTTGAGAAAAAATTATGGAGTGAATTAGGTCATGGTGAATTATTGCGAGTGATTAGTTGTAAAGATGAGCAAGATGAAGCCGAGCGGGTGATTACGGATTTAATTAGTCATAAGATGCGTACACAAACTAATTTTGGTGATTATGCAATTTTATATCGCGGCAACCATCAATCGCGTATTTTTGAAAAAATATTACGACATTATGGGATAGCTTATCGGATTAGCGGTGGTCAATCCTGGTTTGCCAAGACAGAGATAAAAGATGTTTTTGCCTATTTAAAATTGTTATGTAATGAAGCCGATGACGCTGCTTTTTTACGGGTGATTAATACGCCTAAAAGAGGAATTGGGGAGCAGAGTCTGGATGCTTTAGGACATTATGCACAAAAACGCGGAAGCAGTTTATATTTGGTAGCGGATCATCTTGCTTTAGCAGAACATGTAACAGAAAAACCAAGAATGGCATTGCAGACTTTCAAGCTATGGATGGAGAGAGTAAAGCAAGGTATTACTTCTACTAATTCCATTAGCGAACATTTAAAACAAATGGTAGAAGACAGCGGCTATGAGGCCTATGTGTATGAACAAACTGATACTCCTGCAAAAGCGCAAAAGAAAATGGATAATGTTTGGGAGTTATTAGATTGGGTGGGCCGTTTATTGGCAAAAGATTCCGAACAAACTTTAATTGAGATCATTAATAAGCTGATTTTAATTGATATTTTAGAACAAACAGATGAGCCGGATAAAGAAACAATCCAATTATTGACTTTACATGCCTCGAAGGGCTTAGAGTTTCCTTATGTTTATTTAGTAGGGATGGAAGAGGAGTTATTACCCCATCGAGTGAGCATCGAGGAAGATCAAATCGAAGAAGAGCGACGACTGGCTTATGTTGGCGTAACTCGGGCACAAAAGGGTTTATGTTTTACTCTAGCAAAACAGCGACGACGTGGGGGAGAGTTAAACGATTGTTTGCCCAGTCGCTTTTTAGAAGAGCTTCCTCAAGATAGTTTAGAATGGTTTGGGAAAGCTGGAGAGCGAAGTGAGGAGCAATCTAAAAAATTAGCCCAATCTCATTTATCGGGTTTAAGAACGATGTTGACTGATTCTAAAAGTGAAGAGCCCTCTATTGGAGAGGGCTCTTCACAATCTTAAGGATTACAAGGCTGGCAAAATTCTTCTGCTTCTTTGCTATTAGGAGCAGAAGATGGAAGATCAAGGTTCCATGTACCCGCTTTGCTCTTCCAAATACCTGGGTAGCCTTTGGTGGAAACTCTTTTATTTACACCAACACGTTCTGGTAACTCTTCAATAAATTCTTGCGTATTCGTTTGTTTTTCTAGAGCGAACAGACGATGTTTATTATAGACCTCATTTTTCTTTTCTTGTTTTAAAGTTGTACGCAGTAATTGCGGATCCTCTTGACGCACTTTGGTTTTCAAGGCTTGAAGACCAGCTATTTTTTCCTGAGCAAGCTCCTGGTTTACAGAGGCTTGGGCTAATTGTTCGCTTTGTTTATCAATTAAAACAACAGTATGCTCCACTTGCCAAGCCCAGGAAGGACGTTTGGCTTTGGGAGAAATATTAACCTCTTCTTCTTTAGCAACGCCACGTTGTTTATCCCAGGCTTGAGAAAAAATAAGTGCTCTTTTTTCTTTTGGTACATTCTCTTTATTGTTGTTCGAATTCAGTTTACTAGCTAAAGAATCCCAGGCAGCGGCTAAAGCATAGACAGGAGAGGCGAGTGTTTGTAATAGCCAAGTGGGAATATCAAGACTGTGACTATGTTCTGAACCAGATTCTAAATGTTCTTTAAGTAGTTTATTAAAATCAGCTTGATGTATATGTCCTGGAATGTTCTGATGAGCGCATTGTTCCTGATGCTCATGACCAATAAAATAATGAGCATCTTCAAAGCCTTCACTAATAATAGCGACTAAGGCTGCAACAATTTGCGGAACACCAGGCATTCGATCTGAGGTGAGGGCAATACTAACGAGATGTCCTAGAAAAAATAGTATTCGTAGAGGAGTTATCGTTAATTTTAATAGCAGGCGAAAGGGATTAAAAATTTGTAGCCAATTTTCTGTATTCCGTAGATTATTCCAACCCTTAGCGATGGACTCATAGGTACTTTGAAAAAGATTTTTTTCACTACGTATTGCTTCATCGACCATTTCCAATGATTCAGCGGAATTTTGGATATTAAAAGATATAGCAGAGGCCCCAGTGATTATGGGGTTAATTACGCCCATAATAAAACTGGGCATTTTATTCATCCAAGCAAATAATGGACGTGCATTCGTCGCAATAGTCCACCAAGTCCCTGCTGTACATACAGTCAGTGCCACAGCAAGGCTTGCTAGAAAGACGGCAGTAGTCGTCATGAATAGGTTGCGTAGCGTCAGACCTTGTTTTAAATCTTCTTTTAATTTGTTGTACCATTTGACTACAGTATTATTATTAATCAAGTCTGTTATTGCATTATAGGTGAGTAAGCCATATGCGGCTCCGGCAATTGTTGCCAAAGGCAGAATAATTAAGGGCCATAGGGCGAAAGGAATTGCTGCAAAGAAAGGAATGGCGGTAAACGCTTCAACAAGTAGATAAGTACTACCCAGTCCCATAAACACAGCTGAGAGTGCGCTAAACCCTTTAACAATATTAAAACGAGAATTACGGTGTTTAATACGCTCTAACCATTCTCCTTGATGATTTTTAACTAACCACTCTTGTAATTCAACAGCATAGGGAGAGGGTTCATCGCTGCTTTTATTTGTATTACTAAATAATTGCTGCGCAAACCAGTGCTCCATATCTTTAAGCGTTTTACTAAGTTGTTTTTTTCTTTGCTTACTTTCTTTATTTAATTCTTTGTGTTCAAACTGCGCGAGCAATAAGAGTTGTGTTTTATAATCTTTAAAAAACTGAGGACAGTCAGCCTCTTCAGTATTTTTAGGAAAATGGCTTGCTAAATAGTCCTTAGCAAGGTGGTTTTCTAAATAATTATTTTTGAATAATTTAGTTAAAGCCCCTTTAATATTTTGTAAATAAATTTCCCCTTCATAAGCCACTGATAAAAAAAACGTAGCAAAGGCTAAAGGTAGCATAGGGAGGAGCGCATACATTCCACTAAAGCTTAAAAAGCCTAAAATAAGGCTTGCTCCAGTGGTAAGTAAGATTAGAGCAAGATGATAAGGAATTTTTTTTAAGTCTATAGGTATATTTTTTATCTTCATTGTAGTATATTTGCCCATGCTGATATGGAGAGTTAAAACTTTATATCAAATGAAAATGATTATCAATACCGAAAAGAGCAAAAAAAGCTCATTTGTTGTTTTTTTTAGTTTAAATTAAAAGGTGCTTGCATGATTTTCTTCATCATGTACTATCGTTGGTGATTAATCTATTACTTAGGAGAGGAAATGCGTTTGAATCAATGGATAGGCTACATTACTACAGGCCTTTTGCTGGCTGGTAATTCAATTTCTGCTGGAGCCCCTCCTGCTTATGAGCAATTGCAGGTCCCTCAATGTCTAGCCGCAAAAATTAAAACGTCTTACTCTGTTCTCGCGCAAAATACACAATTTAAGATACTCAATGTTCCGACTAAAGATCTAGAAAAATTAATTGTATTAGCTGATAAAGCACAATGCGGACATTTTATTAACATCAGCCATAAATTAAGCCGATCTCGATTCACTACGCAACAAGCGGCCCAGATGTTATTACAAAGGCCTGCTCGACAAGCAAGTACTACAAGCGTTAAAACCACCACAACTGCTTATGAAATTAAACATCAAGACGAAGTAAATGCGGCATTGAAAGGGGTCGTTGCTGATAATATTTGGCAAACCCTAACTCATCTAACGGCTTACCCTAATCGCTCAGCCACGAAAGACACTGGGTTAGAAACAGCGAACTGGTTAAAAGGACAATTTGAGAAGATGGCAGTAGAGTCCGGACGTACTGATACAGATACTTTTTTCGTAAAAACAGGTTGGTATAAACAACCTTCTTTAGTTACAGTTATCGGCAAAAATATTAAGGCTCCAGCTGTTGTTTTGGGGGCGCATATGGATACTTTAGATGGTCGTATGCCTGGCGCAGGAGATGATGGCAGTGGTTCATCTAGCCTTATGGAGACCGCGCGAATATTATTATCTTCTAAAACCACATTGAAACGCCCAGTATACATCATATGGTATGCCGCAGAAGAGCGGGGCTTAGTAGGCTCTCAATATGTAGTAGAGCATTTTCAAAAACAGGCTATTCAAGTAAAAGCCGCTTTGCAATTGGATATGACCGGTTATCGTGTGAACGCTGATGATCCAACCATGTGGGTATTTACTGATTATACTGACAAAGGCTTAAATAACTTTGTCGCAAAATTAATTGATACTTATGTTCATGTACCTGTGGATTATTCTAAGTGTGGATATGGCTGCAGCGATCATGCTTCTTGGACTGATATTGGTGTTCCAGCAGCGTTCCCTTGTGAGTCTAATTTTGAAGAGCATAACCCTTATATTCATAGTTCTTCCGATACGATGGACTTATTAAGCTTAGACCACATGACTAACTTTTCAAAATTAGCAACTGCTTTTGCCATAGAGCTTGCTTCTGAGTAATTCCTTTAATGCATCTTTTTAAAAAAGATGCATATCTCCAGGTTGCTTCTAAAAATAAGGACTTTGGCGTTTTGCCTAAGTCCTTATTTTATTTTAAATCATATTGCCTTAATAATAGTCGACTATAATCTGTAAAGAACAAAATATTAGGAACGTTATGAACCATAAGACTATTGATTTACTCAGAACTTCTGAAAATCCTCATTTATATTTGATCCACATTGGCTTATCAAAAGAAGAATATAAAGAGACCAGCACCTTAACTCTTCCAGAAAAAGTAGATTTAGTTAAAAAAATAATTGCTAAAGCACAACCTGAGGAATTATTGAAAATTATTAATGATTTAATCCGCTTGGAGTTGGCTCTAGATTCTACTAATCCCTTACGATCTGGGAATCGTTTATTAGGACAGCTTATTCGGATTTATATAGAACAAACAGAACAAGATAACTTTCGCGCTTTTTATTCTCCGGATAAATCTTCATTTGATGATTATGCTATTCCGCAAGTAGTGAAGCAATTATGGCAGCTTATAAAAAAGGCAGCGCAGGACCTAATAAAGAGTCCGAGTGACTTAGAGACACTTAATGCTACTGCGTTGAAGATAATGCCTATTTTTTATTATCAGCAGGTACTTCCTCAACCTACTGATCAAGAAATTCTTGCTGGTGTACGACCGATAGAATTAACTAGGAATTTAGCACTCGTAGAAAATTTTAATGCCAATTTAGCGAATGCTGTCGAAGGGCCAGTCCTTCCTTCAGAAAAAAATACGATGGAACTTTTAACCCAAATTAAGAGTCATATTAAAAATACCGATTGGAAAGTAGGGAACTATCTTTTATTTAAAGGTGGTTTAATGCATGAAAATCAGCGAGTACCTCATCGGATTAAAGATGTACTAAATTTAATAGAGCAGGTTGAACTAGGAACAGTTGAAGCAAAAGTAGCTTATGCGGCAATAATAGCTAAAGCAAAAGACGCGATTGATCAGCCAAGAACAGGACGCGCTTCTTCAACTACAGCGTTTTATCAGGATCTTTTTAATCACGATGTCCTACAAGATGACTATCCATTTAAAGCGCAGGAGCAAGTTCCTTTATTGTCTCAATAGTTTTAGCTATAGCACTCTGCTTGTATTGCATAACTATTTTTGCCATTAGTGTTCTTAATAAGAGCACTTGCTCTTGCGCTAGCAGTAAAGGGAATATATTGAGTGTTGTAGACGTTTTGGTTCAGTGTTTGTCCTGGAGACAAGCTGGTTCCATTAAATAGCCCAGTACCGTTCTGCATAGTAATTAAAATACTGTTTACTGCATCAGGATAGGCAGAGATTAAACAATAGCCCGAAATAGAATGAGTAAGTGTATTACTTACAACCATCGATTGGCCTGGAATTAAACTATAAGTAGTAGAATAGACTTTACTTTGGTATAAGAAAATTAAAACAGCTGTTGTTATCCCGACCCCAATTTTTTTAAACATGCTTTATCACCTACTTTCAAATACATGAAGAGCAATGTAGCTTCAAATAGTTAAGTTTTCAATAGTTAACATGGGTTTTAGATAAGGAACCCATATTCCTGATCTTGGCACGAAACAGTTCGGCTGAGGAGACATGTACGCCGTCTCAGGCCGAAAGACTTCCCTAGAACGGTTAAAAATAACTTAACTCTCTTTAGCACTGTCTTTGGGAGGACAGGTATATTCTGCAGTAATATTATTTTCTTCATCAATGGTTTGCAAAATAATGGGAAATTGCCATAAAGTATGTAGATGTTTTAACACGTGTTCTGTCGTTTCCCCTAGGGGGACTCTATTTTGTTGCGTATGGCGTAAAGTAAGCGAGCGATCACCTTGTAAATCTACAGAGTAAACTTGAATATCAGGTTCCAAATAACTTAGATTATATTGTTTGGATAAAGCTTCTCGAATTTTTTGATATCCTGGATCATCATGGATGGCATTGATATAAATTTCAGCACTATGATCATCATCTACGATGTGAAATAGTTTTAAATCGCGAATTAATTTAGGTGATAAGTACTGCGCGATAAAACTTTCATCTTTGTAATTCCGCATGGCGGTATCCAAACTAGTTAACCAGTCTGTATTCGCTAAATAAGGAAACCAAACTTTATCTTCTGCGGTAGGATTTTCACAAATACGTTTTATATCCTGCATCATATGATAGCCTAAGGTATAAGGATTGATCCCACTATAATAAGGACTATTATAAGGAACCTGCATAATGACATTCGTGTGACTTTGTAAAATTTCTAACATAAACTCATCTGTGACCAGATGCTCATCATATAAAGCATGCAAAATTGTATAGTGCCAAAAACAAGCCCAGCCTTCATTCATGACCTTAGTTTGCCCTTGAGGATAAAAATATTGCGCTAACTTTCTGACGATGCGTACAATTTCTCTTTGCCAGGACTCTAATAAGGGCGCATTTTTTTCAATAAAATACAAAATATTTTCTTGAGGATCTTCTGGAAATTGTTTTTTATGGCCTTGAGCATCATGTTGTTTATTGTGGGGTATAGTGCGCCATAATTCATTTACTTGAGACTGCATATAAACTTCACGATTTTGTTGACGAATTTTTTCTTCTTGAATCGATAAGGCAGTAGGATGTTTATAACGATCTACGCCATAATTCATTAAGGCATGACAGGCATCTAAAATACTTTCCACCTCATCAATACCATAACGCTCTTCGCAGTCACTAATGTATTTTTTAGCAAACACTAAATAATCAATAATAGCATCAGCGGAGGTCCACATCTTAAAAAGATAATTGTTTTTAAAAAATGAATTATGACCATAGCAGGCATGTGCAATAACCAAAGCTTGCATTGCAATAGTATTTTCTTCCATTAAATAAGAAATACAGGGATTAGAGTTAATGACCATTTCATAGGCCAAGCCCATTTGACCTCGTTTATAACTTTTTTCAACACCAACAAAATGTTTTCCGAATGACCAATGATGATAACCTATAGGCATACCTACAGCGGCATAGGCATCCATCATTTGCTCTGCGGTAATAATTTCTATTTGATTAGGATAAGTATCTAGTTTAAAATTTTTTGCAATGCGACCAATTTCGCGATCATAAGTTTGAATTAATTCAAAGGTCCATTCGGCCCCAGTAGATAAAGGCTTCTTTTTCATGTAGTTTTCCTTTTAAACAATTCGCGAAATACAGGATAAATATCGGCTACTGTATCAATATTTTCCATAGCAAAATTAGAATAATGCTCTTTTACTTGTTGATATACTTCCCATAAACTTTGATGATGACGTGGCATAATTTCTATATAAGCAAAGTATTGCAATAAAGGCATAATTTTTTCTTGTAGCAATTCTTGGCAATAAGGTGAATCGGCATTCCAATTATCTCCATCTGATGCTTGTGCTACATAAACGTTCCAAGCTTGAGGGGGATAACGTGCCTCTATAATAGTATGAAGCAACTCTAGAGCACTAGAAACTACGGTACCTCCAGTTTCACGAGAATAGAAAAACTCTTCTTCATTAACTTCCTTAGCAGAGGTATGATGCCGAATAAAAACTAATTCAATTTTTTCATAGTTTTTCGTCAAAAACATATACAATAAAATAAAAAAGCGCTTGGCAATATCTTTTTTCGCTTCATCCATTGAACCCGATACATCCATAACGCAAAACATCACCGCTTGTGTTGATGGGGCAGGAATGCGTACTCGATAATTATAACGAAGATCTATGGTATCAATAAAAGGAACTCGTAGAATCTTTTTTTTAAGTAACTCACAATCATGTTGTAATCTAGAGACTAAGGATGTATCAGGATCGAGCTCTGCTAAAAGTCGGGTTAATTCTTCTTCTATTTCTTTTAACTGTCGTTTATACGGTGATGCTAAAGCTACCCGTCGGCCAGTAGCGTGTTTCATTGAGCGTAATACATTGATATTATTAGGAATACCGCTGGTTGAAACCCCTGCTCTTACTGTTTTAAAAGCATTAATTCTAGTTAATTCTTTTTTTACTAAATCAGGGAGTTCTAAATCTTCAAAATAAATTTCTAGAAATTCTTCACGAGTTAATTCGAAAATAAAACTGTCTTCTCCTTCGCCATCATTACTCGCGTTACCGCCGCCGCCGCCTGATTCGCCACCATCAGGTCTTTTTACTCTATCTCCCTTAATAAAAGTATCATTGCCGGGTAAGACGCGTTCAACATGTCCTCCTTTCCCGCGATGAAACATGGGCTCAGAAATATCTTTGGAGGGAATAACTACTTGTTCCGCTTTGTCAATTTCAGTGATACTACGTTTACCAACCGCATCAGAAACAGCACGTTTGATTTGATTTTTATAGCGGCGAATAAAGCGTTGGCGATTAACCGTACTTTTTTTCCCTGTATTTTGTCGTCTATCAATTAGTTGCGACATAATTGCAGCTCCAAATCTTTCCTAGGGTCTTATGAAATAAGCCTTTACCTGGATTAATTTTAGATAAAGGCTTATTCATAACAGAGGTATCCAATTACTGTGATTTACGTACACGTAAATACCATTCACAAAGCAAGCGTACTTGTTTGCGTGTATACCCTTTGTCCACCATGCGAGAGATAAATTCCTCATGTTTTTTCTTATCATCTTCAGATGCCTTTGCATTAAAGGAAATGACGGGTAAAAGATCTTCAGTATTAGTAAACATTTTTTTCTCAATTACTGTTTTGAGTTTTTCATAGCTATTCCATACTGGATTTTTTCCGCGATTATTAGCGCGTGCACGTAAGACAAAATTAACCACTTCATTGCGAAAATCTTTAGGGTTAGAGATACCTGCAGGTTTTTCAATTTTTTCTAACTCTTGGTTTAGGAGCCCGCGATCAAATATTTCGCCGGTATCAGGATCCCGATAATCTTGATCCTGGATCCAAAAATCTGCATAGGTAATGTAGCGGTCAAAAATATTTTGACCGTATTCAGAATAGGATTCTAAATAAGAGGTTTGAATTTCTTTACCTATGAACTCTACATATTTAGCGGCTAAATATTCTTTAATAAAAGCTAAAAACCGATCGTGTACTTCTTGAGGGAATTGCTCTTGTTCAATTTGTCGTTCTAAAACATACATTAAATGTACTGGGTTTGCTGCTATTTCTGCCTGATCAAAATTAAACACTTTCGAGAGAATTTTGAAGGCAAAACGAGTAGAGATTCCACTCATTCCTTCATCTACTCCAGCAAAGTCTTTGTATTCTTGATAGGATTTCGCTTTTGGATCGGTGTCTTTGAGACTCTCGCCATTATACACTCTCATTTTAGAATAAATGCTGGAGTTTTGCGGTTCTTTTAAACGAGTTAATACCGAAAATTGGGCCAGCATATCTAAGGTTCCTGGAGCACAATGAGCCAGAGACAATGAACTATTACTAATTAATTTTTGATAAATTTTTAATTCTTCCGAAACTCGTAAACAATAGGGCACTTTAACAATGTTAATTCGGTCAATGAAGGCCTCATTATTTTTATTATTTCTAAAGGTTTGCCACTCTGCTTCGTTCGAATGTGCCAGAATAATACCCTCAAAAGGAATGGCAGATAATCCTTCCGTGGCATTATAATTCCCTTCTTGAGTTGCTGTTAATAAAGGATGCAACACTTTGATAGGCGCTTTAAACATTTCCACGAACTCTAAAAGGCCGCGGTTGGCACGACAAAGACCACCAGAATAACTGTAAGCATCCGGATCATCTTGAGAAAACTCTTCTAATTTGCGAATGTCTACTTTACCAACTAAAGAAGAAATATCTTGGTTATTTTCATCACCAGGTTCGGTCTTAGCAACAGCAATTTGTTTTAATCGTGAGGGCTTAACTTTGACTACTCTAAATTTGCTAATATCACCATTAAACTCTTGCAGGCGTTTTACGGCCCAAGGAGACATCAAATAACGTAAATAACGAGTAGGAATATTAAAACGCTCTCTAAGTAGCTCACCATCTTCTTGAGGATTAAATAAAGATAAAGGTGATTCAAAGACGGGAGAGCCTTTAATCGCATAGAAAGGTACTTTTTCCATGAGATCTTTTAATTTTTCTGCAACAGATGATTTACCACCACCCACTGGTCCTAAAAGATAAAGTACTTGTTTGGTTTCTTCTAATCCTTGTGCGGCGTGTTTTAAAAAGCCAACAATTTGCTCTATGGGTTCTTCCATTCCATAAAACTCTCTAAATACTTCATAGCGATGAATTACTTTATTCGAAAAAATGCGTGAAAGGATAGGATCATGACGTGTGTCAACCGGTTCAGGTTCCCCTATAGCCATCAATAAACGTTCGGCTGGATTGGCATAAGTAGAAGGGTCAGTCTTACATAACTCAAGATATTCATCCAAACTCATTTCTTCTTCTTTATTATCCACAAAGCGCTTGGTGTAGCTTGCTAAAAAATCTTGTGTATTCATCTCGCATCCCCTATCTCGTAAACCCTGCTTTAGATATAAACTTATTCTTATATTTCTTAGTGTTTTATTTCTTAGTATAGTAGGTAACTGCTTTAATTTACTATCTCTTAAAAATTAATTTATTAAATAAATCCCTAAACTTAAGCTCTTTTTTTAAAGGAATGCAATGACTATGCCAGACACCACTGTTTATTTGAAAGATTATCAACCACCTTCGTTTACAATAGAAACGGTCGATTTACGTTTTGATTTATATGATGATCATGCTTTAGTACACAGCCGTTTGTATCTCACTCGCCAGCATGAAGGACGGTTACATTTGTATGGCGATGAATTAGAACTACTTAGTATCTCTATGGATGGCCGACCTTTAGAACCTTTTGAATACCAATTACAGGATAGTGATTTGTTCGTTGAGCAATGCCCTCAGCAAATGGTTCTTGAAATTGTGACGCGCCTTAAGCCTCAAGAAAATACTCAATTATCAGGTTTATACCGCTCCAATCAATTGTTCTGTACCCAGTGTGAGGCTCAAGGATTTCGACGTATTACCTATTTCTTAGACCGGCCAGACGTATTAGCAACTTATAGCACACGTATTTCTGCTGATAAAAAACAATATCCTATTTTGCTATCCAATGGGAATTTGATAGAGCATGGGGAAGCAGAAAACGGCCGACACTGGGTTTTATGGCAAGATCCTTTTAAAAAACCTGCTTATTTATTTGCTTTAGTAGCAGGTAATTTAGCTTGTATTGACGATACCTTTATTACGGCTTCTGGACGAGGTGTGGATTTACGTATTTATGTGGACCCAGGTAATGAAGATAAGTGTGCTCATGCGATGATCTCTTTAAAAAACTCGATGCGTTGGGATGAAGAGGTTTATGGTAGGGAATATGATTTAGATATCTTTATGATTGTTGCTGTGAGTGATTTTAATATGGGGGCTATGGAGAATAAGGGCTTAAATATTTTTAATTCTAAATATATTTTAGCTCGGCCTGATACGGCAACCGATCAAGATTTTGCTGATGTAGAAGGAGTGGTTGCGCATGAGTATTTTCACAATTGGACTGGTAATAGAGTAACGTGTCGGGATTGGTTTCAATTAAGCTTAAAAGAAGGTTTAACTGTATTCAGAGATCAAGAATTTTCTCGTGATATGAATTCGCGCCATGTAAATCGTATTTTGGATGTAAAAGCCCTGCGTAGCACTCAATTTCCTGAAGATGCAGGAAGTATGGCCCATCCTGTTAGACCAGAGTCCTATCAAGAAATTAATAATTTTTATACAGCAACTATTTATAATAAAGGAGCTGAAGTCATTCGCATGCAACATACCCTATTAGGTAAAGAACGTTATAGAAAAGGGATGGATTTATACTTTCAACGTCATGATGGTCAAGCGGTAACTATTGATGATTTTGTCGCGGCAATGGAAGATGCTAATGGAATTGATCTAACTCAATTTAAACGTTGGTATAGTCAAGCAGGAACACCAGAAATAAAAGTACATCAGTATTTTTCGGAAGGCAATCTAACCTTGACGATGCAACAAAATTGTCTGCCAACACCTGAATGCCATAACAAAAAACCTTTTCATATTCCTATTACAGTTGCTTTATTTGATTCTAAAGGACAAGTAATGCCGGTAGTTTCTGAGGTATTAGAATTGAAAGAAGAAAAACAAAGTTTTTCTTTCTCGGGATTAAAAGAGCAGCCAGTAGTTTCTTTATTAAGAGAGTTTTCAGCCCCTGTAAAACTAGAGGATGGCCTAACAGAAGAAGAACTGATGTTTCTTTTACGTCATGAAACCGATGGCTATGCAAAGTGGGATGCATCGCAACGGTTAGTATTAAATTGTTTACATGACTGTTTAGAAAAACCTTTTCTTAATGATTGTATCCCTGAGACGCTTATTGCTGCGTTTCAGCATGTGCTACTTGATAATGCCATGGATATGGATTTACGCGCCGAGTTATTAACTCCTCCTGGTTTTGAAGAAGTAGTTGCTTCTTTAAATAATGTGGACGTTACTGCAGTAGAACAGATACGCGATAAATTCCGTCATCAGTTAGGTTTAAACTTATATGCTCACGCGTTTACAAATTATGAGCAGTTATGGGCCATGGAAGATCATCGTATGAATGGTCAAGCCTATGGTCGGAGAAAATTACGTAATATCTGTTTATGGTTAATGATGAAAGCAAATGAATCGGCGACCTTAGACTTATGTAAAAAACAATTTACTTCGGCGAAAACCATGACGGATCAGATTGCTGCTTTTTCTTTATTAGTGAATTGTTCTGACTCTCTAAGTCGTACTCAGGCAATTGAGGCATTTTATAAGCAATGGTCACATAATGACTTGGTTATGGATAAGTGGTTTATCATACAGGCAACTAGTGAACATGCAGACAGTTTAAGTCAGGTGGAGCAATTAATGAACCATCCTGCCTTTAGTATTAAAAATCCTAACAAAGTTCGTGCCCTTATTGGTGCTTTTTGTCAGGCCAATGCACGTAATTTTCATCAGATTGATGGCAGTGGCTATGAATTTTTAAGAACGATGCTCATTACCCTAGACCAAATAAATCCACAAATTGCTGCCCGATTGGCAACTCCGTTTACTCGTTGGCAACGTTATGATGCTCCTCGCCGAACGTTAATGCTCGCACAATTAGAGCATTTAAATCAGCTAGAGCTGTCACGTGATTTACACGAAGTGGTCAGCAAAAGTTTAGTGGTTTAGCCAGTATAAATTAGGGATTCATTTTAAAGGGAACGACGCTAATTCTTTAATAATTTGTCCTTGATTATCAGCAATACCTACGGCCAAAGCATAAGCTTTGGCCGTTTTATTCGTGCTAGTTAATGACGAAAATTGCTGAACAAGTTGCTGTAACTTGGGCACTAAATTTTTCTGTTGCCTAGAGTTTAAATGTTCGGGATCCATAATAGAGAAATGAGGATTAAACAAAGTAAGAACCCCCGGACTTCCATAGTGTTTAAATAAGGCTCTTTTTTTAGTATCATTTGCTGCCCATAAGGGAATGGTTGCGCTCTTATCATGTAAACTCATTAATAAATGTACGGTTTTATCACTTAATTGTTGTAGACCTTTACTCTTTTTTACCGTAAGCATGACATAAGCATTAGTACTCACTTGAAATTGATTGCTGTTAATTAATAGAGCGGATTCTTGTTGCGCTAAATTTTTTATGCGGTGGATAAGCTTTTCAGTATATTTTTTTTTATAATGCGTTAAATAGAGGGTTACATGAAGAGGGCGATGTTCAAGAAAAGGTTTAATTTTATAGGTGTTAATGATTTGATCTTGTTTTAGAAATTCATTAAAGCTATTAATTAATGGAGCAATGTGATTGGGTGAGCTGAGCTTTAGGTATACATTAATAAAGACAGCCTCTGCACTGCTCGAAGGGCTCAGGAAATAACTTAAAAAATAAAAAAGAATAGGAGTAATAAGGTGTCTCTTCGTTGTGCTGTTATAGGTAATCCCATTGCGCATAGTTTATCTCCTTTGATTCATCATTCCTTTGCTCAGCAAGTTAACTTGCCTTTACTTTATGAAAAAATACAAGGCAATGATCTCAGCTTTGAGCAGCAAGTATCTGATTTTTTTGCAGCAGATGGCAAGGGCTTAAATGTTACTCTTCCTTTTAAACAAAGAGCTTATGTAATGGCTGATATCCGTACCGAGCGTTGTATTAAAGCAGGAGCTGCTAATACCTTATGGTATGAAAACAATAAACTTTATGCAGATAATACGGATGGTATCGGCTTAATGCGTGATTTATCACGTTATATTTCGCTAGCTAAGGCGAGAATAGTAATTTTAGGTGCAGGAGGTGCTGCTCGCGGCATTATTTATCCTTTACTAGCAGCAAAACCGCAACAGTTAATTGTCGCCAATCGTAGTCTTGGGCCACTTGAACAATTACAGTCTGAAATAGCAGAAATTAATTGCATCAGCTTAACCCATTTAGAGGGGGAGTTTGATGTTCTGATTAATGCTACTTCTGCAGGCGTATTAGGCGAGGGTGTCGTGGTGCCTGCCGCAATCATGATGAACCATCCCTTTTGTTATGATCTTGCTTATCGCTACAAAGCTCTTACCCCTTTTGTTGCCTATGCACAACAATTAAGATGTAAAGCAGTGGATGGCTTAGGAATGCTCGTAGAACAAGCGGCGGAATCCTTTTATTTATGGCATGGAGTAAAACCTGATACGGAAGTAGTATTAAAACAATTGCATGCCCAAGATTGATTGATACCTTATACTGCTTTGGGTTTAAGCAAAAAACGTTTCTACTTGATGCGCTGCTGCTATAGTATCTTGATAGCCTAACTCCAGGAGTTCTCGCGTGAATTCCTTTTCAAATAATAAGAAACTTACTAAATCACCTGATTTGTTTTTAGCACCTAAAATATTAAGAAGATATCTTAATAATACAGGCATGGCGGTGTAATGTTGTTCTACTACAGAGGTCATACTCCTGCTAGGTCGCAAATGTAGGGTATGAATGGGCCGCCACGGGGAGCGATGTTTTTTCCATATCGACAGAAGAGTCGATATATCATTCATCCGGTTTACCATTTCAATATCCCGATCAAGGTTATCTAAAAATAAACCACTTAACATATTACCTAATACGTGAGCGAAGGGAATATCTTTACTCGGTTCAGGAGTAGGACGTTTAAATTCAGGTAATTCCCGAGTACCAAGAATCATAATCTTATCTACATTAAAGCGAATTGGGCCACGTAGAGGAGCGACTAATCCCATACTGCCATCTCCATAATGTAGGTCGTCTATTGCTACAGTAGGAAAAAATAAAGGCAAAGCACTTGACGCTAAAATATGGTCGGTTTGGATGGTAGTCCTTTGACTGCTGTGACGAGGATAATTCCAATCAATAAAATCAGCTTGATGATGAGTATAGAAAGAAACTGTTTGATGACTCTCATAACAAGCAGAAATCACTTCAAAAGCTTGTAAATGGCCTTCATTAATATTATGAGTGATTCGAGAAAAGTCGATATTATCTTCAAGTAGTTGTCGTAAAGGAGAGGTATCCAATAAGTGTCCCGCTTGACGCTGTTTTATGATTAAGGTGCTTAGATTTCGTAAAACAGATTTACTTAATTCATAATTACTGGCTTTATAAATTTGCTGACAATGAATTTCGCCCCAAATCGATTCTAATTTTTCTAGCGCATTAGGAAAATCATCAGCATTCTCCGCAAGTACCACTGCATTAATACTGCCAACACTTACACCGCTAATTACCTCAAAGGGTAGTTTTTTTACCTGAAGAATGTGACCGATCGCCTTTAAAACGCCCGCTTGATAAGCGCCGCGAGCACCACCACCTGCTAAGTAAAGAGCTTTTTGAACCATAAGTTATTATTTATTTTGTCGTATACTGCAATATAGTTGAGTTTGTTTTGAATTAGCAAGAGAAATAACGGCATCATGTGCTCTTAATATTTATTTGTTATTATTAAGTTAAAGAGACTTTGGAGTAATTAATGAAAATGTCTAAAATGCTCGCAGAGCAATTCGAGCTAAAGGAAAAGATTAGTCTATTAAAACAAATACAAGAAGAGTTCAACTATCAAGCAAAGGGATTAAGCGCAGACCAATTATCAGAAGAAGCTATAAAGAAAATGTCTCGCTACGCACGATATATGAAAGATACTAGCCGCGCTGCTAATGCGATAACCTTGGTGGGGGAGAGTGTAGACGAGTTTCATGATACCGCTCAAAATGAAGAGATTGCGCATGGTTTTCATTTTGCCTCTTTAGGGGTATCTATGTATAATTTTTTTCGTATTCCTTTCATGTATTTATCGGCCGTTCTATTAAATCAGCCTGTACCTTTTACCTTAAGTAATAATAGCCGTTGGCTTTATTCAGCCCTGTTATTGGCTTTAACTATAACTGCAATTGCTGCACCGGCTACGGCACCCATTATTGCTTTTGTTAGTGCGGGGATAGGCTTTGCTGCAAGTAGCTTTTTTTTAGGAAAACTACTTTATGAGCGCTATAAATTAGCACGAGAAGCTAATACGCTGGAGCGTGAAATTCACATAGCTAAAAAAGCAATGGAGGCTATTCAAGAGGAAGCCAAGCAACTAGAACAGCAATCGCAAGAGGCTACAGAAGAGCCCGCTATTATAGATATTTGTCTTAAAATTGCCATACTAAAAGAGAGGCATGGGCCTCAGAAAAAACTATTAGAAGAACTCTATGAGCAAAAGCTACAAAATGAGCAACTCAAAGAGCAATTTGACTTTAAAAAAGTAGTGTTTAAAAGTATTTCTCTAATTTTGGCTACCGCCACTATTATTGGTTTGGTGGTTTCTTTATTTTTTCCACCGGTTGGCTTGGGAATTTTAGCTGGAGTGGCTGTCACTGGTGCTGCCTATTTATTGGGCAGAGTATTAACTCCCGTATTTTCTTCCTTCGGGCAATGGCTTAAAAATAAATGGCGCCCAACACCAGCTTATGAGCCTTTAGTTAGTGAGGATAAAGAACTATTGCAACCCGAAGAAGCACTTCAAAATGAAAAGCAGGAGAAAGAGAATGCTAAGTTGTTAGAAGAGCACGATCTTGCATTCTCTGAATCCCCCTCTCTATCCTCAGCAGAGGTATTACGCGAATTAACAGAAACAGAGCATCTAACTCCAAAGGTACATCCCAAGGATGCTCAGTTGTTAGAAGAGCACGATCTTGACATTTCTGAGCCCCCCCATGAATCCACGTCAGAGGTATTACGCGAATTAACAGATACAGAGCACCTAACGTCAAAGGTATATCATGAGGATGCCCCTCCAGTGATCACACCTCCTCTTTTTTCTCCAAAACCTGCACCATCTACTAAAAAACAAAAGAAAAAAGAGAGCGAGGACGAAGAAGGTGAGTCCGACAGTGAGCATGAGCAGTTAATAAAACATTAAACCTTTTCTTAAGAGTTATTGCAAAAAAGAACAATTTACTTTAAGTTAAATTTTTATCTCTTAATTTAAGGAATAAAAATCATGCTGAATTTATTTCGGGAGCAACCGCGTGCATTCCACATGATTTTTATGTTGGAATTATGGGAGCGCTTTGGTTTTTATACGGTTCAAGGGGTTTTAACGCTTTATTTTATTAGGTACTTAGGTTATAGCGATTTAGATTCTTATTATACCTTCGGTGCTTTTTCTGCTTTAGTTTACGGATTAGTAGTTCTTGGTGGCTATCTTGGCGACAAAATATTAGGAACAAAACGCACTATAGTGCTTGGTCTAATCGTGTTGGTTTTGGGGTATTTTTCTTTAGCCATTACCGATAAACAACATGTGTTTTTAGCTTTAGGATTAATTTGTATTGGTAATGGTTTATTTAAAGCGAACCCTTCTAATTTATTAGCTAAATGTTATGAAACGAACGATCCTCGTCTTCATGGCGGGTTCACTCTTTACTACATGGCAATTAACTTAGGGAGCATGATTGCCTTGTTTGCAGGACCCTCCATTGCCAGCCGTTATGGCTATTCTCCTGCGTATATGTTAAGTGCTATAGGACTTGTTTTAGGTCTTGTTAATTATGGTTTCCAGCATAAGTATGTTGCCCATATTCATACACTAGCCGATGCACGAAAAATCACTTGGTGGCAATGGATTATCGTTTGGGCTGGGATTTTTCTTTGTGCTGAAGGTTCTGCTTATTTGTTGCAACATGTTTTTTTAGCAAAAAATTTATTATTGTTGATTACCCTTTTTGTTACAATTAGTTATTTTTATTTAATGAAGAAAGAAAATAAAGTTTCTCGTATGAAAATGTTGGTAGCTTTTATTTTAATGTTTGAAGCGGTTATTTTTTTCACGCTCTATCAACAGATGCCTACTTCGCTTAATTTGTTTGCTGTGAATAATGTTATTCCTCATCTCTTCGGTATCACCATTGAGCCTCAAAGTTTCCAAGCTCTAAATCCTATTTGGATTGTCACCATGAGTCCGGTATTAGCGTACCTTTATGGTGGTTTGAACAGGAAAAATATTTTATTTACCACGCCTTATAAATTTGCTTTAGGTATGACTATGTGTGCCTTTAGTTTTTTAATTCTTTACTTCGCTCGTTATTATTATACAGGCAATGGAATGGTGTCTTCTTGGTGGTTGATTATTAGCTATCTCTTTCAAAGTCTCGGTGAATTACTTGTTTCTGCTTTAGGTGTTGCTATGGTGGCTGAATTAGTTCCGCCATCTATTGCTGGTTTTGTAATGGGGATATGGTTTTTGACCTCTGCAGTGGCGGGTTTTATTGGTGCATCAGTGGCTTCATATACTGCTCTTCCTGCACATATAAAGCCAGGTGTTGAATCCTTAATGATTTATACCAATGTATTTGCCTATATTGGTATTGTCACTTTAATTATTGCTGTGTGTATGTGGCTTGTCTCTCCTCTACTTAGTCGTTTTATTATCCTGAAAAATGAAAAGACTGAGGGCGAAGATGCGGTGGTATTTTCTACTGTGCTTACTACTTCTTAAATCCGTAAAAGGGATGAAGAGTTTCTCTTCATCCCTTTTTACATTCCTCTTGTTTTATTCAACAGACCCAAAAAACCTAAGCAAAATAAAAAGTTCTTTTTATAGCTTTGTTAAGGTTCATTTAATAATAAATGTTTAAAATATAGTCATTCGCTCTTAATCTGTGTGAGGCATTGGCCCTCATGCTTAGTACATACAGCGAGGTTAGCTTATGGGTAAGATGGTAAATCTAAGCAATAAAACTCAAGAATTAATCAAGCAATATATTGAACTTGGTTGTCCTAAAGAGAGTAGTCTGCATTCCTTTTCTTCAGCAGTGGATCAACGGCTTCTAGTTAATTGCTTGTATGGGGAAGTGACCACTCCATCACCGAGTTCAAAAAAATCTAAAAAAGAAATAGAGTTCCTTCTTGCCTCATTACGAGCAGAATTATTACGTGATTTATTGGTTTCTATGGGGGGTAGCCAAGATAAAGAAGAGCAACCGTCTTCAAAATTAGCGCGTTTAAAATTTTATTTAATAGCGGCCTCCGGTACTATTCTTGCTGCCTGCGAAGGTTTTGACAGCATCAGTACTTTATTAGGTGTCTTTGCTTTGCCCGCAGTGGTTACTCTATTAGCTGGCCTTGCTTTTTCAGCTTTATCGGTGATGGTATTTTATGGCTTTAACTTGGTACAAGTATCAAAAAATTTAGGAGTCAAATTATCTGATGCGCCTAAATTATTAGATCTTCATCTAGTACAGCTTGATGAAATTAAGAGTATTCGTAAAAAAATTAATACCTACAAACTGGCTACACTATCTACCGAAGAGTTAGATAATTTAGCTCACATTATTTCAATGTTAGAAAAACGTTTTGAGTCTTTAAGTGAGTCAAGTAAACAATTCAAAGAAGCCTTAAATAGCCCTAAGATGGCTATTGCTAAGAATATTTTTGTAGGCGTGGCAGGATTACTGTTCTTTGGCGGTGGTTTTTTTGCGGGACAATCAGTTGGCGTTTTCATGCTCGGTTTAGTCATAGGGAGTGTAGCCCCCACCTTTTTGCCTGTAGTGCTTTTTAGTGTCGCTGTGGGATTAGCAGCATTTAGTCTGTATTGGTATGTGGAAAAAGTTGGTCTCCAACAATTAATTAGTGGTTTGTTTGGTCTTGATGAAGAGAAGATAGAGAAATTATGTAATCAAGAGGAATTAGAGAAACAGGCGCAAAAACTCACTAACTTAAAAGAAAAGATAATGGAGACAGCAGAGCTCACACAGCAAATAAAAATATTGAAAAAACAAAGTCATGAAGAGAGCTCTGAAGAGGCTGACGTGAGTAAAAAACGTGCTCCTTTAACCATTAATACTGATTTAAGTCCAAGTGGGGCGGTGAGTGGGAATATCTATTCCTTCCATAAATCGATGCCCACAAAATCTGAGATTGTTTCTAATGCTTTGGATGAAGACGAGTTAGCTAGTTCTGTTTGTAACTAATAGAACTTTTACGGAGGGTAAAAGATACTATTTAAAATTCCTATACTTCATTCATAGCCACTATAGGTAGAACATCATGAGTCACTACATGGGTAAATCCATTAACTATCTGACGTTATATATTAAAATGGGTACCTTCTTTCGTAAGGCTAAACCTTGTTTTAAAACATGAAAAGTAGCATTAACGGTAAATTTAAACGCGGCACCACTAATATTAGTTAAGGTAGCATTACTCCAAAATCCACTGTGCGTCATATACCATTCCATTCCCGGCTATACTTGCTTTTTCCTTTAATGAAGTCCATCAACTCATATATTCTCCTTGTCTTCCCTAAAATTTTCTAGGGCTAAAAATTGAGACTTATCTAGGGTGGTAGGCTCAAAAATAAAACGATTCGCTAGCAAATAGCATTAGCTGCTTTTAAAAGACGTGAGAATGTATAGTGCCACTACTTGTCTAGACAATTAATTTAATAATTTCTTTCCTACCCAATCAACCCGTTATGCTATACTGTGCGCGGTCACAAATTGAGGTTTTAGCTGCTTGACATTCCTGTACAAAGGATCATCATTCGCGCTTTTAGCCAGCAAGGGATATGTCGGTGATCAATGTAGTATTTTCAGATGAACAACTCAC
>CANJQE010000023.1 GCA_947476305.1 Legionellaceae bacterium
AATAGTATAGAAATCTCTGTTTTATTTAACCTCCCTTCTTTATACGTCGCAATTACGCGATCCCTCAAGTCCAAACTATATGCTTTCATAAATAAAACGTTAAAAAGCAATTATCATACAGGTAAATATACCGGTTTAGCTATATAATGATTTTTTTCTCTATTGGAATAGAGCCTAGCAAAATAAGGCATTTCTGCCACAGTTGATGTTTTAGAATTTATAGTGAACATCACGATGCCAGAACGAAACTCTCCTGCTGCAAACTTACAGGGAAGATGTGCTGCACAGGTTTGGTGAATCGATTTGAGGTCATTAACTGTTAGTTGTTTCTTGTTGCGAATCCAGGGTATTACTTGCGCATAAGCATTTAATACTGCTGTTATAGAGCCAGGCTCACGTTGCTCCCAATTCCTAATCGCATTAGCTCCTTCATTTTTTTGTAATGTCCAATCTAAAGCATAACGATGCAGTTGTTCCGGTGCGAACTCTGCTAATTCCTGAAAAAATTGAAAACCTATCATTGAAAGTCAAATGGTGTATTTTTTGCGTGCATTATATACAAATTATTCTATTTATTCCAATGTGTGTAGAATAAGTCTATTTATGATAAGGGTGGTTGTTAATAATTGACCAGGCTCTATATAAAGTTTCGAGTAAGATAATTCGCACGAGCGGATGTGGTAAAGTGAGTTTAGATAAGGACCAGCGTTCATCACAAAGGTCTAAAGTCTCTTTGGCAAAACCTTCGGGTCCGCCAATCAGAATACAGAAATGACTATTAACTTGTTGAAGTTGAATTATTTTAAGAGCTAGTTCTTCACTGCTAAAGGATTTGCCTTGAAGATCTAAAGCAATAATTCGTGCCCCATTGGGAATGGCTTCTTTAATTAAAGAAGCCTCTTTTTCCATAATTCGCGTTAGATCTGAGGATTTACTGCGTCGTGTAAGGGGGATTTCAACAAGTTTTAGTTGAATGCCATCATTGAAGCGTTTGGCATAATCATTGCTGCCTTGGTTCACCCAATCAGGCATTTTGTTGCCTACGGCAACTACAGTAATTTTTAACATGTTTAGTGTTTAGAATGTTCTTCCCAGAGTCCTTCTAGGTTATAAAAATGTCTACTTTCTGGCTGCATTATATGCAAAACAAAGTCGCCAAGGTCAATTAATGCCCAGTCGCCATGCTCCAGTCCAGTTGAATGAAGAGCAGGTAAACCTTCCATTTTCATATCTTCCATTACTTTTTGAGCAATTGCTTTAACATGGCGCGATGCACGACCAGAGGCAATTATCATATAATCAGTAACAGTAGTTTGTTCATGGACATCAAGCACCTTAATATCTATTGCTTGGATATCTTCGAGTGATTTTAAAATCTTAGGTAACATTTGCTTCGAATCAGGCATAGCTTTTTAGTCGTCATTTAGTCAAAAAACACCCGATAATAGCAGAAAATGCTTAATATAAAAAGAGTTGGAGTTTATTATTTAAATAACTCCAACCTTAACAATATTTGATTTATGCCTAAGCCATAGAACTTATTCAATAATTTTTACACGGGTCAGCAAAAATTTAATAACTGCAAAAATAAGTAGGCAGCCAATAGAGGCAGTAAAAAGAATACCTAATTGTTGCCTAAATGCCGTGGCATACAAAGAATGCAAAATGGTAATATTTGTTTCTCCATGAGGAATAGCACTAAGTGTTGCTAGCTTTCCAGAAAGAAAACCGCCAATTCCTAAAGAGACAAAGAAAATACCCATCATGGTACTTACTTTATTTTTATCAGCGAGAAAAGTGATAGCAGCTAAACCCACAGGTGATAATAAAAGCTCAGCTAGAGAAATCATTAGAAAAGCAGGAATGATTAATAAAGGAGATAGTAAAGCGTTTTGAGCGCCATAAGTACTTACTAAGGCTATGATTGCATAAGCTATAGTCATAAATAGCATCGCTAAAATAAATTTCTTACCAGTACTTAAGCCTCGTTCTATTAATGTTTGCTTTGGAAATTTTTTTGCTAAGAAATAGCCAATTAGCAACATTCCAATGCTTTGAATAGTAATGTAATAAGGGGGGGGGAATTCTATGCCCCATAAAGTGGACTCTACAAGACGAGAAATAAACAGAGTGAGGGACATGAACATTTGAAAATAAAAGGCCCAAAACACTACTGAAATTACACATAATAAACCAATCACTAAAGTTTGCCGTGCTTGATTAGCGTTCTCTTTACTTACTGAATATAAGATATAAATAGCAGAAAATAAAACGACGCCACCAAACATGATATTAGCTAACTGCGGTGAGTTTAAAATATAAAAGCACAAAGACCAAAGTACTATCATCAGCAATAGAGCCATAATGGTCTTTTTATATTGGAAACTATAGGCATTATAGTCTTTTATCTTATATACAGTGATACCAATACGAAATACCATAAAGGCGATAACCATCCCTACAGCAGCGCTCGCAAAAGAGGTTGACCAGCCAAAATGTTTGCTTAAATGACTGGGAAGCGTAGTGCCTAAAATAATACCAGTCGTTATTCCCATATAGAATATGGTAAATCCACTTTCTCTTCTCGGAGAGTCAACTAAATATTCATTGCCTAGTAGCGATGAGATATTAGGTTTTAATAATCCCGTACCAACAGCAACGCCTGCTAATGCACAAGTTAAAGCTGTATCCGATTCTATTAAGGAAAGTAAGCAATAACTTAAAAAAAGAACGAAAGCACCCAACAAAATTGCCCTTTTTTGTCCAATTAATTTATCGGCAATCCAACCACCAATAACGGGAGATAGATAAGTTAAAGCGGTGAATGAGCCAACCAAGGCATAAATTTCTTTATCTGGCCATTTGAAATGCTGTGCAAGATAGAGTGCTAAAAGTGATTGAACGACATAAAAACCATAGCGTTCCCACATTTCTGTGGCAAAAAATACACGGAGGGATTTTGGATGTTTTTCCATAATAATCAAGTGCTTACGTTACGGGTTAGTTGACTAAATTTCAGTATATCATAAGATTTATTTGAACACTATCGGCATAATTTTCGTATTATCATTTTCTAAAAGCCTGATTTTATTCTGTTCCAGTAGCATAATGACTGGTGTATGATTGCTGCAATTATTTTAAGGGAGGCTACAATGAGTCAAGAAAAGATTAAACATACTATTGCTGCTAAACGAGGCACTGAATTAGAGGCTAAAAGTTGGTTGACAGAAGCAGCCTTACGTATGTTATGTAATAATCTTGATTCTGAAGTTGCTGAAGATCCTGACTCACTCATTGTTTATGGTGGCTTAGGTAAAGCGGCAAGAAACTGGGATTGTTTTACTAAAATTACAGAAGTATTAAAAAAATTAGATAATGATCAAACTCTTTTAATTCAATCCGGAAAACCTGTCGGAGTCTTCACTACCCATGAGGACGCACCACGTGTTCTTATTGCTAATTCTAATTTAGTACCAAGATGGGCTACTTGGGAGCATTTCAATGAATTAGATAAAAAAGGTTTGATGATGTACGGGCAAATGACTGCCGGTAGTTGGATCTATATAGGCTCCCAAGGAATTGTCCAAGGAACCTATGAAACCTTTGTTGCTGCTGCAAAAAAACATTACAACGGTGACTTGTCTGGGCGATGGATATTAACTGGTGGTTTAGGTGGTATGGGTGGTGCGCAAACTCTAGCGGGAACGATGGCAGGTGCTAGTGTATTAGCTGTTGAATGTGATGAAAGCCGAATTCAAAAACGTTTAAAAACTCGTTACTTAGATAAATATACTAAAGATCTGAGCGAGGCTTTGAATTGGATTGCAGAATCATGCGAGAAAAAAACGCCTGTTTCCGTAGCAATTCTAGGAAATGCTGCAGAAATCTACCCTCGATTAATTGAACTTGGGGCACAACCTGATTTAGTTACGGATCAAACCAGTGCACATGATCCTCTGAACGGTTATTTACCTGTGGGTTGGACTTTGGAAAAAGCAGCCGAAATGAGAAAATCACACCCAGCACAGGTGGTTGATGCAGCTAAAAAATCAATGGCACAACAAGTTACAGCCATGCTTGAATTTCAAAAGAAAGGAATTCCTGTTTTTGATTATGGTAATAACATTCGACAAATGGCTTATGAAGCGGGTGAACTTAATGCTTTTGCCTTTGAGGGCTTTGTTCCTGCCTATATCAGGCCTTTATTTTGTGAAGGAATTGGTCCATTTCGTTGGGTTGCTTTATCTGGGGATCCAGAAGATATCTATGCTACTGATAAAATGGTTAAAGAGCTTATTCCCGATAATAAACCTCTTCACCAATGGTTAGATATGGCCCGAGAAAAAATTGCTTTTCAGGGCTTGCCTGCCCGTATCTGTTGGGTAGGTCTAAAAGATAGAGCGCGATTGGCATTGGCTTTTAATGAAATGGTTAGAACTAAAATGGTCAAAGCCCCTATTGTTATTGGTAGAGATCATTTAGATTCTGGTTCAGTAGCGAGCCCAAATCGAGAAACAGAGGGAATGATCGACGGTAGCGATGCAGTCTCTGATTGGCCTTTACTCAATGCTCTTTTAAACTGTGCTAGTGGAGCAACCTGGGTGAGCATCCATCATGGTGGCGGTGTGGGAATGGGGTTTTCACAACATGCAGGTGTTGTAATTGTTGCTGATGGAACAGAAAAAGCCGCACAAAGATTAGCGCGTGTTTTGCATAATGATCCAGCTACTGGAGTGATGCGACATGCTGATGCAGGTTATGAATTAGCACAAAAATGTGCTAAAGAAAATGATCTTTGGTTACCTATGCTTTAGATAGGAGAGTTAGATGTCTAGTTATTTTGTTATTAATCCAGGTCAACTCACGTTAGATATAATAAAAAATCTTATTGCTAGCAAACAACCCTGTACCTTATCAGAGTCTGCTTTGGAAGTGATAGAAAAATCACGTGAGACCGTACGTAAAGTATTAGAAAGTAAAAAAATTGTCTATGGTATAAATACTGGTTTTGGTTCTTTAGCACATCAAACTATTTCCAAAGAAAATTTAAAACAATTACAACGTAATATTGTTCTTTCTCATGCTTGTGGTACTGGTGAGTTGCTCACTGATGAGGTGGTTTCCTTAATTTTATTACTAAAAATTAACAACTTAGCCCAAGGTTATTCTGGTGTTCGTCATGAATTAATCCAGGCACTTATTAAACTCTATAACCATCAGGTTTATCCCTGTATTCCTTGTAAAGGCTCTGTGGGTGCTTCCGGAGATTTAGTTCCTTTAGCTCATATGTCTTTACCCTTGATTGGTGTGGGTGAAGTTCGTTATAAGGGTAAGATAATGACCGCCCTTGAAGGACTTAAAAAGGCGGGTTTAGAGCCTTTAGAACTGCAGGCAAAAGAAGGACTTGCCTTATTAAACGGGCTGCAAGTCTCTACTGCTTTAGCCTTAACCGCTTTATTTAAAACAGAGCAATTATTTGAAACAGCCTTAGTGTCTGGGTCTTTATCAGTGGATGCCGCATTAGGAAGTGATGTGCCTTTCGATGACCGCATTCATTTAGTTCGAGGTCATGAAGCACAACGTGATGTAGCCGCTTTGTACCGCGCACTTTTATCAGGAAGCCAGATACGCGATTCGCATCGTGATTGCTCACGCGTGCAAGATCCTTATTCATTACGTTGTCAGCCGCAAATTATGGGCGCTGTATTACATCAGATTCGTTTTGTTAGTGGTACCTTACAAGTTGAAGCCAATGCAATTTCTGATAATCCTTTGGTCTTTGCAGAACAAGGAGATATCCTTTCTGGTGGTAATTTCCATGGGGAAATTATCGCTATGGCCGCTGATAATTTAGCCCTGGCCATTGCGGAAATCGGTGCGAATGCAGAACGCCGAATTGCTTTATTGATCGATCATCATTTTAGTGGTTTGCCGGCATTCTTGGTTAAAGAAAGCGGTATTAATTCAGGATTTATGATTGCTCATGTTACAGCAGCATCTTGTGCGAGTGACAATAAAGCTTTGGCTCATCCTCATTCGGTTGATAGTTTACCGACCTCTGCAAATCAAGAAGATCATGTTTCTATGGCTACTAATGCGGCGCGTCGTTTACATGAGATGTTAGATAATACAGCAACCATCTTAGCTATTGAATTACTAGCGGCTAGCCAAGGATTAGAGTTTCATAAGCCTTTAAAAACCTCGCCGCAATTAGAGTTGTTTTATAACAAAGTGCGTGCACTTGTTCCTCCTTACGACCAAGATCGCTATTTTGCTCCTGATATTGCTTATATCAAAAAGAGTATTGTAGAAGGTAAATTTGTGAAGACAGATTTATAATGTTGCTTTTAATTTTAAGGTTGCTATATGAGTGTTGAGATTTACACCGATGGTGCGTGTAAAGGAAATCCTGGTCCAGGTGGTTGGGGCGTTTTGCTCCGTTACAATAAAATGGAAAAAACTTTACATGGCGGCGAATTGTTAACTACTAATAATCGTATGGAGCTTATGGCCGCTATTAAGGGTTTAGAATCCTTAACTCGCCCTTGTACGGTAAATTTGTATACTGATTCGCAATACCTAAGAAAAGGGATGAGTGAATGGTTAAAGCAATGGAAAATAAATGGTTGGAAAAACTCAAAGAAAGAGCCTGTAAAGAATGACGATTTATGGAAATTATTAGATGATTTAGCCTCGACTCATAAGATAAACTGGCACTGGGTAAAGGGGCATTCCGGACATATAGAAAATGATTTAGTAGATGCATTGGCTAATAAGGGAATAGAAGAGTTATCTACATCATCATAAGAGTAAACAAATGCGACAAATTATATTAGATACTGAAACAACGGGTATTGGTACTGAACTGGGACATCGAGTTATAGAAATTGGTTGTGTTGAACTCATTGAGCGAAAATTAACGGGTAAACATTTTCATGCTTACATCAATCCTCAACGTGGTGTAGATGAAGGAGCTTTTCGCGTTCATGGTATCAGTAATGAATTTCTGCAAGATAAGCCTCTTTTTTCCGATATTCTTTCTGAATTTTTACAATTTATAGGTGGGGCCGAGTTAATTATTCATAATGCCCCCTTTGATGTGGGTTTTTTAAACTCAGAATTTCGCCATGTGAAGTGGAAGAAAAAATTAGAAGAGTATTGCTCTATTTTAGACACCTTAGTTCTAGCCCGTGAAAAACATCCTGGTCAGAGAAATAGCTTAGATGCTTTATGTAAGCGTTATGATATTGATAATTCTAACCGACAATTACATGGAGCTTTACTCGATGCTGAAATTTTAGCTTTCGTTTATTTGGCAATGACCGGGGGACAAGGTAGTTTATTTGCTGAAGTTGAAACAGAGAGAACCGCCTCTATTGTGCAAACAAAAGAAAAAGAATTGCAACTTTCTAATGCCATCATTGTAAAAGCAAACGAAGTAGAGCTTAGTGAGCATGAGCTATTTCTTGGTTTTCTTGAGAAGAAATCAGGAGTTAATCACTGGGTAGATTAGAAATACGTGCCCCTTGAGGCACGTATTTTCTTAATGAGAAAGGACATAAGCTCTCTTGTCCGTCTTTGCGAACGTAGTGAAGCAATCTAGTTCGATGTACAATCGAAGTTCTGTATGGATTGCTTCGCAAGGCTCGCAAAGACGAAATGTTGCATTAGCAAGGGGTATTATCCCCTAACTCACGTTAAATTAAGATTGAGGTACTAAGTGTTTTTCAGCAAAATCTTTACCAATACATTCCCCTAGAGTTTTTCCCCATACACCAGCAGATTCAGAATTTATTTTATCAGGAATACTAGCATAAATTTGATCTTGGCATTTTTTCTCACTATCAGGAATCAGAGTGACGCATTGATCGTAGGTAAGTTTAAGTTCGTCAAATCGTTTTTTTAAATCTGTATCATTCATAAATCCTTTGCAAATTAATCCGGGTAGCATAGGCTCCATTGCTTTTAACCAAGCATCTTTTGACATTTCGGAGGAGCTATCAGCTGAAGGTGGAGTAGCTTCTGTATCTGCAGCCATTGCATAGGGAATAACTAAGCTATTTAAGGCCAAAGTCGCAGCAATGATAAATTTCTTAGACATGATTAATTATCCTTTTTTTGTTTTTCTCAAATTAATAGTAGGACATAAATTCTAAATTTGCTTTATAAAAAAACATTTTTTGAAAAATTTATATAAATCAACTTGTTTAATATTAATTTTAATTGTATAAAAAATAATCTAAAATGTAGATATGGGAAATAAAAAGGAATAATTATGGAATGGTCCAATGCTCGTCAGCAGTTTATCTTAGCTTTATCTTTATTGTTCTCTATAGGTCTTATTTGTTCTACCAGCGCACAAGCGAATACATTTGTTTTCAATCCTAAAACTTTAATCTGGAAAGCAATAAGTGATAGTGGAAAAATAGTACGTACAGGAAAAGGATCTGGGGGACGACATTATTGTTCTGATATTCGTAGAGGATGTAAAACTCCTTCCGGAGTTTATTCCATTCTCAGTAAAGGAGGTGCTGGTTGTCGCTCTAGCCGATATCCAGTAGGACGGGGTGGGGCTCCTATGCCTTATTGTATGTTCTTTAGTCGATATTATGCGATACATGGCTCTTATGAAGTACCTAATTATAATGCTAGCCATGGCTGTGTACGAGTACGACCTAGTGAAGCCAATTGGTTGAGTAAGAATTTTATTAGGGTTGGGACGAAGGTCATCATCCAATCTTACTAACAGGAAGGCCATCTTTGGTTCAGGTTGAACGAAAAGGCTCGTTCATCAATGCTCACATACTGATGTATGCTGCGCTTGTTGAACGAGCCTTTTCGTTCAACCTGAACTCAAAGTTGACCTTCCTTGACTGGTGTAAAATCCTCGCCTATGGAATCTCTCTTGCATGTAGGCTGGCGCTGAGATTGCGAAGCCTAGCAAGCCAATGCAAAGATGTCGCGGGTGTCCCCGCTGGGCTTCGCAAGCTCCGCACCAGCCTTTTTAATCAAATAGGTGGGCAATTTAAATAGGTCCCTTTCAGGACGAAGTGAGGCAATTGTAAGTTGCATGCTTTAATCTGATGGCTATTACTTATAAATCATCATCTTCATCAGCCATGCTAAACGAAGAACCGCAGCCGCAGGTGGTTTTGGCATTGGGGTTGCGGATAACAAATTGTTCGCCTTGGATGCCTTGGATGTAATCAATTTCCGCATTGTGTAGGTATTGATAACTCATTGAATCAACGAGTAATTTTACAGATACTTCGTTTGTAGAGCATTCTTGTTCTACAATAGTGTCATCTTCGTTAATTTCTTCATCAAAACTAAAACCATATTGAAATCCGGAGCATCCACCGCCCGTAATTGACACACGAAGATTGAGATTAGGATTATCTTCTTCTTTAATTAACTCTGCGACTTTATTTGCAGCATTCACTGAAAACTGAATATCAGTGGTAGTGTTAGGGGAAGCATCAATAGCAGCCATGGTAAACTCCAAATTTATTTTTTCTCTTTTAGAAAAAACTGTTCCTATATTAATTATACAGGACTTACGAAAAACCCCAAGGTTGAGGCAAAAGAAATTTTTAATGAAGGCGTTTAGATAAACTAAATGATCGAATTTAAAAATTTCTTTTAACGAAGAGAGTGGGGTTTTTCGTAAGTCTTGGTATAAACATTATCTAATAATTTGCTCTATAGTTGCGCCACCGAGGCACTGGTTTTTATCATAAAAAACCACATATTGCCCTGGCGTCACCGCTCTTTGTGGGCTTGAAAACATCACATAATGCTGACCATTATCTAAGGGTGAAATCATACAAGCCTGTTCTGCCTGACGATATCTTGTTTTAGCATAGCAAGTAAGCGGTAATTGGGTTAAGGCATCATCAATTAACCAATGAATAGAGCTACAGATAAGTCCTTGCGCATAAAGCCTAGGATGCTGAGTTCCTTGTGCTACATATAAGGTATTAGTCGATACCTCTTTATCGACTACATACCAAGGTTCCTCGATACTATTTTTTATTCCACCAATACCAAGTCCTTGCCGTTGTCCTAAAGTGTAGAACATGAGCCCATCATGGGTTCCTAGTACACTTTCATCAGTATTTTTAATCACACCGGGTTTTGCAAGAATGAATTCATTTAGGAATGATTTAAAACGTTTTTCACCTATAAAACAAATTCCCGTTGAGTCTTTTTTAGCTTGAGTGACTAGCCCTAGGTTTTTAGCAAACTCTCTAATTTGAGGTTTTGTATATTCTCCTACCGGAAATAAAGTTTTTGCCAAGGCACTAGGTTCTACTGCGTGAAGAAAATAGGTTTGATCTTTATCTCTATCTTTTGCTTTATATAAGTACCCACGATCATTTGCTATTTTATTCTTAGCATAATGGCCTGTAGCAATATAATCAGCGCCTAATGATAAGGCGTGATTTAAAAAAGCATTAAATTTTATTTCTTTGTTACACAAAACATCAGGATTAGGGGTTCTGCCTTGTTCATATTCATTTAAAAAATGGGTAAATACGCGATCCCAATATTCTGTTGAAAAATTAACACTATGTAAGGAAATATGTAATTGATTACATACGGCTTGAGCATCGGCCAAGTCTTGAGCGGCAGGGCAAAAATTGTCGGTATCATCCTGCTCCCAATTTTTCATAAATAGACCTTCTACTTGATAGCCTTGTTCTTTCAATAACCAAGCAGCAACAGAAGAATCAACTCCGCCAGACATTCCAATAATAACTTTTGCTTTCATAGAATAATTTTATTTTAAATGTGAAAAAAGTAGTTGCAAACTGTTTATTATCTCACAAAAACAGGAAAAATTGGATATTTTATTTTTTAAACTAATGCGCTACATTAATTTTGATAAATAAATGTCTTTAATTTAATCAATTAATTGATAAATCCTGCAAAAAAATAGATAATATAAGTTTTGGATATTCAATTAATGCTGCATTTGCAAGATTTGGCTAAGTACGGCCCTCAGACTAAACAAATAACTCTAAGAGAACGCCTACCTTCTTTTCTTCTTTCTCCATGTCATTTAACTGTGACTTATCAAATAGAGGCTAAAGAAAATTTCTATTTAATTCAATTAGAAGTAAGCGGTGAACTTACTGTATTATGTCAGCGTTGCTTGCATGAATATAATTTAATATATAATAATCAAACAGCAATTGCTGTAACACGCAGCGATGAACGGGCTGAGCAATTATTAGAATATTATGAGTGTATTGTTTCTTCAAATTATCAAGTCGATTTAGAAGATATGGTAATTGATGAGCTTCATCTTTATGTGCCTCAGTTTCACCAAGAAGCTAAGGATTGTAATGAGGAAATTAATCAATTTTTAACTGAAAAAACTGAACCTTATTGATATTTTATGTAATTAATACTTGGATTGCGGTTAAAATATCGGTAATATTCCCGCTTTACGAATTCTAGGAGTAAATATAATGGCAGTACAACAAAATAAAAAATCACGTTCACGTCGTGATATGCGTCGTTCGCATGATTCTTTAACTATGCCAACACTTTCGGTAGATCCTACTACTGGTGAAACTCATCTTCGTCATCACATGACTCCAGATGGTTATTACCGTGGTAAAAAAATTATTGATACCGACAACGCTTACGAACAAGAGTAGTATTTTTGAAAAGTATTACCATTGCAATTGATGCGATGGGTGGGGATCATGGAGTAAATGTCGTGGTTCCTGCCTGTATTCGTGCAGCTAAAAAAAATCCGTATCTGAAACTAATTCTTGTCGGCGTACAAGATAAGATTTCTGCTGTGTTAAAAAAACACGGTGCCTTATCTTCTGAGCAATTCACTATAGTTCATGCATCAGAACTAGTAGGCATGGATGAGTTGCCTTCACATGCTTTACGTAATAAGAAAAATTCCTCTATGCGAGTTGCCATTAATTTGGTTAAAGAAGGCCAGGCACAAGCTTGCGTTAGCGCAGGAAATACAGGTGCCTTGATGGCTACAGCTCGTTATGTGCTTAAGACACTTCCTGGAATTGATAGACCAGCAATTATTTCTAAATTACCAACTCTTAAAGGTAAAACTTGGGTTATTGATTTAGGAGCAAATGTTGATTCCTGCGCTGAACATTTATTCCAATTCGCAGTTATGGGTTCGGTACTTATTCAAGCTGTTGAAAATAAGCCCAATCCTAAAATTGCTTTATTAAATATTGGCGTAGAAGAAATTAAAGGTAATGATCAAGTTAAACGTACAGCTCATATGTTAGCAGAGTGTTCTTTATTGAATTACGTCGGTTACGTAGAAGGAAACCATTTTTATACTGGTGATGTCGATTTAGTAGTCTGTGATGGTTTTGTCGGTAATGTTGCTTTAAAGGCAAGTGAAGGATTAGCTAAATTCTTACTTACTGTACTAAAAGAATCATTCAACAAAAATTGGTTGACTAAAGCTATTGGTTTGTCTGCACTTCCAATTCTTAATCAAGTAAAAAAACGTCTTGACCCTTCTCGCCATAATGGTGCTAGTATGCTCGGCTTGAATGGGATCGTTGTTAAGAGTCATGGTGGAGCTAATGAATTAGGCTTCGAAGTTGCAATTGAGCAAGCGATTCTTGAAGTAAAAAGCAATGCTGTAGATTTAGTTCGTGATAAAATAAACGAGTTTATAAATCAGGGATTGCTGTTATGAAGAATGCTGTAATTAGTGGCACGGGAAGTTATTCTCCACAAAAACAATTAACTAATACCGAATTAGAAACAATGATCGATACGGATCATGAGTGGATTGTTGCCCGTACAGGTATTAGCAGCAGAGCTATTGCTGACTCTCATGAAACCACTTCTTTTATGGCTAGTAAAGCAGCAGAACAAGCACTTGCAGCCGCGTCCATGGACGCCGATCAAATTGATTTGATTATAGTAGCTACGTGTACTCCTGACGCCTTTTTTCCTAGCGTCGCCTGCTATGTTCAGCATGCTCTAAATATTAAAAGACCTATACCTGCTTTTGATATAAGTGCTGCTTGCAGTGGTTTTGTGTACGCAATGGATATGGCAAAACAATACCTTGCTACCGGTACAGCAAAACACGTATTAGTTATTGGTAGCGAATCTATGTCCAAAGTAGTTGATTGGACCGATCGCTCTACTTGTATATTATTTGGTGATGGAGCTGGTGCAGTAGTTTTAAGTGCTAGTGAACGCCAAGGCATCATGGGAAGCGTATTGCATTCTTTATACGATAAAGAAGGCTTCTTAACCTTAGATAATGGTACGGCTTCCGAACATCCCGCAACAATTCGCATGCGTGGCAATGAAGTATTTAAACTTGCTGTTAATATTATGGGTGACGTAGTTGATGAAGTATTAGAACTCAGTAAACTTAAAAAATCGGATATTAATTGGTTAATTCCTCATCAGGCAAATATACGTATTATCCAAGCCATTGCTAAAAAATTATCTCTTCCTATTTCACAAGTGATTGTTACTATTGGTAAGCAAGGAAATACTTCTGCAGCCTCTATACCTTTAGCCTTAGATTACTCTATTAAAAATAATCATATTCACAGAGATCAGTTGTTGCTCATAGAGTCATTCGGTGGTGGAATGACTTGGGGCGCAATGATTATTCGTTATTAATAACTAATTAAGGTTTTTTTCTATTATGATTAACACGGCATTTGTATTTCCTGGACAAGGATCACAATCAATAGGGATGTTGTCTGATTTTCTTCCGCAATATCCTATTGTCACCGATCTTTTTGCAGAAGCATCTGATGTGCTAGCTTATGATTTATGGCATTTAGTTCAAAGTGGGCCTGAAGATAAGCTAAATCAGACTGAATATACGCAAGTAGCAATGTTAACTGCAGATGTAGCTATTTATCGCTTGTTAATGCAAGAAGGGGTTCCTCAACCTCAATTGATGGCAGGACATAGTTTAGGCGAATATGCTGCTTTAGTTTGTGCGAATGCTCTGTCTTTATCTGATGCTATTAATTTAGTCGCGCGTCGAGCCCAAGTCATGCAAAATGCTATTCCCTTAGGTCTTGGTGCAATGGCCGCTATTGTTGGTCTAGAAGATCAACAAGTAAATGATTTATGCATCAAAGCAAGCCAGCCTGATGAACAAGTAACTCCAGCAAATTACAATGCAATAGGTCAAGTAGTGATTGCTGGTCATACCCCAGCAGTACACCGTGCAATTCTTTTAGCAGAGGAAGCTGGTGCTCGTTTAGCTAAGATAATTCCTGTTAGTGTTCCATGTCATTGTCCCTTATTAACAGAAGCAGCAGAGCTTTTTGCGGAAAGTCTTGCGTCGGTTCCATTTAAAAGCCCGGCAATTGATGTGATTTCTAATGTAGATTTAAGTATTTATTATTCAGCAGAACATATCCGTGACCGATTAAAAGAACAATTATACAGCCCAGTTCGTTGGGTAGAAACGATTCAATTCTTTAAAAATAGAGAAATTAATCTTCTTATAGAATGTGGGCCAGGAAAAGTACTTAGTGGTTTAGCAAAACGAATTGAGCGTAGTCTAAATACGATTAGTATTTACGATACCATTAGCTTAGATCAATTAATGGAACAAATTCATATTCCAGCTTGAGGATGATTGATGAAAACTTTAGAAGGTAAAGTCGCATTAGTAACGGGCGCTAGTCGTGGCATAGGCCAAGCTATTGCGCTTAAATTAGCCCAAAATGGTGCTTTTGTTTTTGGTACAGCAACCTCAGAAAAGGGTGCTGAATCTATTAATGCTTTATTTGATAAGGAAGATCTTACTGGTAAAGGATTAGTTTTAGATGTCACTAATGCAGAACAGATTCAACGTTTAATGGATTATTTTTCTGACAATAATCAAAATCCTTCTATATTAGTCAATAATGCAGGTATAACTGCAGATAATTTATTACTACGTATGGATGATGAAGAATGGTATAAAGTTATTGAAACTAATTTAAACTCCATTTTCCGTATGTCTAAAGCCTGTTTAAAGCCTATGTTTAGAGTACGTTGGGGACGAATAATTTCTGTGGGTTCAGTAGTAGGAGCTAGTGGAAATTCAGGGCAAGTTAACTATACTGCTGCTAAAGCGGGTATAGTCGGTTTTTCTAAGTCACTTGCTCAAGAAATTGGTAGCAGAGGTATTACTGTAAACGTAGTGGCACCTGGTTTTATAGATACGGATATGACGACTGCCTTACCTGATATGGTAAAGGAAGAGATGTTAAAAAGAATTCCTATGCGTAAATTAGGACAGGCAGAAGATATAGCAGATGCGGTAGCGTTTTTAGCATCAGATAGTGCTAAATATATTACAGGTGAGACAATTCATGTCAATGGTGGTATGTATATGAATTAATGCACTTGCGTTATTTGTATAATTTAATAAACTACCCATCAGTATTTAATTATTTAAATCAATCGTAAGAGGAAAATCAAGTTATGAGTACAATTGAAGATCGAGTTCGTAAAATTGTTGTTGAACAATTAGGCGTTAAAGAAGAAGAACTAAAAAATGATGCGTCGTTTGTTGATGATCTGGGTGCTGATTCTCTTGATACTGTAGAGTTGGTTATGGCTTTGGAAGAAGAATTTGAAACTGAAATTCCTGATGAAAAAGCTGAGAAAATTACCACTATTCAAGAAGCAATTGATTATATTGAATCAAATATGAATAAAGAAGAAGCGTAATAGTCCTTCATCTACTGCAAAAATTTGGGCAAATAGTTGTGGCAGTAAAATCCTGAGCAAAAAAGTTTTTGAAAATAGTTATGATTATTTTCTTTGCATTTGTTCAGGAGACGCCAAATAAGGCCCGTCTTTTTCCACGACTGAGTGGTTTGAGAAGCTTAATTTTTCGAGGAGTTTTCATTGAATAAGCGGCGTGTTGTTGTTACCGGCATGGGTATGCTAACCCCCGTCGGACTTAATGTAGAAGAAACTTGGCAAAATATATTGGCCGGTGTAAGTGGTGTAGGTACTGTTGATGAGTTTGATACTAGTGAATACAGCACTAAAATCTGGGCTAAGGTCAAGAATTTTAATGTTGAGGATTATATACCGCTCAAAGATGCTCGCAAAATGGATGTCTTTACTCAATATGGTGTCATAGCTGCTGCTGAGGCTGTTGCTGATTCAGGTTTAAAAATAGATGAGGCACTATCTTATCGTATTGGTGTTGCTGTTGGAGCAGGAATTGGTGGAATTCAAACAATTACTAATAATCAAGATAAGTTAGTAGCAGGTGGTCCACGTAAAGTTTCTCCCTTTTTTATTCCAGCTGGCATTATTAATATGGTAGCCGGACAGATTTCTATAAAACATAACCTTAAAGGTCCTAATATTTCTGTAGTTACTGCTTGTACTACAGGAACTCATAATATTGGTCTCGCAGGTCGTATAATTGCCTATGGTGATGCTGATGTTATGGTATGTGGTGGTGCTGAAATGACAACTACCCCCCTTTGTTTAGCAGGTTTTTCTTCAGTACGTTCTCTTTCTAAGCGTAATGATGAACCTACAAAAGCATCACGTCCATGGGATAAAGATCGCGATGGTTTTGTGATGGGCGAGGGCGCTGGTATTTTAGTTCTAGAAGAATATGAGCATGCAAAAGCACGTGGTGCTAAAATCTATGCGGAATTAATTGGTTTTGGAATGTCAGGAGATGCTTATCATATTACAGCTCCTGATGAACATGCTGATGGGGCTATTCGTGCTATGACTGCCGCCATTCATGACGCTCATATTGATCCAGAACAGATAGATTATATTAATGCGCATGGTACATCTACTTATCTTAATGATATGGGTGAGACAAAAGCGATAAAAGCGGTGTTTAAAAAACATGCATATGATTTGGCTGTAAGCTCTACCAAATCAATGACTGGACATTTACTCGGTGCTGCTGGCGCCGTTGAAGCTATTTTTAGTATTCTGGCAATTCGTGATCAAATTGCTCCACCTACTATTAATTTGGATAATCCAGATGAGGGATGTGATTTAAATTATGTTCCCCATACAGCGCAAAAAAGAACCATTAATTATACTTTAAGTAACTCTTTAGGTTTTGGTGGAACTAATGGAAGCTTATTATTTAAACGAATCTAAATGAACTATTTTTTAAGACATAAAAAACTAATAGTAGGTATTATATTACTGTTTTTTATGTCTTTTTTACTTTTTGGCTTTACTTTTTATAAGGTAATTAATGCCCCTTTATTGGCAGAAAATGCCTCCACTATTATTATTAGCCTAGATAAATCAACTACCGCCTCTCAATTTGTCCATACACTGAAAGATAAAAAGTTAATTCATTCCAGCAAAATAATGTTAGCTCTTATTCATTATGAAAACCTATCGCAACAACTAAAAGCTGGCGTATATCAAATTAATCCTGGTGAAACTCCTTTGCAGCTCTTACATAAAGTAGCAACAGGCGATGTGATGAGTTTCAATTTCACTATTATCGCAGGAACAACACAGAAAAAAATAGACCTGGATTTAAGAAATGCGCCCTATTTAAACTATGACCCCCAAATATGGCAGAGTTTTAAGCAAAATCATCTTAACTCAGAGGGCTTGTTCTTAGCCGATACTTATAGATATCTTGGTGGTTCTGATGCCAAAAGCTTATTAAATCATGCCCAGCGCAACTTACTTACTTACTTAAATGAAAGTTGGGATAAAAGAGCTTCTGATTTGCCTTATAAGACCCCGTATGACTTATTAACTGCGGCGTCTATTATTGAAAAAGAAACGGCAGTTCCGCAAGAAAGAAAATTAATTTCTGGAGTTGTAGTCAATAGACTAAAGAAAAAGATGCCTTTGCAAATGGACCCCACTGTTATTTATGCGATGGGAGACCTATATAAAGGGGTTTTAATTCATGAAGATTTATCAATAAATTCCCCTTATAATACCTATCAAAATCGTGGTTTACCGCCCACTCCTATTGCGATGGTAGGGAAAGAAGCTATTGATGCAGCGGCTCATCCACAACTATCTAATTATTTGTATTTTGTGGCTAGAGGTGATGGTACCCACCAATTTTCCCAAACTTATGCAGAACAAAAACAAGCTATTAATCAATATAAACGTAAGGGATTCTAATGAGTTTTGCCCCAGGGAAATTAATTGTTATTGAAGGCCTAGAAGGAGCAGGAAAATCAACGGCTGTAGCTACGGTAGTTAATTTACTAAATCAAGCAGGTCTTAAAACCATTACCACTAGAGAGCCAGGTGGTACAGAAATTGGCGAACAGCTAAGAAATATTATTAAAAGTCCTACTTATAAAGATATCATAGATGACAAAAGTGAATTATTGTTACTTTATACGGCTCGCATTCAATTGTTAGAAGAGATAATTAAGCCTGCTTTAAAAAAGGGATGTTGGGTGGTAGCAGATCGTTTTGAGCTTTCTACAATGGCTTATCAAGGCGGCGGAAGGGAGTTAAGTCAAACGATGATTAAACAATTATCAGAGTTTTGTCTTAATGGTTTTAAACCTGATTTAACTTTGTATTTAGATTTAAGCCCTGAGTTAGGAATTAAAAGAGCTCAAGCACGGGGGCAATTCGATCGTATTGAGCAGCAAACTATAGATTTTTTCCATAAAGTTCATAAAATGTATATGAAATGTATTGCAGAGCAGCCTAATATAGTAAAAGTTGACGCAACTCTTCCTTTATTAGAGGTGCAAGAGCACATTAAACAAGCGGTTCATCAATTTTTAGAGTAATAATGGAATATAATCATTCGGCACAATGGCAAAGCATTCAAACTGCAATACTGAACAAGAGACTTCCCCAAGCCTTATTTTTTATTGGCCCTTTACATTATCGTATTTCTAAATTTGCAGTCCAAATAGCTCAATTTTTGCATTGTAAAATGATTAATGAGGCTAAAGCATGTGAGCATTGTTCTGATTGCCAGATGGTTCAGCGAATGGAGCATCCTGATCTCCGCTGGGTTAAGCCAGAAAAAAATGGCTCTGCTATAAAAGTAGAGCAAATAAGAGAATTACAACATTTAGCTTTTCTAAGCTCTCAACGGTCGCATTATAAAATCATAGTAATTGAATGTGCTGACAAACTGAATAGAGCGGCTTCTAATGCTTTATTAAAAATGCTGGAAGAACCATCAGAACAGACCCATTTTATTTTACTAGCAGAGCAAATAAGTACAGTGCTGCCGACGATTTTAAGTCGTTGCCAAAAGATTCATTTTTCTTCAGCAAACGATAATTCCTTAGAAAATTTATTACAATTAGCAGATTATTATGCTGAGGATTCAGAGCGCGCTGTTTTGGTGAAACAGGCAGATTCATTAATCACTGAGCTAATTGCTTTAATTGAAAAAAAACAAGATCCCTGTATTTTAGCCTCTCAATGGAATAAGTTTGAGCTGAATAATTTATTGTGGTTTTTATATTTAATTTATTCTCAAGTCCATTATTTATATATCAATAAAATACCCGCTCATAGTCCTGCTTATAATTCATTAATGAAATTAAAAACGGTACTTAATCCATGGGTTATTTTTGATCAAATTGATAAAATTAATAATATTTTAAAAAAATTAAGCCATAATATTAATATAAATCAACTTTTAGCCCTAGAAGATTTATTATTTTCACTTTCCCATCCACAGTAGAGTTTGGAACAAAGTTATTGAACTAGTTTAGTTATAGGGAGAATTTATGGCTGCGGAAGTAAAAACTATTACTTGCTCCTTTCCTACAGAAGCCTCTTTATATTTAGCCTACATGCCCTTTATTAAGGCGGGCGGTCTTTTTATTAGAGTAAATCCTACTTTTTCCTTAGGGGAGCCAATTCAATTGACTATTAGTTTTCTTAATGAGCCCGATACCTATACGATTAATGGAAAAGTAGTTTGGATTACTCCAAAAGGGGCGCAAGGTGGTAAACCTCCAGGAATTGGTGTGCAATTTGAAGATGAAAACAGCAGAAATTTATGCAATAAAATAGAAACATACTTAGCAGGAATGCTAAAATCCACGCAAATAACCGATACTATTTAGTCGCGATAGCAACTAAGTTAATCATTGAGGAATTAAATGATAGTAGATTCACATTGTCATCTAAATTTTTTAGATTTGACTGATTTTAATCAGGATATGGCTGAGGTCATATCAAGAGCACGTACTAATGGCGTAGAGCATTTTTTATGCGTTTGTGTGGAACTAAGTGATTACCCAAAACTAGAGCAATTAGCAAAAGAATATAAAGAGATTAGCATTTCTGTAGGTGTTCATCCCAATAGTGAAATGGATGTTCCCGTAACCGCATCGATGCTCTGTGATTTAGCTATTAATCCGGCTTGCATTGCGATAGGAGAAACGGGATTGGATTATTATCGTACCGATACAGATTCTGCTCAAGAAATGCAACGTGAACGTTTTAGACAACATATTAAAGCAGCATTAGCTACTAAAAAACCCCTAATTATTCATACACGTCAAGCAGCAGAAGACACGTTAAAATTGATGAAAGAAGAAAATGCGGATCAAATTGGCGGAGTAATGCATTGTTTTGCAGAAGACTTAGATATTGCCTTACGCTCTATAGAGCTTAATTTTTATATTTCTTTCTCAGGTATAGTCACTTTTAAAAATGCTACGACCTTACAACAGGTGGCAAAAAAAATACCCCTTAATCGTATTTTAATTGAAACTGATTCCCCCTATTTAGCACCTGTTCCTTATCGAGGAAAGCAAAATCATCCTGCTTTGGTAAAGCATGTGGCAGAAGCTATCGCTCAATTAAGAGGAATGGAATACGAAGAAATAGCAGCTATTACTACAGAAAATTTTTATCGTTGCTTTAATCTGTTAAAACAAAATAAATAGCAAATGATGCATGAATCTCAATATGCCCTTAGATATTTTAAGTATCATTTTGTTTTATAGCTAATTTTTTTACTCTATGTAATTATATTATTTTTTGCGAGCAATCCATGGATTTATATATTGGTTTAATGTCAGGTACCAGCATGGATGGTATTGATGCTGCATTAATTGAAATTCCCTCTAATAAATTGATTCATGGAATAACTAAAAAATACAGTGGAGATCTAAGCGTATTACTTGTAAAGTTGATGTCTACTCAACAGATTAGTCTTGCTGATTTATGTCAGTTGAACGTTTTAATAGGCCGGGAGTTTGCAAGTGCAGTACAACAGCTTTTAGAAGAAGCTAAGTATCCAGCTGCGGCAATTAAAGCGATAGGTAGTCATGGACAAACAGTCTGTCATGACACAAAAACGGTCATTCCATATACCTTACAATTAGGATGCGCTCATACTATTTCTTCATTAACAGGAATTGATGTGGTTGCTGATTTTCGTTCTAGAGATCTGGTCAATGGAGGTCAAGGTGCTCCTTTTGCCCCGCTGTATCATCAAGAGTTATTTGCTCGATATGATGAGCATGCGGCAATTGTCAATGTCGGTGGTATTGCGAATGTCACTTTTCTTAGTCCAGGGCAGCTAACACGTGGTTGGGATGTAGGCCCGGGCAATTGTTTAATGGATGCTTGGATTAGTCTTAATCAAGGTAAAAATTATGATGACGAGGGACATTGGGCTTCCCAGGGGTGTTTGATACAACCCTTATTAGAGCAATTACTAGCGGACATTTTTTTTAGTCAGCCATCGCCTAAGAGTATAGGAAAAGAATATTTCTCTTTAGGCTGGTTAAAGCAACATCTTAAGAGTGAATATAGAGCAGTAGATGTGCAAGCTACTTTATTAGCATTAACAGCTTTGTGTGTTGCTAACAGCGTTTTAGAAGCCAATAAAGGGACAAAAAAGCTCTATTTATGTGGAGGTGGAACCCATAATCGACAACTAGTGAATAGTTTATCTCAATTACTCCCTAATATTTTTGTAACGAGCGTTATGGATTTAGGGGTTAATCCAGATTATTTAGAGGCAATGATGTTTGCCTGGTTGGCAGCTCAAACTATAAACTTAGTAGCAGTGGATTTAAGCTCTATCACGGGGGCAAGCACAAAAGAAATTTTAGGGGCAGTTTATCCAATTAAAAAATAAGCGTCGGTAATCGACAATTATATTTTCTTTGAATATTGACAAATAGAATCTTCATAAGCTTTAATGTGCGATTCGACACGGAGTGATTATAAATTGAGCGCACGACACATGAATACAACAATAGACAAACCTAGCCCTAGTCTTCGAATGTCCTATTTTATCTTTTTTTTAGCAGCCTCATTTTATATGTATGAGTTTATCCTTCAGGTTGCTCCTAGTGTTATGGCAGAATCAATGATGAAAACTTTTGGCGTCACGGCTGAGGGATTTGGATTTATTTCCGCATTTTATTTCTACGCCTATGCACCTGCACAATTACCAGCTGGTGTTTTATATGATCGTTATGGGCCACGTAAATTAATGACTTTTGCTATTATTTTATGTGCTTTGGGCTCAGCCTTCTTTGCTTCAACTGATAGCGTATTTACTGCCTCAATGGGTCGGTTTCTAATTGGAATTGGTTCTGCCTTTTCTTTCATTGGCGTATTAGTACTAATTTCACGATGGTTTCCTCCTTATTATTTTGCTATTTTAGCCGGTATTGCACAATTAATGAGTTCTGTAGGTGCTATGTTTGGTGAAATGCCACTCGCCTCTTTAATTAATGTGGTAGGCTGGCGATGTTCCAGTTTTATATTAGCAGGCATTGGCTTCCTGCTAGCAATCTGTTTTTGGGTTTTTATTCGTGATTATCCACATCAACAAAATCAAACTATACCTAATCATTATCTTCGTGATGAATGGAAAAGGTTAATAGCTGTATGTAAGCACGGATACACTTGGATTATAGGTGCTTATGCTTTTTCTATCTGGACGCCTATCGCGGTATTTGCCGCTTTATGGGGTGTCCCTTATTTACAAGAAAAATATCAAATTAGTGTAATAGCTGCTTCAGGCTTATGCAGTATGATTTGGCTAGGAATAGGGATTGGTAGTCCTTTATTAGGTTGGTTAAGTGATAAACTAGAAAGCCGTAAAATTGCTTTAATTATTAGTTCGATTTTAGGTCTTCTAGCCACTCTGTCTCTTTTATATATACCAACGCTCAGTTTGGCATCGGCTTATTTCGTTTGCTTTGTTTTAGGTTTAGGGGCAGGGGGACAAACTGTAAGCTTTGCAGTAGTTAAAGAAAATAATCCTCCTGAATTCGTAGGGACAGCATCAGGCTTTAATAATCTTTCAGTGCTAATTGGTGGTGCAATATTCCAACCTTTAGTAGGATATCTCCTCCAACATAGTAACTCTTGGCGTTTAGTGAATGGTGTTCATGTATACAGCCTAGAAAGCTATCAAAAAGCCTTATTGGTAATGCCTCTCTGTTTTCTCGCCAGTTTATTGATAGCTGCTTTTGCTCTTAAAGAATCCCATCCAGCTAAAAGAGCTGCTCATTGATGAGCTTTTCAGAGGATATGCAATACACAACTTGACGGTGTTTTCGAATGTGCTGGGTGATTGTCAAAAACGGTGTCCTCTAAAACGCAGTAAGATTAAGAGCCTTCATGGCGCGCAACTTGTGCTACTATTAAAGCATAATGGTTGAAATTTAATCTTATGGAATAAATATATTTGTAACACTCACTATCAGATAGTTGGAGTAAGGTATGCCAAGACAACCCCAAAAAGATCAAAAAAAAATTGTTATATTATGTTTTGACAGATCAGAAGAGGCTGAAATTAATGCATTTATATCAAACAAAAGGTATCAAGCAAGTCAAATAGAACCAGAGAGTGGTGATGATTTACAGATAGATGTGATATTTCCAGCAGATGTGTCAAATGATGATTTCATGACTTACGGTGATCATCTAAGCCCCACTAGAGAAGAAAAAAAGATCCTTCAAGATTTGACTCCTAATGATAACATTTACATATGGGGGCATGGCGCTCCAAATTATGCTTATATTCCTGGAGCTTTTTATACGGAAGTTGCTGATTTCATAGCACAGGGCATAGATCATGATAAATTTCATATGAGGGCTCCGTTAAAAATAAACTGCGAGATGTGTAATGGAGGAAGAGGAGGGCCAACAGGAGAAGCAAGCCTTGCTGGAAGGCTACACTCATATCTCGGAAAAAGCAGCGTGTCGCCTGTTTTTGAGAAACCTGCCGGGACATCCAAGTCCCCGGCAGGGACAAAAACAGGCGACAAGTATGCCTCCGGCGGCCCTGGCCGTCCTGGTCCCCCTTGATTTTGATCCCCCTTCGGGCCTCAAAATCTAC
>CANJQE010000024.1 GCA_947476305.1 Legionellaceae bacterium
CGTAGATTTTGAGGCCCGAAGGGGGATCAAAATCAAGGGGGACCAGGACGGCCAGGGCCGCCGGAGGCATACTTGTCGCCTGTTTTTGTCCCTGCCGGGGACTTGGATGTCCCGGCAGGTTTCTCAAAAACAGGCGACACGCTGCATATCTAATTGTAGATATAGATGGCTAAAAATATCAACTTATCAAGGTATTAATAAGCTGCCAAGAAGAGTAACTAAAAGTATCTAGCTCTCATTATTGTTATAGTGGGCCTGGATTAGGCAGTTCACTAGGTGCCCTAGGTTTTTCTTCCACCAGGGGTTTAGAAAAAAAACTAAAGGCACTTGCCCAATTCCATGCTGATTGAGCCAGGGATGTGGCGGTATTTAATAAATCAGCTTTTCCTACTTCCGTTTGAGGAAGGGGACTCGCGCTTGTGCTAATTAACTCTGGGGCCAAACAGTGCAACTCTTGAGTTAAATAGTGAAAATGTGGCGAATCGTCATTACATTCTTTTAATAAAGCCAAGGCTTGCTCCGGTTTATTATTAGCCCAAAGGTATTCTAGTAACTGAAGACGGTTCATTATCAAAATAGGTTGGTTTTCCTTAAGCCAAAGCGCAAGTGCCTCATCTTTGCCGCTGCTTAATAAAAGTCGGTGGAATAAATGATGGAGATCATAGCGGGTTTGTAGATCCTCTGAATCATGTTTTTTAAAATTCCATTGGTTTAAGGCGAGGATCAGTTCTTTAAGTTTGGGTAGAGTACTTTCTTTTTTAAGTTCTTCTAATAGCGTTAAGAGCTCTTGTAGTGGAAGATGAGTGGGTTGAATACTTTGTTGTTGTGCTATTGGGGGCTGTGTAGTATTGGTCATAGGAAGTACGTAGACAGGGGATTTTGGCGTAAAAAATCCAGTCCATCCATAGATCCAGCATCTTTTAAAGCGTCTGAATAAACGGGAAAAAAAACCATTATCTTCTGCAAAGGCTAACTCGGTTTTTGCTTCAAACAAGGCAGTCTTGGCATTAGTTATAATTTCTTCATGACGTTTAGGATCTAATTTTTTTAGTGCCCAATTACATAAATTAATAACCTGGTTATAGCCTTCTTTAGTTCCTCTTAGTCCAAAGTGTTGAACAGTTTTTTGCGCATTAAATAAAAACATACAATAAGCTATATGCTCATCATATAAGTTGGGATAAGCTAAAAAAGACTCATAAATCGCCTCTTTAATGCTGGGGTCTAGTTCTTGTCGTGTCATTAAGGTGCTGGTGTGATATAAGGCCTTAAGACGATCTGTAGTTTCTGGTTTTTGAGTATAAAAATCCAAATAGGGCTGCACGGCTTTTTTTAAAACTTGTGGGCTACCTTTATAATGGATCAAAAAATAATCAAAGGCTTTTATAGTAGGTGTTACTTCAGCAAGCGCATCAATTAATGGATGCACGCTCTGGGGTAATGTTACATGACTCTCGTCCGCTGCTAAAATCGGAGTCAGGATATGAGCAAATAATCCCTTGGTTTTTTCATTTTCCGGATATTTAGGTTTTACTGGAACTAATTGGATCATACTTTGAATATTAGCGCGACCCAAATCATAAAAGAGTTCAAGAGAGCCGGATTGGGCATGAGTTTTTAAATTATGATTCACTAAGTACGCGGTATTTTGATTTAACTCTTTAAACTGTGGATCACCATGTAGCCTAATGAGTAATTGGGTAGCTTGTAAAGAAAAAACATGATTTTTATTGAGTAAACGTTCAGTTATTTGTTTAATAAAATGAATATGGTTTTGGTGCTGATGCCCATAAAGATATCTTTTTAGAGCCAGCACTAAATGATCTTCTTTTTCAGTTTCTTGTAAGAGCTTATTATTTACATCGAATAATTCGAGATGCTCAATAATAGAGTGCATAAACCATTCTTTGGTAGTATCGGATAAATTTTTTATTTCTGTATAAACGCTCATTTCAGCTATTTTCATGAGATGGGCTAGCATATAAAAACCATTCGGCATCGCGGCATAATGATTTAGCCAATAACTTAGAGTCCCTGGTTGGGGAACTTTTTCTAATAATTGACGGACCTGATCCGTGCTCAAGCGATGAAAATGAACAATACAGCTCAGTACACTTAAGGCTGCTTCTGGTAGTAAAGTACTGATGCATTCCTTAGATAGGAGCTTAGGATTTATTTGTTGAACTAAGCCATTAAGACGAGAAGGAATATGTTCTTTTTTGTCTGCTAATCTATTTAGAATAGATTGGCCTTGTACACTATTTAAGTAAGCCGGCTGACTTAAAAACAATAGAATAAGTTGTGCTTTTATCTGCGTGCTTGCGGTACATTGAATAAGCTCAAGTATTTGCGAGGCTGAAAAATTATAAGTTCCAATCTGTTTTACAAAATTATTTTCTGTTTCTGTACTAAGTAGCTCTTGCCAATAATCTTCTTTTTCTAGAGCTGTTTTTAGTAAGGAAAAATGAGGTGTTTTGCTTCTCGCCAGCAGTAAGAATAAGGAGCGCCATGAGTTAAGATCTACAAGCTGCGACAATAAACTAGGCTCATCAGATGTATAGGGTAGACTATACTCACAAAGCCACATAATTTGCTCGTCATTTAAACCCTCTCGATGCTTGAATGCCTCAGCAAGTACTGCCTTAAGTTGATTTTGTTCAACAGCATATTCTAAAAGTTTTTTTAAATGACTATTCGATTCTAAGTCTTCTTTCTTGTGTTGGCTTAGCCAAGTTATAAAGGATTTAGGCAAAACTCCCTTATCATTATAGACTGTCGAAAAAAGAGCTGATTTCCAACACAACCAATTAAAAAAAACCACCGCTTCTTTTGCTTCATTAGTCTGTTCCCATTCCTCCATCACCGTTAAATAATTATTATGGCTCGCTTGCCCAAAACGGATAAGCCATGAAAAATAGCTATCAAGAGGCGCGTCAGAAGCTTTTTTTAAAGTGATAAAGACTTGATATAAGCAGGCAATAGAACAGAAAAGTTTTTTACCGTACTGTACTTTTGGATCACACTCTTCACTCGCAAAAGGAAGTAACTCTTTGCTTGGATTGGCAAAATAGATTATTCGTTGAAGGCTTAAAACAGTAGATAACTGTTGTGGTTCAAATTGCTTTATTTGTTGATAATTAAGTTGGCGAATATCAGTATAGCTTGTTCCTGGTTGTGGGTTAATTAAAGCATTTAACTTGAGCTGTACTTGTTGTTGGCAGAGTTTACTATGAGCTGAGCTAAGAATTTGTTCAATTAAATTAGTATAGGTTTGAGCTTGTAACAAAGCAGTATTAATAATTAAGCTTATTGCTTTTTCATCCAGATGATTAATTAAATCAAGTGATGGTGCTTTATGAATACACTCTTCAACAGTAGTAAGAAAGAAAGAGGCCTTCGATAGTTCATTAGTAAATAAGGGAACATAAGAATTAATACCTTGTGCTAAAACGGGTATAGGAATATATTCCCCTCGTTTAGTCAGCGCGAGTAGACGTTCCTGATTATTTTCCGCATTGTTTTTGTAACTGTAGCTTAAAATAGTGAGTTGGCTGAGTACGCGTTCGGCATGATTAATACGCTTTTTCATTGTTTGTAGATCATGTAACAACCAATGAGCTTCTTGATGTTCACTAATACGAGCATCTAAAAATAAACGTTGGCTTTGTTCTTTATTTAATCCTAATTGTTTAATTGCTTTAATGAGCTCAATAAAATCCTTTAAAAAAACTAAATTTAGATTGTCACAGGCCGAAAGAAGCTGATCTAAGATTGCACTATCAAATGAACTTAATTGAGTAAACAATTCCTCAGTAGAATTTAAATTGGTGAAAATACTCCATGCCTCTTGATAGCAAAGTAGTTTTTCATAAGCAGCATCTAAGTACAATGCAAACTTATTGGGGGCAAGCGCTATTAAATGGTCATCTAAAACCAATTCCTCTAGGTTGATTGCAAGAGAAGAAAAAAGAATTTGGTTAATAAGCCATGGATTTAAATCTTCCTGTTCTTCTAGGTACTGTTGTTCTCTTATTAGAGATGTTAAAGAACTAACAAAAAATAATTTAGGATCTAGTTCTTTGTTCTTTATCCATGCTTGATGTGTTGAAGAGGCGCTAGCCAAGAAGCGTTCATCTTCAGCGCTTAATGAACTATGAAATGCAGCATCAAAAGAAGCGATCGTAGAATCCGGTTTAAAATGCTCGTGAAGTCTTGGTGCAGAGTAAAGTTGTATTGTTGCAATACTCTTATCATAATTATGGAGTACATTTGCTATTTGTTGTACGTGCTCCTTTGCTAAGGCATTCATCGTCTGACAATAGCTTTGCAAATCTGCATATAAAGAGATTAAGAGTTCAGGTGTTTCATCGGACTTTCCAGCCAATATAGGTTTTAGGGTTTTTTGATATAAGGCAGTTTGTTTTAGCGTGGTGATAATCTTTGTATCATTAGAGTCAATTTTTTGCGTATAGAATTTTACTATTTCTAATAGTCCACTATGAATAAGAGGCAATCTATGCAGCCATCTTGCTGTGTGTAATAAAGATAAAACCTTGCTTTTATCCCTGTCAAAGGGAGTAAATAAGCTTGATAAAGCTTGTATTTTTGCAAGCTCTTTGCTTTGCTGCTTTAGCGCCGTATAGGTATCTTCTGGTGGAAGTTGTTGGAGTAATTTTAGGTTTATTAGAAGGGAGCCATCATGTAATGCTTCTTTTGTTTTTGTATGTAAATAGCTGTTTTCATTGAATTTAGTAAGCGATAAGCGTTCAGAGCTGAGTATCAGTTTGTAAGACCCTTCATCGATGATCTTTTGTAGCAGCCGATGACTCTCTTCATCGATAGCAAAATTAGCTAAAACAAGTACGTGCTCATTGGTGGTTTCCCATTGCTTTAATTGCAGCGCCAGTAATTTCGTGTTTTCTTGATAGGCCTTAAAAAAGGCATTGAGATAAAGGCTACGAGTGGATACTGGGATTTGCTCATCCCTAAGTATTCCAATGAACTCGCTTGCAGAAAGACTGGTAAATAAGCTGTACCATTGAATAGCTGATAAATCTTTATAGGCACAAGGGTGAGTTACTATTTCTTTGAATAAAGGTGTTTTTTTTCTTTGATTAACTAAGGTAAATAATTCATCAATTGGCATTGCAGATGTTAGTTGACTAAAAGCCTTTTGATGAATCTCTTTATGGGGAGTCAGAGATAAAATAGTACGCGCTAAAGTGGTTTTATTTTCAGGCAATAGGCAATTAAAAAGTAAAATAAATTGTTCATTATTTAATTGTTGAGGGGCTAATAACAATAGGTGATGAATATAATGCTGCATCCCTTTATGTTCTTTACTTTTAGAATCTAAATAAATGAAGGCGGGGTTAAGTACTAACTCCGTAAAACGCTCCCCAGCAATAGAGGGTTTCTCCGCGCTATCAGGTAAATAATGGGCTAGAAGAGAACTTGCTGCTGGTTCGCTAAAGAGAAAACGAGCCCAGTGTTCATCTTTATTGATTAGAGAAGCAAAAATATTAAAAGTTAATTGTTTTAACTCCGTTTGCTGTGCTGCTGTTTGCGCCATTTTAGTTAGTGAAAGAAGTAATTTTAAATAAGCACTAATGATTTGTGTATCTTGAGTTTCCTCTAATCCAAGCGCTGTTTCTGGATTTAAAATTATCTCATTAAGGATAAATAACACCATCAGATGGCTATTAATCTGATGTATTTGTCCTATTAGCTCATTTAAAAATTGCCTAAGCCATAGTTTGTCTTGATTTCTAATGACGGGAAGGAGGCTCATAAAATGTGTAGAGCTATCGGCTTGTAGATGCTGTTCGGCAAAAAGTGCAGCAAGGACTCTTGCGCTGCTAAATAAGTCTTTAGTTAACAGTTGTTCTAGTAGCTGTTGATCTGCGGGTAGATAGAAAAAAAGTAAACCTAAATTTAGAGTGCCTCGTTCATAGCCTTGTTGAATTACAGCTAACCAAGTATTTTGTTCGTCGGCATTACTGTATTGAATAAGCCAACTAAGTTCTTGTTCATTAAAGTCATTCTGATGTATTTTTATTTGACTGCATTGAGCAATCAGCTGATAAGCCTCCTGCCTAAAAAGTGGATTTGCGTCTTTTTTGAGTAGGTTTTTTAAAAAACTTAGTTGCTCTGCTCTGCTTTGCTTTTCTAACCACGTACTGGCTTTTTTCCAGTTAATTAAGCTATTACTATGTACAGAATGCATTAGTATCGCCAGGAGTTGATCTCCAGGATATTCTTTAGGCAGTTCCTCTGTTGTTTTCGCCAGCCAAATTGTTTGTTGATAGAGACTAAAATGACTTTGTTTTTGGGCAACTAAAGAAGAAATAGTAGTAAATAGTTCTGGTTTTTCAGGATAAAATAAGGCTAAAAACTCTTCTTCCTTATAAAAGGTTTCTGGACGAAGGAGTGACCAACAGGCTTGCTTTAGAATGAGTAAGTTCTCTTTCCCTGCGGTTGTTCTGTTCGTTTCAGATAAACTAAGATTATAAAATATGGTGTATAAATGCTGGGGATTCTCGCGAAAATGTTCTAGCCAAATAAGGGCACATTGTTTTAATTCATCAGCGCTTAAGGTCGAATAATTAAGTACGGCATCGATGCGATTTTTTAATGCTACACTGTAACTACTCCAAGTAATCCATGCATAGAGTGCTGAGTTGGTTTGTGCCAAACTCAAGATGCATTCGGGATTATGTACTATATAGTAGACCAACTCTTTAGTATAAGATTTTTGGTACCATTGATGAAGTAGCGTTTCTGACTTTTGATTAGTATAGAGCTTCGAACAGAATATTAATAACACGTGATTCAGTGAGCTAGTAAACTCACTATTCGTTTTTGTTTTTGCTAATAAACCCTCTATCAGTAATAAAAAATCGCTTTCATTTAAGTAAGTAAGGAGTGTAGAAAATAACTCAGGACTCGCTAAGAGGTTATTTGTTAGAAAATACACTAAGTGGCTTTGTTTTTCCTTGGTTTTAAAGACTTCTTTAAAACAATTAAAACTGTTTGGTGCTAAGTGTGAGGCAAGCATCCAGGTATAAAGTTGACTCAATTCTTCTGAAGTCAGCTGATCCATCAGGGGAAGAGTAAGCAGAGTATTACTAGGCTCTTTTTTAAGCGATACCATAATAGATTGTAACGACTCGCTTAGCATGTATTCCTCCTTGAACGTTACATCCCTCAGTGATGATTTTGGATCTGTATGAATGCTAAGAGATGAAAAAAAAATTGCAACAGCAGATAAATAGTGGTGACACTGTTGTAGTTTTATTCAGGATAACCTTTTGAAAAAAAAATTCAATACTCTTCTTGCTTATTCCCTAAGCACTAGATAATTCACCTTGATAAACAAAGCGTGCAGGTCCTGTGAGATGAATGGCTGCGTTTTTATCTGGCCAATCAATAATTAAGTCTCCGCCCAGTAAACTCACTATAACCCGTTCGCCAAGCTGGTGATAAAGTCTTCCAATGGCCGCAGCAGCAACGGCACCACTTCCACAAGCATTAGTTTCTCCACAACCGCGCTCATAAACGCGTAAGTTAATATGTCCAGGATTAATAATCTGCATAAAACCTACATTGCTTTGTTCGGGAAAATAAGGATGTAAGCTTATTTCTTGCCCTAAGGCATGAACAGATGCAGTCGCCAGGTCATTCACTATGAGGACTGCATGTGGATTACCCACATTAATCGTGTGAATAGGCACTGTTTGTCCATCATTTAAGGGTAGGTCGTAGGCTATTTTTTGGGGGGACATTTGAAATGGAATTTCATGAGGAGCTAATTTAGGAATTCCCATATTCACCGTCACGCTTTCATTGGGGTTTATCTTTAATTGCATGGTGGTTGTTTTAGTGGCGACTGTGAGCGTTTTTTTAGTGCTTAAACCAGAGTGATAAGCAAACAGTGCAAGACAGCGCGCTCCATTACCGCATTGACCTACTTCCCGTCCATCTGCATTGAAAATACGATAGTTAAAATCCACCTCGGGCGAGGTACTAGGTTCAATAAGAAGACATTGATCGAAACCAATACCTGTGTAACGATTACTTAGAATCGCAATGTGTTCTTTATCGAGATTTATTTTTTGATTTACGCCATCAATGACCATGAAGTCATTACCTAAACCATGCATTTTAGTAAATTTGATTCCCATAGCATTCCTTAGGGTTTTTTCAAAGAAAAAGAGCCTATCTTAATTAATTATAATCTACTCAGCGGTATTATTTTGATGAGCCTGAGTGATCGGTTTTGTTGGTTTAGGTAAATATAAAGGTCCCTTTTGTCCGCAGGCAAATAAACCGAAGATAAAAGGAAGTAACAATAGCAAACGATGGATTTTCATAGATACGCAATCGGATAAAAAAATGATTATATGAAATTTATCCAATCCTGTTAACTATTGTTTTTTGATTTAAAAAAGAAGCTGAATGTTAGAGTCATCGAAATCTTCTGGAACCGTATCTGAACTTTGTGAGTCGGACGTCATTTGATTTAATACTTCTATAGATGCTTGCATGCATTTAGTAATTCGCTCATAAGATTGAGGACTAATATAATAAACATTAGTTTGTGGAGTCACCAAGCCTTCGGCATTAACCGTATTCCAATTAAGTGTGTAGATCAATTGGTCGGGGATGAGCGATTCTCCGCTAAAGCGTGGTAAAACATGAATGTGAATTTCCTCTGTTCCCTCATCGATTAAGGTATTTCTAATAAATAGTTCAATTATTTTCAGTGTATTGTAATTAGCTGCTGCAGTAGAGGCAACCAGATTAATTGCTTCTTCACTGTCACTGCTAATCTCACTACTATCACATAAAAAATGAGCGATTAGATGGGCCCAATGATGTATTTTTTTATGAGCATAACTCACCTCGATACCATGTGCTTGGAACACATCCGTAGCGCTGGCCCCCATAATCCGGCTTTGACTCTGTCTTCTTCTTTTGCCAGTACGCTCTTTAATGTTGTCTAAGGTAGCAGTGAACTCAACCACCTCAGCTCTTTTATTATTTAAACGTGGTAACTCACTTAAAATCGCATCGCTCGCCGCCTCGCGGAGATCCGCTCTTACTGCCTCAGAAATTTTACCGTAGGGAGTAACTGGTTTAAATAAAAGGACGCCTCTAACATTACACAGAGGGCGTACTTTTTTGCCACTTGCGGTACTCATTAAATTAGAATAGCCTTTTTCTGGCGATGCATAGCTTAACGAGGTGAATCTAACACCCGTATTTTCTAAAGCCTGTTGTAGGCTTGGTGTAGTTTTATCATCTACAATAAGGGGATTAATTTCTTCTTCGTCTTTAAAAAAAGAACTACGCTTTCTTTTTAATGGCTTTATTTCTTTTTCAGCAAGATCAGCTTTAGCTTGGCGAGGCAGTACTTCTTTTTTTAACAGGCTAAGTACACTGTCAAAACTTACTCTTCTTAGGCTGCTTAAAACCTCAATTAAAAAAAGTGTATTTAGATGATGACGATGTAAAGACTCAAATTTTTTAATCAGTGCAAGCCATTCAGAACGGGTAATTGCTAAGAGACTGAGATCATGGCGTTGGAACAAAGTTTTTGTTTGAAAGTCTTGTATTTTTGCGCTGCTTTGCTGTTCATAAAAATGAAGTTGCTGAATAAAATCCGGGTTTTGTTGTTGCCTTAGGGCGAGGTCCGCTATATTGGGTGGAATGCCTGTATGTACGGTAAGCATTTTACTTAAAGTAGTTCGGTGGGGTTCTACTAAATGAGCATACTTTTCTGCCCAATGCTGCCAATCATTGAGGGTTGTTTCTTGGAGATAAGGTCGTCGAGCGAGCTCATTACGAATAAGTTCAAGCATAAAATTTCAGTTTAAGAATAATCGGTTAAGTGCATTGTATGTTTTATATGGTCTGAATGTTAAATATTGGATCAAATTATAACAGATCTTTCCCTTCTTTTTTATTATTTTAGATACTAAACTTGCGCTATTTTGATACATTAGCGATAATTTATTTTTTCCCTCTGGAGATCCCTTTGAGTGTTTATATGAAAGAGCCTAATACTAAGGCCCAAGCCTGCGTTATTTGGATGCATGGTTTAGGTGCAGATGCCACTGATATGATGGGATTATCAGACCAATTACTAATCTCTGATATCGATCTACGTCATGTTTATATTGATGCGCCACAAAGACCTGTCACTTTAAATAATGGGATAGTGATGCCTGCTTGGTACGATATTTTGGGCATGGAGTTAACTGATAGAGAAGATAAGGCAGGAATAGAACAGTCTGAAAAACTTATTCGTGATGTAGTAGAAGAACAGCTAAAAGTAGGATTTACTGAGCAACAAATTTATTTGGCTGGTTTTTCTCAAGGTGGGGCTATGGCCATTCATACTGCCTTACATTATAAAGCCCGTTTGGGGGGCGTAATCGCTTTGTCTGCTTATTTACCTTTAGCTCGAGATACTAGAGCTGAATTAGATACCGCCACACCATTTTTTATCGCATCAGGACAATTTGATCCTCTTGTTTTGCCTATGTGGAGCCAACAAAGTAAAACTTGGTTAATCGCCCATGGTTATGAGCGGGTAGATTTTCATTCTTATCCTATGGAACATTCCGTATGTTATGAAGAACTAAAAGATCTTAGTCTTTGGTTAACCAAGCAGGTACAAGGGGCAAAGCAATGACCATAGTTAAACGAGCACGGACTGTGAATTTTTCTTGTGAGCAGATGTATACCTTGGTTAATGAGGTGGAAAATTATGCACAATTTTTGCCTTATTGTACTGAAAGCACAGTACATCACCGCAATGAGGATGAGGTACAAGCCACACTAATTATTGGTGCTGCGGGGATGAGTAAATCATTTACTACGCGTAATTTGCTGCAAGAGAATAAAATGATTGAAATTCGACTTATTGACGGTCCATTTAGTCATCTAGAAGGATTTTGGCGTTTTGATGAAAATGGCAATGGCGGATGTAAAATTTCTTTTGATTTAGAGTTTGAGTTTGCTGGAAAAATTTTTTCTATGTTTTTAGGTCCAGTCTTTGATCAGGTAACTGATAAAATGGTTGATGCCTTTTGTGATAGGGCTGAAAATGTTTATGGTAAAAGTTGAGCTTGTTTATATAACGAGCGATAACGCTACATTTTATTTGACGATGGATTTGCCGGTTGGTACTACCGTAGCTACTGCTTTAAGTTTATCTAAGGTTTATGATACCCATCCTGAAGTAGCCTCTTTGGCGGTGGGTATTTACTCTAAACCTGTGTCTAAAGATACGGTACTAAGGGATGGAGATAGAATTGAAATTTATAGGCCATTACGCTTAGATCCTAAAGAAAAAAGAAGGCAATTAGCTCGAGTAAAAAAGAAATCTAAAAATACCCAATAGTTATTGGCTAAATAGTCTCCTATTTAATCGGAGAAGATAAAAAAAATACGCCATAAAAAATAACAAAAAGACTGGTTTATTGTGGCTCAGCAATAAATTATCTAATAAATCCAAATACCTAATTAATAAGAAATACATCTTGTCATCACTTTAATGTTAGCGCATGATTATTAAATTTCTCAGGACTTACGAAAAACGCCCAATCTCTTCGTTTAAAGAAGTTTTTAATTCGGTCATTTAGTTAATCTAAACTCCCTCATTAAAAACTTCTCTTGCCTTTGACCTTGGGGTTTTTCGTAAGTCCTGCTTCTCCCTATCTCTTGCTGCTTCCGCTCTGCAGCGAGATTCGAACGAGGCTGATAGAGCTTATGGAGTTGATTAAGTGGTAATGGAACAAGAACATTTACATGAAGAGGCATTAAAAGAGCCTCTGGCAATTATTGGAATGAACTGTCAGTTTCCTGGGGTTGATTCTGATATTGAAGATATTGATGCCTTAGATGAAATGCTTTTAAAGGCTGTAAGTCCGATTAAAGAAATACCTTCCAATCGTTGGGATGTGGATGAATATTATGATCCTGATCGAAACAAAGCAGATAAAATTATTAGTCGCAAGGGTGGCTTTTTAAATAATATCCATTTATTTGACGCAGCATTTTTTAAGATATCTGCCATTGAAGCGAAACAAATGGATCCACAACATCGTCTTTTTTTAGAGGTCGCTGTTCGCGCTTTAAATCATGCCAATATTCCCTTAGAGTCTTTAAATGGTACGAATACTGCTGTCTATTGTGGTATGTCGACCTATGAATACAGCCAATTAAACTATAAGGATAATATTAACTTTAATGCCTATACTGCTATTGGTATGGCACCTAGTGCGGCGGCAGGGCGACTGTCACATTTCCTTAATTTAAAAGGTCCTAGTATTACGGTAGATACTGCCTGTTCCTCTTCCTTGTCCGCAATTTATCTTGCAAGTACTGCCTTAAGAACAAAGCAATGTGACCTTGCTATTATTGGAGGGGTTCACTTAAGTCTTTGTCCTGAAGGTATGCTTGGGTTTTCAAAAGCCAATATGCTCTCTGCTAAAGGACAATGCAGTAGTTTTGATATTCAGGCTGATGGTTTTGTTTGTAGTGAAGGATGCGGTGTTATTATCCTGCAACGTTTGGGTGATGCTGTTAAAGCAAAGAATAAAGTTCATGCCCTAATAAAAAGTATTGTGATGAATCAAGATGGTGATGGTACGGGCTTATCTGCGCCTAATATTGAGGCACAAATTGCCATGCATGAAACTGTCTTGCAGGAGGCACAATTAGTAGCGAGTGATATTAATTATATTGAGGCACATGGTTCAGGCACAGTACTGGGTGATACAGTGGAGTTTAATGCGATTCGACAGGTCCATCAGGGGCAGCACTCGCAAGAAAATCCCTTAATTATTGGTGCGGTAAAAAGTATTCTTGGTCATACTATTTCTTCATCGGGTATTGCTTCCTTACTTAAAGTTATAGGCGCCTTTAAAAAAGAAGTAATTCCTCCCAATTTACATTATTCGAAGCCAAATAAAGACATTAATCCTGAAGCAATTCCAGCCTTGCTCCCAAGTCAAGCTCATTCATTTCCTTATAATAAAAATAAAAAACGACGAGCCCAAGTGGCTAATTTTAGCTTCAGTGGTACTAATGTAAGTGCCATTATTGAAGAGGGGCCAAAGGAGGATGTCGCGGCAGCATCCACAAATAATACTCATCTTCAATGTTTTGTCGTTTCTGCTCATAGCGAGCACTCATTAAAACAGCTCTTGCAATATTATAGTTCCTATCTGCAAAATACTAAGACAGGTCTCGATGATATTTGTTTTACTTTAATCAATTGCCGCGATCATTTTCGTTTTCGTTGCGCTATCATGGCCCAGGATAAAAAGACCTTAATTAAAAAACTTGCATCACATGATTATGAGATTAAAAAAGTTGTAGCTAATAAAAAAATATATCCAGTCAATCATGAAGCCAATCTTATCTATAAACATTATGTAGCAGGGGAAAATATAAAATTAGCTATTCAGGCCACTGTATTTAATAAAGTCGACTTACCGCTGTATTGTTTTGATAGAAAAGATTATTGGCATGAAACACGTAAAAATAATAAAACGCCCTGGCTAAATACGCTAATTTATCATTCTAAAGACGAGCAACTCTCTTTAATAAAAGAAAGGTTACATCGTGACTTGAGTGAGTTGTTGAACAAAGAATCCATTGATGAGCATGCTGATTTTGCTGCTTTAGGCATAAAGAACGGACTTAAAGAGGATTTTGCGCAAAAAATAAAGCATTCCTTCGCGTCTCCTAATATTTCCTCCTTATCAGATTATTTAACTCTAGATAAATTAGCACGCTATTTACAACAATCCACCCTCCCAGAGCCTGTGCAGCGACAACCTAGCATTAATATCTTACACAAAGAACCTATTGCAATTATAGGGATGAGTTGTCGTTATCCCCAAGCCGCCTCCGTACCAGAGTTTTTAGCTCTATTGCAGAATGGTAAAAGTGGAATCATGGATATTCCCTTAGAGCGTTGGGATAATGAAAAGTATTACGATGAAGATGTTGATACTTTAGGGAAGCTGTATATTCGCCAGCTAGGCTTGCTTGATAATATTAAAGATTTTGATGCGGATTTTTTTAATATTAGTCCTAGAGAAGCAAAGCTTATGGCACCACAGCTGCGTCTTTTTATGGAAGGCAGTTATCATGCTTTAGAGGACGCTAATTTATCATTAGATAAAGTTAAAGACAGTAAAACCGGTATTTTTGTCGGGATTGGTACTAATGAATATCCGGACATCTTAGCTGAAGAAGGAATCAGCTTAGAAGAGTTGAATATCTATTTTGCTACAGGTAATGTATTAAATGCTGTCGCGGGACGTGTTGCCTATTCTTTTGATTTTCACGGGCCTATTCAGGTAATTGATACAGCTTGCTCCTCCTCCATGACGGCTATCCATAATGCCTGTATGAGTCTTCAGGCTGGAGATTGTGATACGGCACTTGCTGGTGGCATCAATATTTTATTGAGTCCTTACTCTAATATTACTTTATGTAAAGCAAAAATGTTGTCACCAGAGAGTCGCTGTAAAACCTTTAGTGATGATGCAGATGGTTATGCGCGTAGTGAAGGTTTTGGGATTTTGGTTTTAAAACGATTAAGTACGGCCTTAGCGGAACAAGATAATATACTTGCTGTGATTAAAGGCTCCGCTATTAATAGCGATGGCAAGAGTGGAGGGTTTACCGTACCCAATGGAACCGCTCAAGAGGAAGTTATTCGTAGCGCTTTAGCAAAAGCAGAGCTGGCTCCAGGAGATATAGATTACATTGAGGCTCATGGTACAGGAACACCTCTTGCTGATCCTATCGAAGCGAATACTTTAATGAATATTTTTGCAGAGGCTCATAGTCCTGCTCATCCTTTATACCTGAGTTCGGTAAAAACAAATATTGGCCATTCTGAAAGTGCATCAGGAGTTGCAGGGGTTATTAAAGGTGTTTTGAGTCTGCAAGAAAAACAATTATTTAAGCATCTGAATTTTAGAGCGTTAAATCAAGGAATTGAATTAAGAAATACGGTTATTCCTTTAGAGACAATAGAATGGCATAAAAAACAAGGCTTGAGAGCCATGGGGGTGAGCTCTTTTGGTTTTAGTGGTGCCAATGCTCATGTCGTACTACAGGAAGTAGCGAAATCACCCTCCGTAGAGCGCACGCTTCCTCATGAAAATATTTTAGTCTTATCTGCAAAAAACAAGGAATCTCTCGAGTTACTATTAGATAGTTATTCGCAGTATTTACTTAGCACTCAATATGAATGGGCGGATATTTGTTATACCGCAGCAAACTGTCGCTCTCATTTTTTATTTAGAGTAAGCCTTATTGCAAACTCTGCAGAAGCAGCTGCGCAACTTATCAAAGAGAAACAGTATGAAATCCATTCCATTAAAAAAGAGCAAGGCTCCAGGCAGCATTATCAAAATTTAAAACAAGTACAAGAGGCCTATCAGCAGGGATATAAAATTGATTGGTCCGCCTATTACAATTCCTTAGGCATTGTTTTTTTAAAAGTTAAGCTACCTTTATACGAGTTTGTAGGAAAAGAATATTGGTATGAAGAAAAAGATAAAATCAAAGATAAGTTGTTGCCAAAAGATTGGTGTTTTCAATTGCAATGGCAACAGCAAGCTTATGATAAAAATAATTCTAAAGTTTTCGGTAAAAAATGGCTTTTAATTGGCTCTTCTAACTTAGTAGAGGAGTTCAGGAAGCAAGGCTTAAGCATTGTTCTAGAGCAAGACGCTGATGAATTAAAACAATTAGATGGAATTATTTTTAATCTAGAAAGTCACCATTCATCTAATCTTGAAGAATTATTAGAACAGCAGAAAAACAACCTTAAAATCTTCTTGTCTTGGATTAGAAAATTACATCAAAATGCTATTTCTTTGCAATTAGTAGTGCTTACTTCACATGCCGTAGCAGAATTGCCTGATAGACACGTTAAGTTAAATCATGCCCAGGCGGCTTTATTAGGTTTTTGTAAAACTTTAGTTTTGGAGTTACCTCAATATAAAACTATTTTGCTTGATTTTATTGCAGAGGATGCTGCATCTAAAGCCTCCCTAGTCCTTAAGGAGATTGAGTATAATCACGGTGCCTACTATGAGCATCAAGTGGCTTATCGAGAAAATAAACGCTTTGTTCCGCGCTTAAAAAAGACGGTAGTAAATGAAAAAAAACGCCCACTTTATAGTAAAGGACGATATCTCATTACCGGAGGAACTGGCGGATTAGGTCTCGTTAGTGCTCAATCTTTATTATCATCAGGCGCTAAAGAGGTGGTTCTTGTTGCTCGTCATGTGGATAAAGAAGAGTTTCAAAAAAATATTAAGAGAATTGAATCTTATTATCCTGGACGTATTATTAAATCGATCAGTTTAGATATTACAGATAAAAACAAACTGGCCGCTTTATTAGTTGATTTAAATGCGGATGGTCAATTAAAAGGGATTATTCATACTGCGGGAGCCGCAATAAAAGCGCCCTTGACGGAACATCAAGATGAAGACGTCGACTATTTATTTGATGCAAAAGTTAAAGGAGCTTGGTATTTACATGAGCTTAGTCAAGACTGTGATTTAGATTTTTTTATTGTCTATTCCTCTATTTCTTCAGTATTTGGGAGCAATAAAGAAAGTGTTTATAGCGGAGCAAATAGCTGTTTGGATTTATTGATTGCAGAACGTCAAGATTTAGGTTTGGTGGGTACGTCAGTCCAATGGGGGCCTTGGGGTGAAGTGGGAATGGCGCAAAAGCGTTCTCGAGATCAGGGTTTAAAACGGGCCTTAATCAGTAATGAACAAGGCCATCATTTCCTAAAAACCATTATTACTGCGACGCAAGGGGAAGTAACATTCATTTCTCCGGAGTATTTACAATTTATGTTGGATTTTGTACCCCAACCGCATCCTCTTTTTTATAAGCAATTAGAACATGATTTAATTCATAAAGATTTTGTTGATGACAGGAATATGTCGAGTTGGTTGCATTCTTATCTTGAGTTAAATGGAGAGCAGCGCGTTATTAGATGTCAAGAGATGCTGACTACTATTTGTAAAGATATTTTAGATGCGCCTAACTTGGATGATTTAGATGAGGATGAAGGATTTTTTGAGTTAGGTTTTGATTCCTTAATGGTGGCGGAGCTTGCAAGTGAGTTAAAGAAAAAACTGGAGCCAGTACTAAGAGTGATGGTAAATATCGGTTTTAATTACCCCACGATTAATAAATTAGCTCGTCATATAGTAGAAGAGTTAAATGTTAAATTACTAAAGCAAGCTAGTCCGGTTGCTGCAATTATAAAAGATAATGAAGACATTGCAGTGATTGGCATGAGTTGTTCCTTTCCACAAGCCCCTAATATTGTGGCTTTTGAACAACTACTGGAAGAGGGTAAAAATGCCATTCGCCCTATTCCCAAAGAGCGTTGGGATAATAGTCTTTACTATAATCCAGATATACATGCTCCAGGGAAATCTTATGTCGACAAATTAGGATTAATTGACCATATTAAAGAGTTCGACGCAGCCTTTTTTGGTATTAGCCCCCGTGAAGCTAAATTAATGGATCCCCAGCAACGTTTGTTTTTAGAAGGTTGTTATACAGCGATTGAACAAGCCAACTATCCCTTAAATTTTTTAAATGGTAGTGCAACGGGAGTCTTCGCCGGGGTGGGTCCTAATGAATATTACCCGCTATTAGAAAAATCCGGTTTTTCTAATGAAGAGCTTAGTATGTATTCCATTACTGGGAATGTATTAAATTTGATAGCGGGTCGGGTGGCCTATTTTTTTGATTTTAAAGGGCCTTCTCTGAGTGTTGATACCGCATGCTCTTCTTCTTTAGTGGCTATTCATTATGCCTGTCAAAGCTTAAAGAGCGGCGAGATAGATTATGCCTTAGCCGGCGGTGTAAATGTTTTATTAATGCCAGAGTCTAATATTACCTTATGTAAGGCACGAGCTTTATCACCAGAAGGACAATGCAAGACCTTTGATGCGCAAGCAGATGGTTATGCACGAGCCGAAGGATGTGGCATTATCTTTCTAAAACGATTAAGTGATGCTTTGCGTGATAAAGATCATATTTTAGCTGTCATTAAAGCCTCTGCTGTGAATAATGATGGTAAATCAGTAGGTCTAACAGTTCCTAATGGTAAAAGCCAAGAAGAGGTCATGCTCAAGGCATTAAAGCAAACGCAATTATCTAGTGCGGATATAAGTTACATTGAAGCACATGGTACGGGAACTCCTTTGGGTGATCCTATAGAAGTTCATGCGATTAACCAGGTTTATGGTGGCTCCCATACTGAAGATAATCCTTTGTATTTAGGGGCAGTAAAAACCAATATTGGGCATTTAGAAAGTGCCTCGGGTGTTGCGGGAATTATAAAAACGATTCTTAGTTTAAAAAATAAAAAAATATATAAGCATTTAAACTTTAAGCACTTAAATCCTAACATTCAATTAAACGATGCCCTCGTCCCGGTTGATACTATCGATTGGCACTCCACTACGGCCTTAAGATATGCCGGTGTTAATGCCTTTGGTTTTAGTGGAACGAATGCTCATGTCATAATGGAAGAATATGTAAATCCCCCTCCTCAGAAACAGGGCCAACCAGCAGGAAGGTCGTTGCTTACTTTATCTGCTAAGTCTAAAAACTCTTTGGAATACTTAGTTAATGTGTACCAAGACTATTTAGCAAGAACCCAAGATGATTTTGTTGATATATGTTTTACTGCCGCCACTTGCAGAACGCATTATCCTCATCGTCTTGTGATTGCTGCAGGCGATGTCCAAGAAGCAAGAGAGCATTTAAGCAATGGTATTTTTGCTTTATCCTATGGCGAGAATAAGATAACCGATTTAGCCGATCCCATCCTTAGCTCCTTGCTTTCAGCCTATCTTAAGTCTAAAGAGGTGGATTGGTTTGCATTTTATCAGAGCTTAAATAGAGCGCTTCACAAAGTAGCTTTGCCTACTTATCCCTTTAATCGTAGTGAGTTTTGGCTAGATAAGAGCTCTGAGCTTACTCTAAGAGATAATACGCCCGTAGCTAAAGCCATTGAATTAGGTCAATTTACTTCCCCTTTATTAATGACCCTTAAAGGACAAAATAAAGAAGAGCGTATTGCAAGCTTAGAAGTAATTTTGCAACAGATTACGGCTCAAATTTTAGAGCTGAATAAAGAGCAAATTACTGCACAACAGGATCTGTTTACCCTTGGCTTAGACTCCTTAATGGCAGTAGACATCAGAAGTAAAATTCACGATCAACTTTCTTGTCCGGCATTAAGTATCTCAATGGAGTACTTTATTAATAACCCTCGGATTGAGAATATCGCTAGGGTGATTGCAGCGGAGTTAGATATTGTTTTCAATCAAGGAGAGGAAGAATATAAAGCGACGGAAAATACAAATAGGGAAATTGCTCTAACGGATGTTCAATATCCTTTTTGGGCTATTGATCAGTACAACTATTGCTTTAATTTAGGAATGCAATTTCACTTAACAGGGCCTCTTAATACAGACTATTTCCTAGAGGCTTTTGGAGCGGTAGTGGAAAGTAATGCGATTTTTTGGACGAATTTTAATAAAAAAATTCCTATGCAAGTTATAAATCGCCAAGGTGATTTTGATGTTATTTTTGAGGACTTTTCGAATAGTGACGAAGTTAATCGTCTAGATGATTGGTTTTATACTCACATCCTCGAGTTGATTCCCTTAAATCAACAACCACTAATTCGCGTTTTTCTTTATAAAATAAAGGATAATCTCCATGAGGTCCACGTCATCATTCCTCATATTATTGCAGAGGGGAAATCTTGTGATCTGGTGATGGAGCAATTTAAAAATAATTATGAATTATTGATAGCTGGGAAATCTTTAACTGTTTGCTCTGAAGAAAATAATTATTTCTCTTATGTGCACTATTATAATCACCATTGTTTAAAAAACTTGCAGGAAAAAATAAATTTTTGGAGTGAATATAATCAAGGAGTAGGTCGATTATATTTAGGCTCATCGAGGCATTTACCCGATGCTTCGGTGGGTAGAGAGCATTATTTGTGGAATTATCCTTTAGCGCCCCATACCATGGAACAACTTATGGCATGGCATAGGGGAAAAAATATTAATATCAGCAGCGGATTAATCGCTTTATCCCACATTGTTTTCTATGCTTTAGGCGTAAAAAACAAACTAGCTATAAGCTTAATTCATACGGGCAGAGAGGGACAGCACTATCAATCTACTATAGGTTTATTTGCAGAATACAAAAGGATAAATAATACCATTAATGAAGACAATCTATTTATTGATTGTATCGGCTTTATCGAAGAACAACTACTGCGAACAGCGCCTTACCAAAAATGTCCTGTATTGCTTAAAGACAATAAACTATTAGGTGAGCAGCTTAGTTTCAGTGAATTTATACTTTATCTTTGGAATAAGGCACGACATAGTAAAAGCTTTAGAAAAACAGGCATGGGCTCCTACATTAACAATTTATACCTTGCTTATTTAAGTCGGGTGTTCTTTAGCAAATTAACTACCTTAACAAAGCGTTTTCTCAAACGTTGGTTTGCTTGGTCTATACCACTCTTTAAACCCGCTCCTGTACAAGTTTTGATTAGTGTAACGCCTAGTTTTTTTGTAAAGCAAGCTACAAATGGAACGATAGCCGATTTGCAATTATCCTATCCACATCATTTTGCTTATGCAGATAGGCCTGTTGGTAATAAAGCATTATGGGTTTACTTTTCAAGAGATCAACAAGGACTTTATCAATTGTCTCTCAATGGACCCTTAACTAAAGAATGCTTGGATGAAATTGCTCAGCAATTTAATCATATTATGGCTAAAATAGTAGACAATGATGGACTTAGAATAAGTGATTTAGTCAAAAATGAAGAGAACGTAGAGTAAAGAAACAGGTCTCTAATCTTGCTGACTAGAGACCTTATAGATGCTGTCATGAGCGCACCCTGAACACGTACTCTATGTTTAAGGCTTATGTTCAATACGGACTAGTCTTCCATTTGAAAAGTAAAGAACGACATTTCGTATTTCCGTACTCCCGCTTCCTTTACGCCATGTATAAGCATAATCCCAGCGCTCATTATTAAACGTCGGGCTAAGCAGGCTTGTGCCCATTAATATAGCTACATCTTCTTTGCTCATACCTACTTTTAAGCGTTCAATTTTTGAGTTGGGTATTAAATTCCCTTGTTGAACTATACGTCGGGAAAAGTCATAAGAAACACATTGAGTTAATGTGCACGCTAAAAGACTGGTAATTAAAATAAGTATTATTCGCATTTTTTTGCCTACCGTGAAAATTTTAGCCATAATAACATGTCATTTATTGAAAGACATCAAGAAATAATAGGCAAAATTAAGGAGCATTTGTGGAAGAAAGTCAGCAGTTAAAGAGTGTCGGATTAAAGATCACTTTGCCGCGCTTAAAGGTCTTGCAGATTTTAGAGCAATCCACTAATCGCCATTTGAGTGCAGAAGGGGTGTATAAAGCTTTATTAGAAACTGGAGAGGATGTTGGTTTGGCTACGGTATATCGGGTCCTTACTCAATTTGAAGCTGCAGGTTTGGTTTCTCGTCATAATTTTGAAGGTGGCCATTCAGTATTCGAGCTGAGTCAAAAAGAACATCATGATCATCTTGTGTGTATAAAATGTGGGAAGGTGGAAGAGTTTGTTGATGAGATTATTGAGCAGAGACAAAAGGTAATAGCGGAAAAAGCTCATTTTAAAATGACTGATCATGCCTTAAATATTTATGGTATTTGTTCAAACTGTCTTGAAGCATAAACGAGAAATAATTAGGCTATACTGTACAGAGATTAATAATTTACTGATAATCAATGGATCTGATGGGCTCATTATGAGACAAAAAAAACAAGCTAATTTGAGCACTGAAATTTTTTTGTTACTAGTTCAAGGTTCATTACGCTCTATTCCGTTTAATGCTGCTTTAGCTATTCTCCTTGGTTTAGATTTTATTTATAACCAAGTCCCCGTCCAATTAGTGGTGCTATGGTTAGTTTTTTTTACTCTGTTAATTTTAGTACGGTGGTTAAGTTGTCGCTTTTTAATAAAAAGAGAATATTTTCGTAAAAAATACACCACTTCATTTATGATTTTTTATTTATTTACTTTTTTAATGGGGGCGACTTGGGGGGGGAGCTATTTTATTTTTCTTCCTTACGTTAATAGTATCAACGAAGCGTTATTTATAGTAGTTCTTGGTGGTTTAGCTGCTGGTTCAATAGCATCTATGTCGATGTGTATGCCCGCATATTGTGCCTATGTTATCCCTATGTTTTTCCCTATTATTATATACAATTTTTACTTGATGCATTTTGATAATGCTATTTTAGCGATTATGTACTCACTTTTTGTATTAATGATTTTTCTTACCGCACAATTTAATGCTCGATTATTATTTATGACGTCTAAATTAAATAAAGAAAAAGATCAATTAATAGAGCAACTTACCGATACTAATTTGAAATTAGAGCGATCAATTGAGGAAGTACGAGAGATGTCGATTACTGACTCCTTAACTAATTTATTTAATCGTCGTTATTTTGATATGATTCTTAGTAAAGAATTAAGTCGAGCTAAACGTGGTAAGTATGATATCAATTTAATATTTATTGATATAGATAACTTTAAATGGATTAATGATAATTTTGGCCATCCTAGTGGCGATGAATTTTTAATTTATGTGGCAGATACGCTAAAAACATTAATTCGAAGAGCAAGCGATATTATTTTTCGTCTTGGCGGCGATGAATTTTCCATTATTTTATCCATGCCCACCAATGAAGTGGCTGTATTTTGCTCCAGAATTCAGTCGGCCTTTGATAAAGACAATAAATATAAAAATGTTACTTTGAGTATGGGGATAGTGGCTTTAAAACCCACGCATGTCACTGATTATCAGACTATTATCAGCGCCGCCGATCATAGTCTGTATGAAGCTAAAAAAACCGGGAAAAATAAGATTGTATTTAATTCTATTGAATAAAAAAATACAGTCGTTTTTATCAAATTTGCCGAAAAACGACTGCTTATCGTTTATTAGTCTAGATTGATAGAATAAGAATAACTACCCACAAAATCGTAATCAATACCTAGATAACGCATACCATTGCATGAAGCGGTCACGGTGGGATGATTCATATATGGACCATCTTGGATATCCAGTACACACCAGTTGGCGCTGTCATAGGCTACAGTAACATGAGCATAACCAGCACGGCATTGATAGCTATCTCTAATTATAAAACTGCGTGGGCCTACAAATTCAAGCAAAACATCGGATTCACTAAATCCACTAACAACGTAGATAGAAGGATGGGCACGATCACTTAAATGAAAATAATCTTTATATCCACACCATGATTCTGCATGAGCATTCATCATAATGAAGCTGCCTAATACAAGTAATAATGCTTTTTTCATTTGACTCTACCTTTTATTATTAATCTCCGGCGGCATTATAAGAAAATATTGAATATTAAACAATCATGTTGTTTCATTACCACTAGTCCACTCACTTGTTATTTTTATCGGCAGGCGAATATTATTACACATTGTCTTTATTTGGGTTATTATGGTGTTTTTATTTGATAGGAGTATTGCTGTGCCTAGTCTAAGTTCAGTTATATACTGCGCGCGGTCACAAACTGAGGTTTTCTTAAACTAGCCATTATGCTAGCCTAACGGCATGAGCAAATGGGTATACACATACGATCCACAAAGTGGTGGTAATAAAATTCCATCTAAAAATCATTGGCAGATCTGCCATCAA
>CANJQE010000025.1 GCA_947476305.1 Legionellaceae bacterium
ACTCCAGCTTTATAAAGAGTCTCAATTTTACATCGATCTTCATGTGTTAACTTCCCCATCATTTTCCTTTATAATTATGAGGTAACTTTTCAATATTATAAGACTATTTTTTTAATATCGAAAGTTGCGTTAACTAGTTGGATCTACCGGAATAGTTCACCCCAACAGCAATTAATGATTGCTCTCGAAGATCTGAAAATTAAAGCCTACGAGCATGCTATTAAAGCAATAAAACAGCCTAAATACACCGCTGCGGCAAACACTGCTTTTACGCTTTATCAAGAATTACAGCTTAAAGCTACTCGCTATATTAGCGCTCCGCAAAATTATTCTAATTTTAGGCAAGAATGTGAACTAGAGATACAAAAAGCAAAAACAGTATTAGAAACACATCGAGGATACAAACAAATTCTTTTAGACATTCTGAATGTAGTATTTGCCGTAGTAGGATGGTTAAATAATAGGGATTGGCGCTTTTTTAAAGCCAATACTGCCAGTATGATTATTGTTGAAGATATAAGAAAAAACCTAAGCCCTAACTCATAATGCCCCTTGGAAAAAAAATAATCTAACTGGACTTAGGAAAACCCCCAAGGTCGAGGCAAAAGAAGTTTTTGATGAGGGAGTTTAGATTAACTCAATGGCCGAATTAAAAACTTCTTTTAACGAAGAGATTGGGTGTTTTTCCTAAGTCTTGTTAGATTGTTTGCTTTTTAACTGGGTATAAGTAGTAATATCGGGTACTATTAAACCATTTTATTTAAACTAAATTAATAAATTATGAGCACGCATAAAACAAAGACTCATTTTGGCTTTGAATCCGTAGGATGGGATGAAAAAGAAAAAAAAGTAGCGGAAGTCTTTCATTCAGTAGCTAAAAATTATGATTTAATGAATGATCTGATGTCTTTTGGCATTCATCATTTATGGAAGCGCTTTACTATTGAGTTAAGCCAAGTACGCCCAGGACAAACCGTTCTTGATTTAGCTGGAGGAAGCGGCGATTTAACTCGTTTATTATGTAAAAAAGTGGGTGCTCATGGACAAGTAATTTTAGCGGATATTAATTCTGCTATGTTGCAGGTTGGTCGAGATCGCCTACTCGACGAAGGATTATTTAAAAATATTTCTTTTGTTCAAGGGAATGCCCAATATTTACCCTTTGCTGATAATAGTTTTCATTGTATTACCATTGGTTTTGGCTTAAGAAATGTAACGGATAAGGAAGAAGCATTACGCTCCATGTATCAAGTCACTAAGCCTGGAGGGAAAATAATGGTCCTTGAGTTTTCTACTCCTAAATTACCGGGATTAAAACCCCTATATGATTGGTATTCATTTAATATTTTACCTAAAGTAGGTAAGCTATTTGCACAAGATGAACAAAGTTATCAATATCTTGCTGAGTCAATACGGATGCATCCCGATCAAGAGCAATTAAAAAAATTAATAGAACAAGCCGGTTTTGAGGATTGCCATTATTATAATTTAAGCGCAGGCATAGTCGCCTTACATATTGCATATAAATACTGAGTATATTATGTTAAAAAAATATTCACTTAAAACCCTACAAATAGCGATAAATGCAGCTTTGGCCCTGGATGAACAGATGCCTGAGAAATTGAATGCACTAGAGGCTAAGGTCTTAAAATTGATTGTTACTCCCTTAAATGTTCACTTTTTTATTCGCTTTTCTAATAAGGAAATTCTTTTATTGGATAGTTATGATGAGCAAGTTGATACAATTATTCACAGTAGCCCTCTTGGCTTAATCCGTTTAAGTCTATTACCAAGTTCTAAAGCACGTTCTTTATTTAATGATAAGATACGCATCTCTGGAGATGTTGAATTAGGTCAACAGATTAAACAGCTTTTTGATGAAATGGATATCGATTGGGAAGGTCATTTGGCAGAGTTCACTGGCGATGTAGTAGCACATCAAATTGGCTCTTTAGTACGTCGAGGACTACAGTTTAAAAAACAGTTTAGTGAGTCCATGCGTAATAACATGGGCGAATATTTACAAGAAGAGCTACGCTTAGTTCCTTCAAAAAATGAAATTGAAGATTTTTTTAAAGATGTAGATGAATTATCGTTGGATGTGGAGCGCTTACATGCCCATATTAATCAACTGATGAGCCAGTCATGAAATCAATTAAACTATTGCTTCGCTTAATTCATATTAATTATATTTTTGCTCGCAATGGCCTGGATAATTTGCTTGTTTCAATAAAGATTTTTGCTCCTTTACGTTTTATGGTTTATTTCAATCCTTGGAATTGGTTTCGTAAAGAACCATTAACCAGAGGGCAAGCCTTACGCAAATCACTCGAAGAACTAGGGCCTATCTTTATTAAATTTGGTCAGGCACTTTCCACTCGTCCTGATATTTTGCCTGATGATATTGCTAGCGAATTAAGTAAACTACAAGATAAAGTACCCCCATTCGCCAGTAAAAAAGCAATCGCTATTATTGAACAGGCTTATGGCTTATCGCCTTATGAAATTTTTGCCGAATTTGATCCCATTGCCTTGGCTTCTGCGTCGATGGCTCAAGTCCATGCAGCTACTTTAAAAACAGGTGAAGAGGTAGTCGTTAAAATTCTTAGACCTAATATGCTGCGCATCATAGAACAAGACCTTAGTCTAATGTATACCATTGCCCGACTAATGAATCGTTATTGGCCGGAAAGTAGGCGCCTGAAACCTATTGAAATAGTTCAAGAATTCGAACATACCTTGCTCGATGAATTAGATTTACAACGCGAGGCAGCCAATGCCACCCAATTAAGAAGAAATTTTAATAACTCTCCTTTGTTGTATGTACCTGAAATTTATTGGAATTATTCACGCTCTAATGTCATGGTGATGGAACGTATTCGCGGCATCCCTATTTCTGATATAAATCAATTAAATGAATACAATATTGATATTAAAAAGCTAGCTGAACGTGGCGTAGAAATTTTCTTTACGCAAGTATTTCGTGATTGTTTTTTCCATGCGGATATGCACCCAGGCAATATTTTTGTCTCTTATGAGAATCCTGATGATCCACAATATATTTGCATTGATTTCGGTATTATTGGCACTTTAAATGATAATGATCAGCGTTATCTTGCAGAAAATTTACTTGCTTTTTTCAACCGAGATTATAAACGTGTTGCTCAATTACACGTAGAATCTGGTTGGGTAGCACGCGATACGCGCATTGAAGAATTTGAAAGTGCTATTCGCACCGTTTGTGAGCCTATCTTTGAAAAACCCTTGAAAGATATTTCCTTTGCTCAGATCGTATTGAAGTTATTTCAGGTCGCTCGTCGCTTCCATATGGAAGTGCAACCGCAATTAGTTTTACTGCAAAAAACTTTATTAGCCATAGAAGGATTAGGACGACAACTTTATCCCGAATTGGATTTATGGGCGACAGCCAAACCTTTTTTAGAAAAATGGTTACGCGGACAAATTGGCCCAAAAAACTTTTTTACCCAATTAAAACAAAATCTACCTTTTTTTGCTGAACAGCTCCCTCATATGCCTAAACTTCTTTTTGACGTATTAAGTCTTAAAAAAGAAGAATTGCTGTTAAATAAAGAACAACATCATGCTCAGTTAAATAAAGACAATCCTATTATCCAACATATTAGTCTGGGTATTTTTATTACCTTGGCTATAGTGGGAATAAGCGATTATTTCGACCTAATAGCAGACAAAATGTGGGCGCCAATTAGCTTAATAGGCGCTGGGGTAACCGGTCTTTTTCTGATTATTAATCATAAAAAATTGAGGAATTAACATGGGATTAAGTGGAATCAGTCCATTATCATTATTATTAATACTGATCATTATTATTACCTTATTTGGGACTTCAAAACTAAAAAGCTTAGGTACGGATTTAGGTGAAGCCATAAAAAATTTTCGTCGCGCATTAAATGATGACAATAAATCATGAGTGGTGAATTAGTACTTACCTTAATGGTTGCCTTGTTGGTTTTTGGACCTAAAAAATTACCCATGCTCGCATCCCATCTTGGTTTATTTATACGTCAAATGAACCTTTGGAAAAATAAAGTAATGGTGCTATGGGAGCAGCAAGTACAAGAACTACAGTTACAAGAGAATCAACGCAAGGCAGAAGAAGCGGATAAGCATTATAAAGTACTTGATAATGAAAAAAGCTAAAAAAATACTCTCTCTAATGTAGCAACTGTCTTAGTAAGTGTTCAGGGTGATCATGACTCTTGGAGGAAAGTCAGCTTTGAGTCGATTTGTTCCAAATCGGCCAAAGATGGCTTTCCCTATGTTCAGCGTGACGGTTACAATTTTAGTTAAGCTCAGGCTGGTCATTCTGCTTGCATCCATATTGGATAGCACAAGTGGCATCATCAATCATCCCTTTAGGACAAGTAGGTTCATTGACCCACATTGGAGGTACACCGCTTATACTCTCGGCGACACAACAAGTTTTTTTCTCACCATCACACTCTTGATGCATGATTTTAGCGTATGCTCCTGTATTTATTAATGCAGCGAATAATGACACAGAAATAAAGGCTCTCTTTGATTTTTTTATATTTTTTTTCATTTCCCTATCCTTTTAACGTGTAGGTCTTAAATATATTCCCTATCAATCAAAACGTAATACTGGAGAATGACAATAGGGTAATTTACGATGTTTTGAGTAATAAGCCTGATGATATTCTTCTGCCGGCCAAAAGGTTTGAACACTAAGCAAACGAGTAGCAACTGTGTAGCCCTTTTTAGTTAATAGTTGAATTAAGTCTTCCGCCTCTTGTTTTTGCTCATTATTATAATAAAAAACAGCGCTTTGGTATTGTTGTCCCAGATCAGGGCCTTGGCCTGTTCTTTGCGTGGGATCATGAATTTCAAAAAAACGCTTCAAGACCTGATGATAATCCGTTCGATTCATGTCGTATACTATACGTACGGCCTCATAATGACCGCTTGTGCCTTGACAAATTTGTTCATAAGAAGGATTTAAAAGATGGCCGCCTGTATATCCTGACTCCACTAATAAGACACCTGGAATCTGACGTAGAAAATGTTCTACTCCCCAAAAACAACCGCCCGCCACAATCGCCTCTTCGCTATCTAAAACCTGCTCATCTACTACAAAATCTAAAGAAGCAGAATTAACACAATGGCGCAGGTTTTTTGCGGTAAGGTACTCGCCTTGAAATACATGCCCTAAATGAGCATCACAGCGAGTACAGAGTATTTCTGTACGTTGACCATCACTATCTGGCATTCGTTTAATAGCATTTATTAGTTCATCATCAAAACTAGGCCAACCACAACCTGAACTAAATTGACTGCTTGCACGAAATAATGCTAAACCACAACGCCGACATAGATAAGTACCACGAGTGACTAGGCTGTTGTATTTTCCTGTATGAGGATGTTCGGTGGCTTTATCAATAATAATTCTTTTTTCGATAGAAGTTAAAGCGGCTGTTTTATCAAGATAATGCATGATGCTAATCCTTTAACTAGTTTGTAGCCTGGATGCAGTGCGCCAGGCTACAATACAACATTAACTTTTCTTGTTAACTGGCGCTTGGCAAATTTTATCGGCCAAATAACCAATAGCACCGGCATAATAAATAGAATTATTATAGCGCAGAATCATACGATAATTGGGAAATGCTAGAAAGGTCGGTCCGCCAAAAGGTTGCACAATACTAGCCGTTAGGTCTTGATAAGGTAAAGGCTCACCACCTTCTGTCCTTACCCCTAAAGCATTCCATTCGCTTACAGACTTACTAGTACTTTTACCTTCCAACTTCATATCAAATTTTGCAGGAAGCTTCACTTGGATAGCCCAAGGCTCTCCAGATTGCCAACCATTCCCCTTCATATAATTAGCAATAGAAGCAAAGACATCTGGTTTACTTTCCCAAATATCTTTACGTCCGTCTCCATCGTAATCTACCGCATATTTTACCCAGCTTGACGGCAGGAATTGTGGTTGTCCTGTCGCGCCTGCCCATTCACCTTTAAAATTCACCAAATCAACATGGCCATCATTTAAAATATGAAGAGCGAGGAAGAGCTCTTTGCGAAATACATCTTTACGCTTCGAATCATAGGCCATAGTTGCTAAGGCTTTGATCACGGGGAAGGTCCCCATGTAGGTTCCATAACTTGTTTCCATGCCCCAGAATGAAACGATAAAACAAGGGTTAACCCCATATTTTTGACCAATTTCGTCTAATAAAGCTTTATTTTTCTGATATTGTTTTCGACCAATAGCAATCCGATAATTATCCACGCGCGTAGTGCGGTATTTAATAAAGCTCAAACGATGCTCAGGCTGAGAGTGCATTAAACCTTTAATTTGCCGACTAGGCTCATTAACTCCAGCAAAAGCATCGTCCAATAAAGCAGGACGAATGCCTTGTTGTAGGGCCTCTTCGCGCACACCCGCAACCCACTGATTCCAGGATTGCCCCTCAGCAAAAACTACTTGCGTTAATAATAGCCAAGCTGTTACAGCGAGCCCCCATTTTTTCATCGCTCTTCCCCTAGATTATAATTATCGTACTCATTCTCTTTATATAAGATAGACTATAACAACAAAGCGAACCATAACAAATATACTTCTTTAATTATTAGGAGCAACTTGTATTATAACTAGTTAACTCAAGCTCTGATAAGTAATTTTTTTCTTTCTCAAGCTTTGGCGTTAAGCTCGTTATTGAGCGAGAAAATAAAGAAAATAGACTGTGAGGAATACTGGCTAGGGCTAATAAAAAGCAGCTTGCCGCAGTAACAAGAGCGGAACCTAATATTAGTAATGACTTACAAGAAAAATCAAAAGCTTGATCTCGAAACTTGGTATTCATAAATAAAGCAGCTGTGCCAGCAATTAAAAGACCACCTAGACACGCAGCAGCAACAAAAAAAGAAGCAACTCCAGCCGCCGCGGACATACCAGCTAAGCGTATAGGATCCATTATGGGTGCTACAAACTCTTGCCCAAACTCTTTAACACTATGATAGGGGGTAAAAAAAAGAGGTTTATATTCCTTCCGAAAACGAGTCGCTACAGTAGAAAAATAAGTACCGCAATCATTCGCTTTACTACTCAATATGCTGCTTATCTCATCGTCACTAAAATGAAACATAGGACGCCACCCAATTTGACCAACGTGAACACATAATATACAATTTAATATTGAACGTCAATTTATACGCTGTGTATTCTTTTGTACAACCCTGATTTCCAAAGATGTATTTTTTCTTTAGCTTTATTGACCAATAACTTCAACGATCTAATTTTAATCTAATAAGAATAACTGGTGATGTATTTAGCCGCGCTTATTTATGGGAAGGGACTAATAGGAGTAAGCAAATGAGTGCTGAATTAAAACAGATACAACAGTTTTCCTCAGAGGAAGACCATAAGCAATTCAGACAAGATGTATTAAAGGGCTTAAATAATGAAAAAAAAACCATTCCCTCTAAATATTTTTATGACGCCAAAGGAAGTCAATTATTTAATCTGATTACCCAACATCCAGATTATTATTTAACTAATTGTGAATTAGAAATTATTGGTCATTATAAAGAAAAAATTTCTCAGCATTTGCATGATCAGGCCTTTAGCCTAATTGAGCTTGGTCCAGGAGAAGGAATTAAAACACGACTCTTACTCGATCAATTTCTCAACGATGGCCATGAATTTACTTATTTCACTATTGATATTTCAGAACAATATTTGGAGCAAATTGTTACAAAGTTTAATAGGGAATTAGCTCAATTAAAGCTTATTGCGCTTAATGCTGATTACTTTAAAGGCCTACAATGGTTAAGTGAACAATCAAAAAGGCGAAATATTGTTTTATTTCTGGGCTCTAGCATTGGTAATTTTAATACAAAACAAAGCAATCAGTTTTTAAAAGGGATACGGAATGACTTACAAAATGGCGATTACTGTTTGATTGGTTTTGATTTACAAAAAGACATGAAGACCTTATTAAAAGCTTATAATGACAGTGATGGTCTTACCCGAGAGTTTAACTTAAATCTATTAACACGTATCAACAGGGAATTAGGCGGTCATTTTAATCACAAACATTTTGAACATTATGGGGTTTATAATGTTTATCGCCGAGCAATGGAAAGTTTTTTAATCAATACTCGCGAAGAAGATATTATTATTGATGCTTTAAATAAAGAATTTCATTTTGAGGCTTATGAGCCTATCCATTTAGAATATTCCTATAAATACAACGTAAAACAAATTGAGCACTATGCCACAATAAACGGATTTAAAATAATTGAACATTATTTCGATGAACGAAGATTTTTTGTGGATTCTTTATGGCAAGTAGTGAAATAATTACTAAATAAGTGATTAAAAAGAACATAAAAAAAACAATCAGAACGGTTTATGGTATAATCACCCTCTTTTTTTCTAAAGATGATTAGACTATGTTTGCCCAACGAACAGCTTATATCACTTGGTTTTTCTTTTGCCTGCTCGCCTCTTTTTTAACTCGAGTGTATGCCGTAGAAGTACCTATCTATGATTTTTCCATAAAAAACTACAATCAAGATATTAACCAGTACTTGCCTAAAGAAAGCGATGACTACAGCAAACCTTTAGTAAAACCTGAATATCAAAAAGCGCAATTACAGCAGTTGCTTAGGCATTATTATGCCAGTGATGACCAAGGCCTTTCCCCTTGGAGTGAAGCCTTAGTACAAAGCCTTCTCCCCAAGGTAAAAGCTATTGAAGTGGCTATCATTGATGATTTTGATAATCAAAAACAAGATCCGCTGAACTATCATTTTGCAGAAAATTTTAAAGAGCATGATGAACTTTGGCTTAATAAAATTATTAAAAATATGAATTTAGAGGGCTTATCTTCTTCTTTTCACAGTGAGCAAAAAGCCATTGTGGTACATAACACCTTTGCTCGTGCTTTACCGGATAAGGCACCTGATTTTTTTCATTTCAGTCTCGCGGGCCAAGGTTTTCCTTTTGATAATTTACAAGAATCCGCCTTATGGACGGGGACTCCTATCTACGTCTTACATCAATCTCAAGATAAAGCCTGGTCTTTAGCGCTTACTCCTGATGCTTATTTTGGCTGGGTGAAAACAGAGGATATTGCCTATACGTCTGCTGAATTTATTAAGCAATGGCAAAATAAAACAAAAGAAGGGCTAATGGCTATTACACAAACGGAAACCACTGTTGTTGATGAAAACAATCAATTTCTTTTTACCACTTATATTGGTGCTGTATTTCCTCTGGCAGAGCAGAATACGCTTTATATTCCGTTGAAAAATAAGCAACAGCAAGCAGTCCTGGCGAAAGGCATCGTAGGTAATCATGCCGCACAACTCATGCCCCTTTCCGCAACCCCAAAACATATTGCGGCCTTAATTAAACAATTACAAAATAGACCTTATGGCTGGGGCGGAACTTTCTTTTTTAATGATTGCTCGCAAGAACTTAAAAGTTTGTTCACGCCTTTGGGCATTTGGTTGCCAAGAAACTCGGCACAACAAGCACAATATACTTCTTTAGACTTATCGGCAAAGAAAATGGATGAGCGTATTAATAGTTTAATGACTCAGGGGCATCCCCTAATGACCATTATTTATATTGGTGGCTATGTCATGCTCTATCTCGGTAAGCAAAAAAATGACAATCAAGAAGAAGCAGCAATAACTTATCAAAATGTTTGGGGTTTAGCGCCACCGACTAAAGATAAACGCTATGTTATTGGCCAATCATTGATCTTTCCTCTTCTTAAAGATTATCCTGAATACCCCGATGCGAAGTCCTTAGCAAACTCTTCTTATTTTAAATTAATCTTCTTAGATGACTTAACTAATCAAAACCTATCTCCCTCAGTTTTTGTAAAGCAATTCACTAAAGTTCTGTCTGTAAGGGAATTACCATAATGAATAAAATCCACAAACGCTATGTACTTTTTGTTTTATTGATTGCTAGTGCCCTACTTCTGTTTTCCTTTGATTTTTGGAAAAAAAGCCAAATCAATGAGGGGATTTGTAGCCATTTAAGCACTTTAAACCTGCCACCCACAACTAAGCAGGTACTCGTTGTGGAAGCAATGGGAGGTATTAAAGCAGAACTTATTGCCTGTACATGGAATAAACAATGGCAGCCCAGTTTATTTACTACTCCGATTCAGGCAGTCATTGGCAAGCAAGGTCTAGCTACCGTAGGCAGCAAGAAAGAAGGCGATCTTAAAACTCCAGCGGGCTTATATCCTCTGGAATGGGCCTTTGGAACCAAACCCTTAGCATTGAAAATGGATTTTAAATACATTAGTGATGAGGATAAATTTATAGATGTTCCTCATCATAAACACTACAATACCTGGGTTAATGGCCCTACTAGCGCACAAAGCTATGAACCCATGCAAATTCCTCTTTACAAAATGGGCGTCGTTATTAACTACAATATGAAGCCAATAGTTCCTGGAGCTGGAAGTGCTATTTTCCTCCATATATGGCGTTCAGAACAACAAGGAACCGCAGGCTGTGTTGCCATGAGTGAAAAACATTTATTGCAAGTTTTACACTGGCTTGATAAAAAGCAACATCCTTATATTTTTATTACAAGCCAATCTTAATTGGGAGCATCAAATGGCCGATTTTCAGTTGGGAGATTTAGTCTGGATCATTAGTTTTGAAGATCAAGACGAGTTTTACTTATTAGCAAAACAAACGATTACCGAGTTTTTAGATGATAATACAGTCGAGTGCGAAGATGACTTCAATACCTTTCATGTCGCTTATGAGGACATTTACAGGAAAAAAGAAGACGCGATAAATGAAATGATGCGGCGTTTAACTCTAGTACTTAATAATTAAATTATAATTAGCTTATTCCATTTGGAATTTATTTTACATCCTCATGGAAAAGACCAATTTTTATTAATTATTAAGGAAATACTCAATGAACATTATGATTATTGGTAAATATACGATCGTATTCTGCTGATGGGCTTAGTATTAGGATCTAATGCCGTGAATGCCGATGCTAGTAGCACCTGTCAGGAGAAAAATGGCACGTCCGGTACCTGTGGCGAGAGTAGCGGGGTAAAACGGATGGTCTCTGTGGATGTGTGTGCAACTGCACAGTCGAATAATCATAACTCACGCCAGTAACTACAAAAACCCCGCATGAACATCTCTGTCAATACGGGTTTTTTTATATTTAACCTATTTTACGATACAAATACCAGTCTTATTAAGAATAACTGAAATAACTGAATTAACTTTCTTTCCTAAAAGATCAATATGACAAACACCACTTTGACCCGGTATTTTCATTTCAATAAAGTTGGTAGTATGAAGTTTATCCACTACTGGAGTCATTGTCTTAAATTCTGCGTTCACGGCTGTTAAGTATTGTGTAATATGAGCCCCCGCTATTCCATCTACTTTAGATTGAGTAAAATGGCAGTTTACGCTGTTAGGATTAGAACAACTCCCAGTCGACACTGCATAAGAAAAATTTAAAGCAGGTATTCCTTTGGGAAGACTGACGTTTAAAGTAAAAGATTCTGCTGTAGTAACAACTAAAGCTAAAATCAAAGTAAATAACAATTTAAAATTCATTAGAACTCCTTAAACCAAAAAACAAACAGCTTGTTTTTTCGTGAACAATAAAGGAGCGAGCTTAAGTTGTCAATAAATTGCGCAAATTTATCGCTTAAACAAAATACGCCAGGGCTGAAAATAAGTCCAAATATCTGCTTTCTTATAGGCAGGTCTTGCTTTCATACGTTCAAACCAGGCAATTAACTCTGGCGATTGAACCAGATCATATTCACCGATCATCTGTAAGCGACCGAATAATACTACCGTCACTATATCAGCAGAACTTGGTTTAGCCCCTAATAGAAACTCTTGAGGCTTAGGTAATTTTTCTAGAAAAAGAAGCACACTTTTACGTTCAAACTCTAATTTCTCCCGCAAATCACCCTCTGTAAAAAAAGCTAAGCGCTGTGTATTCAGAGCAATTTTTGCCGCTATTGCTTCTTTATTTTCAGAAGTTTGCTGTTCGGCTTCAAGTTTTTTTATTATTTTTCTTAGCATATGGGGCACAATAAAACGCAGCGGGAACATAGTGACTAAGGCTTTACCAAAAGTTAAACGTTCAATCGTAATATTATAGTGAGCATATACAATTTGTTGAACGTGGAGATTGGCCTCAGGATCAGCGTCCATCCATTGTTGACCTTGTGTAGTGGCTAGGTATTTTAAAATATCTTGGCTATCCGTCCAAATATCTTTGCCCTTTGCCAAGGAAGGAACAGTCATTTTGGGATTTATAGACATGTACCAAGGAGCGAGTTGTTCTTTTGCCAAGTGAATATCCATACGTCTATTTTCGAAAGGCAAGCCAGCCTCACATAAGGCATAACGAGCAATCATGGAATAATAGGACGAAGAAGCATTGTATAAAATCATGAACATCCCTGAGCAATAGACCTATTTCCAGTTTAGTCAAAGGCCCAGTTTATGCAAGAGACTAAAACGCTAATTAACGTGAGCCAACCCCAGCTGAACGCTTGGATTTGAGTGCAGGTTGCACGAAAAGCCTTGATGAAAAAGCGCAGCATACATCAGTATGTGAGCATTTTTCCTCAAGGCTTTTCGTGCAAGATGCGCCAAATACAAGCGTTCAGTTATTCGCTACGGAGGGAGACCATGGGCTCCAATTTCGCAGCACGTCGCGCAGGATAAAAACCGAAGAAAATTCCTGTGGCTGCGGAAACAAAAAAACCGGCTATAGGTGGCAATAAATAAATCGTAAAGGTCCAACTACTAAAATAGGCTACAATACGAGTAAAAATTAAACCCAGTAAAACACCTAAGATGCCACCTAATAAAGAAAGCATGACTGACTCAACCAAAAATAAAGCCTGAATATCCTTGTTTTTAGCACCCACCGCTTTTCTAATGCCAATTTCTTTTTTTCGCTCACTGACTGAAACTAACATGACATTCATCACACCAATCCCACCAACCAAAAGAGAAATTCCACCAATCACTGCTAATAATAAAGTAAAAATACGGCCCTGACTTTCCATACTGGCAATAATTTGTTTGGCAGAACGTGGAAACACACTAAGCTTGGGGTTAACTGAATGAATAATCTGTTTGATGTCTTCTATGACTTCATCAATGGGACTATCCGGTTTTAGCAATAAAACCGCATTATTAATTTTTGCCTCTTTACTTACTAAACCAATTCCGCCTAAAGGAATAATTGCAGCCTGATTTAAATCTTCATTAAAAAAGCCATTTTCTCGCCATTGCTCGGCCACCCCAATAATAGTGTATAAAGCCTGACCTATACGTATTTGTTTCCCAATAGGCTCATCCATAGTTATTTCTTTGATCTGTTGAGCTAAACCATGTCCTATAACACAATAATGCTCAAACGACTCTAAAAAGGAGACAAAATACCCTTGCGCTAAATGTACATGAATAATATCAGCCAAATGTTCATCAGCACCAATAATAGCTCCTTGTAAATTTTTCCCTTGAAAACTGAGGGGTTGATAGGCCGTACTGTAAGGAGCAATATTTGCAATATAGGGAATTCGCTCTGCTAATTGCTGCCATTGATCCGAAGAGAGAGAATCTTCTTCAGAATGAGATTTACTGACCTCCTTTTGATAGACTGAGACTGCTAATAAATCGGTACCTAAGGCTTTAAATTGCTCTAAAGCTTTTTCTGTAGCTAATTGGCCACAACTAATTAATGCCACTACTGCTGCCGTACCTACTAAAATGCCTAAGACGGCAAGAAACGAACGTAATTTGGAAGAGGTTAAATTGACTAGAGCCTGTTGACAGTGATTCACAAAACTCATTAGCCGGACTCCGCAACCACTAAACCATCAACCAGAGTAATGGTTCTTTTACACTGATCAGCAATATGTTCATCATGAGTCACCATAATAATGGTTCTGCCTTCCGCATTTAAATTTAAAAATAAATTCATAACATCCGTTCCTGTTTTTGAATCTAAAGCACCAGTTGGCTCATCAGCTAAAATCACTTCTGGTTCAGTTACTAAAGCACGGGCAATAGCCACTCGTTGCTGTTGTCCTCCTGACAGTTGGGTAGGGCGATGACGTGCATATTTTTGCATTCCTACCCGGTATAAAGAATCCAATACTTTTTCTTTAATCTCATCTGCAGAAACACCACGGTACGTTAAGGGTAAGGCTACATTTTGTAAAGCCGTAAACCGAGGTAATAAATTAAATTGTTGGAACACAAAGCCAATATGTTGATTACGCAAGGTAGCTGATTCGTCATCCGTCAATGAAGCGACATTTTTTTGATTTAGAATATAAGTACCGGAATCGGCTTTATCTAATAAACCAATAATATTCATTAAGGTCGATTTTCCAGAGCCTGAAGCGCCTACAATAGCCAAGTGATCGCCACGATTTACATTGAGAAAAACCTCTTTCAATACCGTGGTACTTATACCCTCCAGGTGATAGGACTTTACTAAATCTCTAATTTGGATCAAGGGCTCAGTCATAAACCACCACGTCACCCTCTTTAAGACCTGTCTCTATCACCACCGTATCAGCCTGTGCAGGACCTGTAGTTACCACTCGTTTTTCAATGCGACCTTGCTGGTTTTTGATACGCACGACGCTGTTACCTTGCTCACGCTTTACAGCAGCAATAGGAATTAATAATTGTTTTTCGCTATCGACATTTAACTCGATAGAAGCACTCATTCCTACCTTTATCCAACGTTGTTGCTCAGCGCTAAGATGAGTCACTTCAACCACTGCAGTAAAAGAAGGTAGCCCCCCAGAGCTGGCATTAGAAGCCTGAGCATTGACCACTACTAAGGTGCCATTTAATTGATGCCGTCCAAAGGCGACCCCATTAATTGTCGCTTTCATGCCAGGATGAATTTTATCAATATCTACTTCGGGAACATCAATTTCTACACTGATCCCCTTTAAATCACCTACTAAAGCAATCACTTGTCCAGATTTTACCGTTGAACCTACAGTAATTCGTGTTGTTTTATCTTCACCAGACTTTGGCGGGTATAACATGACACCATCGCCTGTTGCTTTTAGATGAATTAAATTATGATTCGCTGTCAAAATTTTTTTAATTTTATCAAAATCTGCAAGGCTTAAATTAGATAAATGGAGTGAGTCATTATTTTCATCCATTTTTTCCAACAATTCAGTTAACTTACGGGAGGCTTGCATTAAGGTAACTCGAGCCGTATCCACTCCTGACTTTTCACTTAAATAATTATTTTTAGAGAGTAAGCCCGCGCTCCATAACTCTTTTGTTCCGGTAAATTTTGCTCGAGTAATGGAATAATTATCTTTTGCTTTTAAATAATCAGTTAAGGTGTCGTTATATTGCTTCTGCAATTCAGTAGAGGTCAGTGTTAAAACCACCTCACCTTTTTTTACCATTTGCCCATAATGAAAATTCATGGTTTCTACCACCGCTTCCATAGGACTAACCACGCTATTTTCACGAATAGGTTGAACCGTACCTGTAAAATGAAGCACCTTATGCAAAGGTTTAGCCGTGACGGTGTAGTTTTGTACCACGACCTCACTCTCTTGTTTTTTTTCCTCGCCACAAGCACCTAAGTTGGCAAGTACTAAAATTAAAAGGATTTTTTTAAAAAAATGATTCATCCACCATACCTTAGTTTAATATCCCAATAGTCCAACGTAGTTCCTAACATACGCTGTAATGCTGATAACTGATTAAGATAAGCAATTTTTGCCCCTATTAATCCTGATTGAGCCTGAAGTAATTGATTTTGCGTATTATTCACATCTAATGCAGTCGAGATTCCAGCTTGTAGTTTTTTCTTTTCTAGGGCATAAGACTGCTCGGCTAAACGAACTTGTTTCTGCGCTAATTCATAACGCTTTGCCACACTTTCAATAGTGTGAATTGTATTCGTAACATTAGTGATTAAGGCACGTTTTGCAGCAATTAAATTGATTCTATCCTTCTCTAAACGTACTTTGGCATTGATTAACTGACTGCGACGAGTTAAATCATGGAGCGGCACAGTTAAAGTAAGTCGCGCGGCCTCTGTTGTATTATTACCATTGTAAATACCACGTACCCCATTATTAAGCCCAGTCACATCGTTCACTGTGCCACTTTGCACCGTCCCAGATACATCGAGTTGCCATAATTGCTGGTTTTTAGCTACCTTATAACCACGCTCATCGGCGCGCAAAACCATTTTTTGTGCTAAATACTGAACGTTGTTATTTAATGCAGTGTCTATAGATTGTTGTAAACCAGGAACAGTGATTTTTTTTAAGGTTACATCACTAGGTACCGATAAATGCATTTCGGGATCTAAGCCAATACTTTGTAATAAATCTTGAGAAGCGGTATTAAATTCATTTTCACCCTGTTCTACCATTAGGCTTAATGATTCAATTTGATAGGATTGTTGGATATTACCTGTTGGTTCTAGTTGTCCTGCTTTGATTCTTTTTTCATTAATTTCATAGGATTTTTGTGACTCCTTCAATTGTAAGCGCTGATTTTGCAAGTTATTAGCACTTAAAATTAAAGTACGATAGGAGGTAATCACTTGCGTAATTTGATCCACCACGGCCTGTTGTAAATTTAATTTATTGAGCCATTCATTATCTTGAGCATCTAAAAGTCCTGCTTCATTGGCAGAGCGACCAAAACCACGTAACAAAGGTTGGGTTAGCGTTAAATTTAAAACGGGGTTGTAATTATTATTAAGACCCACATTATTATCTATCGCTAGGGAGGCTTTTGTACCTATTTTTGTTTTTAAACCTAATTCTGGACTGGCTATAACGGAACGACTCGTATCACTGCCAATACCATTATAGGTACTTTTTTGGATGGTTCCCGAAGCACCTAAAGCATATTGCAATTCAAATTCATTATTAGCCAAACGCAATTGATAATGTTGCACAATCCTATCTAATTCAGCATTTTGAATATTGGGGTTATAACGTAAAGCTAATAAAATAGCTTCGCGCAAACTTAATTTATATATTGTTTTTTTCCGCGCTGCGGGTGAGGTAGGTAACTCTAGCCAGTTATCTAACATAAATTCAGGATTAGCAATAGCCTGACGTAGTCGTACGCCTGCTTGTTCGACTTGCTGGGCTTCACTGCTGGGATCATCGACCCATTTATAGAGAGTCTTATCTGTTGTAGCCCAAGAAGTTCCTAATAGACAAAGTCCTAGTGAAAATAAGATCTTATAAAGAAATTTATGCAAAAATTCACCTATTAGCATTTAACTCTTAACCTCAGCGACAGAAAAACGTTGTTTGTCCTGTAAGCGTAACGCGGTTAAGTACCCCCCCCAAAGACAACCTGTATCCAGTGCATGAATGTGGGGATGAGGGCAACTACCCATTAAAGCAGCCCAATGGCCAAAAAGAATATCGGCAGCAATTTCTTTCCGCCCAGGCACAGCAAACCAGGGAAATACTTTGTTGGGCGCCGTAGCTATTGGCCCCTTATAATTCCAGTCCAAATTACCTTCCTGATCACAAAAACGCATCCGCGTGAAGTAATTAGTAATAAGGCGTAAACGCTCTACCCCCTGCAATTCCTCAGACCAAAGATAGGGTGTGTTTCCATACATCTGTTTTAAAAACTCAACGTAATTATCTCCTGCAAGCACTTCTTCTAATTCGCGACCTAAAGCAAGAGCCTGAGGTAAATCCCAAATAGGGGCAATTCCAGCATGACACATGACATAATTAAGTTCAGGTGCATAATGAATAATCGCTTGCTTTCTTAACCAATGCCCTAACTCTTCACCGTCTTCGGCATGAAGGATTTCTTGAATAGTGTCATCATGCCCTTTCCACGGCCTACCTCCAAATAAGGAGGCTAATAAATGCAAATCGTGATTACCTAAAGTAATCCTTGGCTTTATGGGCAAATTTTTAATAAAACGCAACACAGCTAAAGATTGAGGACCTCGATTAACTAGATCCCCAACAAACCACAAGCGATCTTCTCGCTCATTAAAATAAATATGATCTAATAAACACAGTAAAGACTCATAACAGCCTTGGATGTCACCAATAGCATAATCAGCCACTGTTTTTTACCCCAGGAATCATCGAAGGTGGCTCAACTACAATGGAGTTCCATTGTCCAGAAGCAGATAATTTTTGTAAGGGTTCCAAGGTCAAATTATGATGCTGTGTAAAATGAGTATTGTCTTGAGCCTGATGAATGAACTCTATTGCAGACATAGTCTCGTTTTTTCCGGTATTCAGATCATAAACAGAGAGCGATTCGGGTAAGGCCACTGCATACTCAGAAAAAACAATACCACTATGCATTTGTTGATTCTGAGTTTGCTCAAAGCGGCTAAGCAGAGAGCCATCTGGAGCAGAGCGATGTAATCCTAGTGATGCAAATGCCTTCTGAATTACTTTCCAATTTTTATATGCAGGATGATCGCGTACGAATAATTGGAACATTTCAGTGCATAGTATAAAGCCGCCAAGAACCTGATATAAAGGCGCTTTATTAACCATAAGTACTCCTTGTTCCAAGGATTTAATCATCCATTGAATAAATTCAACACCGATGGCCTGTTCTTTATTACTAACTGATTCAGGTACTCCTCCGGAAAAGGTTCCAGCGCGGCCGAAAGGACCACCACTACGCCCCATACCTGACTTTAATAAAAGTTCAGCTAAATAACGTTGAATAGCAAGAGACTCTGCTCTAATTAAAATAGCGCCTAAAGTACCTGAAGAACGTTGATCTTCATTAAGTAGCGCTAGCCAAACGGCTAAAACATCCTGATTAGAAGCAATCCAAGTAAACCCGCTAGGAGGCATTAAGGCCTTAGCAAGTAATAAATTTAAACGGCGACGAAATTCAATATCACCTTCCTTTTGAAACTCAAAGGTATAATAACTTCCGACATTAACTAGGCTTTCCAACAAAGGATTCCATTGTTTGAGTAACTGCCCATTGATATCAAATAAATTAATGCGATAATCAATAAATAATTTCCCAATCCCTTGCAGAATTGCAGCGGTATAAAGTGCATATTGCCAGAGCTTTTGTTCTTCTGATAATCCGCCTTCATCGGCGATCATAAACTCTTGAAATAAACCTAAAGCCGCTTCTGTTCTATTTAAAGCATGATCAACCAAACCTCCTGACTGAGCGTAATAGCTGTTAGTAGATTCCGGAAGGCTTTGGCAATAACTGACTAAATTATCAATGAGTGTTGCACACAAGCTCTCATAACGTGTTGCTTCAAGACCGGAATAATCCTTCATTTTTTGTAATAAAGTTTGTCGCTTATTATCCGCTAAAAATTGAGCTGCACTTACCATAGGCAGTAAATCTTTTAATGATTTAGTATGCGTTGATACTGTAGTTTTGCGTTGACGATGAAACAAAACAACCTCCATAATGAATTATTGCTTATTTTACACTAATTGGAAATAAATTTCGCTAGTTGAACATATTCCGCAACAGAAATTTGTTCGGGTCTTTTACTGCTGTCTATTCCTAACTCATGTAGCTCTGCTGTGGACACGATACCTTTTAAATTATTGTTTAAGGTTTTCCGACGCATAGCAAAAGATGAGGCGACAATTTGCTCTAAAGACTTTTGATCGACTGAATCATAAGGTGAATGTTGATAAGGAATAAGCCGTACTATTGCCGAATCGACTTTCGGCGAAGGTTCAAAAGCCTCCGGAGGGACATTAAACAAATGCTCAACCTCGCAGTAATACTGTAAAATGACACTTAATCGTCCATAATCCTTAGTCCCTGGAGAAGCCGCCATACGCTCAACCACCTCTTTTTGCAGCATAAAATACATATCGTCAATAGAAGAACAATACTGTAACAAATGGATCAATAAAGGCGTTGAAATATTATAAGGCAAATTACCGATGATTCTTAATTGGGGTCCAAATTGGCTGTAATCTAGAGTTAGGGCATCAGCAGCTATTAAACTTAATTTCCCTTGCGTCTCAGGATGCTCCATTAAGTATTTTTGCAGATCCCAATCAATTTCAACGGCCGTCAAATGCTCTAGTTTTTTTAATAGAGGCAAGGTCAATGCCCCCAAACCTGGGCCTATTTCTAACATGTTATCTTCAGCATGAGGATTGATGGCTTGTAGGATGTCATTAATCACAGGAAGATGGTGCAGGAAATTTTGACCAAAACGTTTACGTGGGCTGTGCCTCACTTTGTTCACCTAATCTCAAGAATAAAGAGAGAATTATACCGCGATTAGTATCGTTATACTAATCGCTCTTACTCGCGTTCTTAAATAGATTATTTCGGTCCCATAAAAGAAGAAAGCTCTTCTAATTCATCATCACTCTCTGTATCCGCTGTGTAACCTGAAACTAAGTTGCTCTTTGTTTTTTTCTGATGAAGTTCCGCAAGTGCATCCTCTTTTTCCTCTGCGATAAATCGATTCATTTGACCGACTTCCTTCATATTTCTTTTGCTCTTTTCTTTAACTTTACTTTTCAATTGTGGACCATCAATAGAAAAAAGCCCTAGAGAATCTATCGGCGATTTACGAGGCATTAGCTTATTCCTTCTTATAATTTAGGAGGGGCAATACTATTCACAATGCTCCTTTAATGCAAGAGTGCCAAATTAATGAGCATTGGTTGTTTTTTTACCAATAAAATAAAACGCTAGTCTATAATTAAGTAACACTGCTTATTTTTAAATTGTTATAGCATCAATTTATCGTTGTGGTGTAAAATTAAAGCAGTATAAGCGAGGAACCCTGTTCACTCGGTCGGTTTTAATATATTAGTAGGAATGAAAATGGCTTATAGAAAAATGCTCAAATCCAAAATTCACCGTGCTTGCGTTACTCAAGCTGATTTAGATTATGAAGGAAGTATTACTATTTCTCCCGAGTTATTAAAAGCCGCTAATATATTACCCTATGAAGCAGTGAATGTCTGGAATGTTACCGCAGGCACTCGTTTTGAAACTTATGCTATTACCGGTGAAAAAGGCTCTACCGAGATTTGTGTCAATGGTGCGGCAGCCCATCTAGTCACTCCTGGCGATCTAATTATTATTGCTACCTTCTCTCAAGTATTAGAAGAAGATTGCGCTACTCTTGTGCCTACAGTAGTGTTTGTAGATCAATTTAATCGTCTCAAGGAAATTAGACCAGAAGTACTCGGTATGAAAAAACGAAGTTCTTATGCTAGTTAACTTCTTGCTTACTGTTTAGAAGTACATGCTTGCTCATTTACTTGAATTACGACAACGCACTCTATATGTGGTGTTTTGGTTTTTCTGTTTATTCTTCCTATTCTTTTTGAAGGCAGGTGATTTATATCACCTGTTTGTCTATCCTTTAGCACATCTACTTCCTCAACAACAGGGTTTAATTGCTACGCAAATTACCTCGCCCCTATTTACTCCTCTTAAGCTCGCTACTGATGCTGCATTATTTTTAACCTTGCCTTTTGCCCTATACCAAATATGGCGTTTTATTAGTCCTGGCCTTTATAAAAAAGAACAACAACAAATTCGGGGCTTAGTGACTCTGAGTATGGCTTTATTTATCGTCGGCATAGTTTTTTGTTTTTACCTGGTACTGCCTTTCATGTTTCAACTCTTTATTAGTGCCTTACCCAAAGGGGTACGACTTATGCCTGATATGACTAATACAATAGATTTTATTACTCATATGCTCACCTTATTTGGTCTTTGCTTTCAAATACCATTAATTTGTTTAATCTTGGCTCGTATTCAATTAGTAAACGTAGAAACGCTCAAGAAAATTAGACCCTATATGATAGTACTTGCATTCATTTTAGGCATGCTACTTACCCCTCCCGATGTTCTCTCTCAGCTAATGTTAGCTATTCCACTGTGTCTTCTTTATGAATTAGGCATTCTTCTGGCATTTTACTTGGCTTAGCGTCTATTATTTATTCAAGCTTTATTTCAATTTACCGACATAGTTATTAGAAATGAAAAAATAATTAAAAGGCGGCTATCATGAATAAAATCGCTAAATTTAATATTGGAGAAGTGGTAATCCACAAACGCAGTCGCTATAGAGCTATTGTCGTAGACATCGACCCTTTATTCCAAGCATCAGGCCAATATAACCCGCAAGCAAAAAAACGTGAATTTGCTACTCGTAATCCCTGGTACAGATTATTAGTGGATGACAGTACTCAAATGACCTATGTGGAAGAAAACATGCTTATTGCGGACCCCTGCTCGGATCCCATTACTAATCCACATCTTCATCATTACCTTAGAGGACAAGAGGGCAATTATCATACTGCAAGAATAAAACATTAATAATGAAGCTTATTTGGCTTAAAGTTCAAATAAGCCAGATAAGCCAAATTATTTTTTAAAAACAATAGCAGCTTCATCAACTAAGTACTTGAAATAATTAAAAGTCATATAATAATTACCATTATCTCCAGCATCAGGCCCCCAAGAGTTACGTATTATAAATACTCCTTTACTTCCGTCACCTCCACTAGAGCTAGCCAAATCATCATAACCAATAATAATAATTTCATGTCCCGCATATAAAGTCCCAGCCTTAGCTTTCTTCACTATGGATGGAGTTAATGCCCAAGTATCAAAATGTTTTTTATAAGTACCTACAGCACCTGCATCACCTTGCTCGTCATCAAGCAAGAAGCCTACAACGACTCTCTTTTTAGCCCGTAGTTGCTGTTTTACTTGGTTAAACAACGAAGTCGCACTAAAATTAGCATTAAACGCAGTATTAGGACTAACTAAAGTAGTCCCGGAAGTTAAAAAATGTGAATTGGCTTTGTATGTAGTAGCAGACATTTTTTTAGTAATACCTGCATTACTAGTTAAAGGATATTTCTTCATTCCCGCAGGACAACCATACTTTAATTGATAACCTTTAGTAATAATGCCATTGTTATTTAGCTGCTCAAGAACCACGTCGCCCCAGGAGCCATCCCATCCGCTATTAGCATGCCCCAGTAAAGTATTGCCTAGCTGCAAACTACACAATTGGCTAACATAATCTCCCTTACCAATGGCTGCATCAAGAGCTCCAGTCATTGCAAAAGTAACACAGGAACCGTGGTAGCCCTGATCAAGCACAGGGGTTCCATTCATCCCTAGATTAACCCGCACAGGGACGCTAGACACCGCTTTGGAAAAAAGCGCTTGGTTGCCATATACTTCTAATTCATTAATTCTGCCTTTTAAAGCAATTTTCGCAGCTGGGGATAATTTAAGCTTTTGCACGTAAATTATTTTAGGTAATGCAGATACAGATTTACTAAGATCACTTGCAGTAGAGATCTTAACCAGCAATTATGGGTGAATGAAACAAGTCAGGCGCAGCAAGGGATGCAGAGCCATGAAAAAAATAAATTTCGCGCAAAACGGGTTATTCGTTACAATAGATTAAGCCAAACAGGTTGCATTTCCATCAATTATTTCGGAAAATCAGT
>CANJQE010000026.1 GCA_947476305.1 Legionellaceae bacterium
CCCCCTTCGGGCCTCAAAATCTACGCTCCCCAATGACTGACGCCTTTTCGTATGGCCTTATATTTTCCCTGCGGAAAAACATCCGGCCCTAAGGCTACCAGGGACTACTCGCCCGCGCCTTCGGCTCTCCATGGCTCGCAGCGAAAGTACTAAAAACTTTGAATTAGATAAAACTATAAGCCATACTAAAAATCAACCGGGTACAATTAAACGGTTAACTGTAGCTGTATTGGTAGATAATAAAGTCAGCATAAATGCTAAAACTAAAAAATCAGAAAAAATTCCTTTATCAGTTAAAGAAATTGATCAGATAAAATTATTGGTTACTGACGCGGTCGGTTTAAATGCAAAACGTGGTGATAGTCTTAATGTCATCAACAGTGATTTTTTTACACCAGAAGCAATAGCTCCACTTCCAGAAGAGAAATTTTGGCAAAAAGATATTTTTTGGTCGATTATCAAGCAGGTTTCTGGTGGCTTGTTTGTATTAATTATGGTTTTTGGCCTCCTAAGACCCATATTAAAAACCTTAGCAAGTAATAAAGGAGCTGCAGAATCAGCAGCGGCTGGTGGAACAGCTGGTGGAAGTGGCGGCATGGCCACAGCAGGTGGAGACGCGGGGTTTAATGCATCAGCTGCAGATTCATTTAAAAATGTAACTGACTATGATTCTCAATTGGGTATCGTTCGTCAAGTAGTTGAAAAAGAACCTAAACGTGTTGCTCAAGTAGTTAAAAATTGGGTTGATAGAGGTTAATTATGGACGGAATAGAGCGTGCGGCCATTTTATTATTGAGTATGGGCGAAGAAAATGCGGCTGAAGTTTTAAAACATTTAGAACCAAGGCAAGTACAAAAAGTGGGTATGGCTATGTCCACTATGAACTCGGTAAGCAGAGTAAAAATGCAAACTGTTTTTGTAGATTTTATAAGTGCGATCGAAGATCAAACAAGCCTGACTGTAGATTCAGAAGAATATTTACGTACGGTTCTTATAGCCGCTTTAGGCGAAGAAAAAGCCATTCCTTTTATTGACCGAATTTTAGTTTCAGATAGAGACAGTGGTTTGAATCGATTGAAATGGCTAGATGGACGTCTGATAGCCGATGTAATACGTAATGAACATCCTCAGATTATTGCAACTATTTTAATCCATTTAGATAGCGAACAAGCTGCAGAAGTTGTCAGTTATTTTAGTGCGGATAAACGAGCAGAAGTTTTATTACGCATGTGTAATATTGATACAGTAAAACCAGAGGCAATTTCAGAGCTTGGAAAGGTCATAGAAAAGCAATTAAGTGGTCAAACTGTAGGTAAAAGCTCTTCCATTGGCGGCGTAAAAAGTGTGGCTGATGTCATTAACTTTCTTGAAGGTTCTATGGAAGAAGAAGCTTTAGAAAAAATTAAAGATTGGGATGAAGAGTTAGGGGAAAAAATTAGAGATAAAATGTTTGTTTTTGAAAACATTACCGATATGGATGATCGTAGCGTACAAACATTATTAAGAGATGTTACCTCAGAGCAATTAAAATTAGCATTGAAAGGAACCACTGAGACAGCTAAAGAAAAAATATTTTTAAATATGTCCAAACGAGCTGCGGATTTGCTACGTGAAGATATTGAAGTTCAAGGGCCTGTTAAAGTAACTGACGTCGAAAAAGCACAAAGAGAAATTTTAGCGATCGCAAGAAATCTTGCTGAAGATGGCAAAATTGCTCTAGGCGCTAAAGGCGGAGAAGAAATGATTTAATGTTCTAGTCCTTTGTTGCATCAAGATCATTTTTACTGAGGAAGATTTGGTCTATCTCTAAGTCAATAAAGCAAAAAAATTGATGCAATTCTAATACCACAGTGAGTAGCTGTTATGACTAAAGAATTTGAGCCTTACTATAAGAAAGATGACACCGGATTTAATGTATGGGAATATAAAAAAACACCAACTAATCTCACACCGGTTTTGAGTCCTGAAGAAGAGTTTGCCAAAGAATGTGAGCAATTGCGCGAAGAAGCCATTAAACAGGGCTATGATGAAGGGATGGCCCAAGCAAGAGATGAAATTAATGCTAAGAAACAGGATTTGGTGCAATGGGGTCGATTATTAAAAAATCCTGTTCAACTCATTGATAATAAATTAACCCAGGAAATAATACAAACGGTCATTTGGCTTAGTGCTCATTGTATTGGAATAGAGCTTTCAGTAAATCCAGAGAAATTAAGAGAATTATTTACCCATATCAAAGATGAATTACCCGCCTTACAACCGGATAAAGTATTTGCAATGCACCCTGATGATATTGAATGGATTAAAACCGAAATAGGGCTTACTGAAATACCTGGTTTGCAGGATATTTTGGTTGCTGACAATTCCTTAAGTAGAGGTGATTTTTATTTAAAAAGTGAACACAGTGAGTTAGATGGCAGTGTTCAAACACGACTGATTACTTTGTTTTCTAAATACATCAATAAAGATAATTTAATTACACCTATAGAGTCGCAGGATTAATAATGACTATTTATCAGTCAGTACTTAATAAAATCATGCCCGAAGTGCGTCAAAACCATCACACTGGCCTATTGCATTGTGGACGGGTAAGTCGTGCTGTTGGCTTGACCTTAGAGGCTCGTGGATTTAATCAACCTGTGGGTGCTCGATGTTATGTTAATATAAATGAACACCGTACTGTTGAAGCGGAGGTTGTGGGATTTGGTGAAGATAGTGCTTATTTAATGTCCTTAGGTCATATTCACGGGATGGCTCCAGGAATGATTATTGTCCCTACCGGGCGAGTAGCACAAGTTGGCGTAGGTATTCATTTATTGGGGCGCATCGTGAACGGTTCGGGTCATTTAATAGATGATGGTCCTAATATTGAATTAAACGATAATTATCCCCTTGTTAGTCCTATTATTAATCCTTTAAAAAGAGCCATTATAGATACATCATTTAGATGTAGGTATACGTGCTATTAATAGTTTATTAACTATTGGACGTGGTCAACGCATAGGTCTTTTTGCGGGAAGCGGTGTGGGGAAATCGGTATTGTTAGGAATGATGACACGTTATACAGAAGCAGAGATTGTAGTAGTAGGTTTAATAGGTGAGCGCGGAAGAGAGGTTAAGGAATTTATTGAAACGAGCTTAGGTCAAGAGGGTTTAATGCGCTCGGTGGTAGTTGCAGCGCCTGCTGATGAAAGTCCCTTAATGCGTCTTTATGGTGCTATGGTAGCAACTAGCATTGCCGAATATTTTCGTGATCAAGGCAAACATGTACTTTTATTGATGGATTCTTTAACACGCTTTGCTCAAGCACAACGAGAAATAGCCTTATCTATTGGAGAAGCTCCTGCAACGAAAGGTTATCCTCCTTCTGTATTTACCAAACTGCCTGAGTTAGTTGAACGTGCTGGTAATGGTAAACCCGGCAGTGGTTCTATTACCGCATTTTATACCGTATTAACTGAAGGCGATGACTTACAAGATCCTATAGCTGATGCGGCGCGGGCTATTTTAGATGGTCATATTGTTTTAAATCGGGGTTTTGCTGAAGAGGGGCAATACCCCGCTATTGATCTTGAAGCCTCGATTAGTAGGGTAATGCAAAGTATTGTCCCCGAGCAACATATGAAAAATATGTTAGTGTTAAAAAAATATTTATCGATTTATGAAAAAAATAAAGATCTCATTTTATTAGGTGCCTATGCTAAAGGGGCTGATCCAACGTTAGATAAAGCAATTATATATCGAGATAAAATTAGGCAATTTATAGTGCAAGATATGTATGAGCAAGTAAACTTTAATGATAGCATTACTATGTTAAAGGAATTAGTTTCTGAAATTGAAGGCAACTCCTAATGGATCGACGCTTGATTCAATTAATCCAATTACTTGAGCTCAAAAAAGAAGCTACTCGTAAGGCCTACGCTGAATTTTTAAAGGCACAGGAACAATTTAATCAAAATAAAGTAAGGCATGAGCAATTAAGCGGATTTCGGCTAGATTATATACATCAAATAGACGTCATAGGTAAAGAGGGTACTTCTATTTATAGAATAAGAAATCGTTTAGATTTTATTAATCATTTAGAAAGTGCTTTAGGTCAATTAAGTGGTTTATTAGCCCAATTAGCTCAGTCTAGAGCTCATGCAGATCTTCTATATAGGAAAGCTAAAATAGCAGAAGAAGGTGTAGTTAAATTAATTGAGCGGGCAAAAAGAGATGAGGATCTAAAATTGCAGCGTAAAGAACAAAAAGAAAGCGATGAATACGCGCAAAAACAATGGCACGGTAAAAAAAATAATGGCTAATAAAGCTCGTATAAAAAGAATAGTAAAAAAAATTTGGATAATTGCTGCTGTTCTTATTATTTTTGCAGCAGTATTTTCAAGTCTTTTTCGCTCTTTAACTCCTTTAGCAAAGCAACATAAAAAAGAAGTAGAAAATAGTTTATCTCTATTGATAGGCCAACCGGTAACAGTTCAGAGCTTGGAAACAGGTTGGTATTGGTTTCATCCCGTGCTGAAGCTAGATCATGTGACAATTAGAAGCGCCCATGATTCTATTCATTTAGAAAAACTATTTATTGGGGTGAATATACTTAAGTCTTTACTGCATTGGCGTATTCAACCAGGTTTACTCTATTTAGAAGATCTGCATTTAATTGCTAGAAAGAAAGCAAATAAATGGTCTATCGATGGTATTCAAGCAAAAACTCGTATTGATACGCCCACTTCTGAAACAATACAGCAATTAGTAACCGCCTTAGCGCAACAAGAACGCTTAATAATCAGAGATCTTTCTATTGATCTCTATGTAGAGGGTAAGAAGCTCTTTCCAATAAGGGTTTTCAATCTCTCAATGGTTAATAAGAGTGGCGATTATAAAATTAAAGGAAGCGCCAAAATAGATCAAAAAAAGCCTACTATGCTTAAATTATTGGCCGATCTTAATTTTGATCCGGCGCATTACAAAGAAACCAAAGGACGAATATATTTTTCAGCTAAAAAATTTCTGTTACCCCAATGGCAAGAATTAATTTCTCCAATACAGCCTTATGTTAAAAAGGGAGCTGGAACTATTGCATTATGGATTGATTTAAATCATGGAGAAGTGTCTTCCGCTCAAGCACACCTCTCTTTGAATAATTTATCTTTGTACTCTCAGATAAAAACAACTTATGTTCCTTCATTTTATGCCAATATGTCTTGGCAACCCACCAATAAAGGTTGGAAATTTAATGCGGATCATATCCAACTCAATATGGGAAAAGTTCATTGGCCAGAAAACCAAGTTTTAGTGGAATTTGATACCATTCAACAAACTTATTTAGTCTTTGCGAAGACCATTATTCTTGAATCACTAGCAACTGAAATGACCCATCAATGGCCACAATTAACGGAAGAATTAAGTCCATTTAAACCTCGTGGTATTTTAAGTGACTTTCAATTAGTACTAAAAGACAATAAACCTAATTATCTTTTGACTCGTTTTGATCAGTTAAGTTGGAATGAAAATAATAATATTCCTGCTGTGACCAACTTATCAGGAGTTATTCAATGGGAACCTCAAGAAGGACACTTGGAGTTAGACTCAGAATATACTTCTATAAGGCTTAAAAACTACCCGCCACAGAATTTAACTTTGTTAAATGGAGTCGTAGATTGGAAAGAACTAAGTAATGGATTACGAGTAAGTATTGACCGATTTGCATTAAGCCAACCTGAATTGACACTGAGCATGCAAGGCGTAATAGACGATGTAAGTAAAAACTCCTTGGGCATTATTCGCGTAGGCTTGGAGTTTTCAGCAAAGAATCTGCAACAATGGATGCCTTATTTACCTAAAGACCATATGAAAATTAAATTATTCAATTGGTTAAATCAAGATCTAAAACGTATTGCTCAAGCAACAGGAAAAATACAAATTAATGGCGCAGCAAAAGATTTCCCTTTTGATAATAATAATGGTGAATTTTCTATTGTAAGCCATGCACTAGGAGGGGATTTATTAATTACTTCTAAATGGAAATTAATAAAAGATTTAGAGGGCTATATTCGTTTAAAAAATCGCAATTTAGAAATTGATATTGTTAATGGAGATGCTCAAGGTGTTCCATTAAAACAAATGCATTTGCGTATTGATGATGTAGGCAAAGATAAAGAAACGCTTTTGATCCACAGCATTATTGATGGACCAGCGCAAAAAATGCTTAATTTTATTATTGCCTCTCCCTTAAAAGAAAAATTGATTAAATTAAAAATGCTGGCATTGAAAGGGGCCTTTTTATTGGATGTGAATATTGAAGTCCCTTTATATCCAGAAAATGATGATAATTTAGTTAAAGGAAAAGTAACTTTAAAAGATAATGAGATTCAAATAAAACATCAAATGGCCTCTCTTCCTATAGAAGATGTAAATGGTACTTTATCCTTTGATGAAACCGGAGTGATTGAAAGCTCTTTAGTAGGAACAGCTTTTGATTATCCTTTGGATATTAAAATTCAATCGAATAAACATCCGCAAAGTAGCACACTGATATCTATTATAGGGGAGTGTACTATTGCATCGCTTAAGTCTAAGTTTAATCTTCCTATCTTCTCGGTATTCAAAGGTCTTGTTTCCATAAAGGCTTTATTTAAAATAACTGCTGATCCTAATGATTTGGATAATGTTATCGTAAATAGTACTTTAGAAGGATTGGCTATTAATTTGCCCGCACCTTTAGGGAAAAAATATAAAGAACAGACTCCTTTACTCGTTAATCTTGATTTTAACTCTGAAAAAGCGATTCGTTTGAGAGCTAATTATAATCATAAATTGAGTACGGATATTTTATTTGAACAAAATTCTAAAAAAGAATTTGTCCTGAAGTCGGGTCAAATTAGTCTTGGCAATATTACCGCTGTAGATCAAAAAACACCTGGTTTAGCTATTGTAGGTTCCCTAGATGGTTTTAATATAGAAGAATGGAAAAAAGTTTTTACTCGATTCTCAGATAATAAAAATTCCTTTATATTAAATAACTTGCACTCTTTTGATCTCAAATTAAATAAATTGGTTTTTTTACAACAGGAATTTGATAAACTTGCTATTAAGGGCGCTATTCTCCCAACTCAGGATTGGACGTTTAATATAAAGCAGAAAAGGATTGCAGCTGATTTAACTTATCATGCAGCTAGCAATCTAGTAAGCGGTTTTGTTCAATATTTATACTTAAATAAAATAAAACTCTCAAAGACAGACTCTTCTGTGTCTGATCTGCAACCAAATCAAATTCCGAACTTAAATCTGCGCATTGATAATTTAACAATAGGCAATGTTTTAATCGGAGATCTTACTCTAAAGAGTCATTCTGCTTCAGAGCGTTTGTCCATTGACTATTGTCGTATCGATTCACCAGCCTATCAGTTGACCTTAGGAGGTGAGTGGGTGCGAAAAAATAAAATTAATCGCACTGATATGCAGCTTAAATTACATTTTAATGATTTGGCTAAAAGCTTGGAGTTATGGAGTCTAACCCCGGCTGTAGATGCAAAAAAAGGCGATTTAGTTTTTAATGGCGGATGGAATGGTAGTATTAATGATTTTTCTTTGGCAGGTTTAAAGGGAACGATGTATTTACAATTAAACAATGGACGAATTACTCATCTTAGTCCTGAAACAGAAGAAAAATTAGGGTTAGGAAAATTACTTAGCATTCTTAGTCTACAGACAATACCAAGACGATTAAAACTAGATTTTAGTGATTTATCGCATGAAGGTTATAGTTTTGATATTTTTAAAGGTAATTTTGCTGTAGGTAAAGGGATCATTAATACCCAAGATAGTTATCTAGATGGTCCTGTTGCTTATGCCAGTATGAAAGGCGATTTAGATATAGTAAGACGTATGTACGATCTCAATTTACATATTTCACCTCATATTACAGCCAGTCTTCCTATTGTTGCTACAATAGCGGGTGGTCCAATTGCAGGTCTCGCAGCTTGGGTTGCTAATAAAATTATTAATCAAAGTATGCAGAAAATAACGGGTTATAGTTATAAGATTTCTGGCCCCTGGGATCAGCCAGTAGTTCAACAATTAAGTATTATTAAAAAAATTATTAAGAAGTGATATGGGAACTATAAAGAAATTATTTTCTTATTACTGGAACATTTGTTTATTTAAGGATAGTCCTGAAAATACTCCTTATTCTCTAATATTGTTATTCATAGGACTAGTATTATTTACCAGTATAATGTCTGTGCAATGGAGCTTTTCTGATTTTGATTTTTCTAATGATTTATTGTTAGTATTTATTGCAGGTTTAAGTTTAGCCTTATCTTTTATTATTTATACAGCAATGATTTTGTTTTTAAAAGGATTAAAAGTCCGTATAGTGCAAACCTCAACTAGTTTATTATTTGTACATAGTATTATCCATTTATTGGCAATGCCTTTGTTTATAGTCGACCCTTATTTAACTCATGTGAATTTGAAAAATCCTATCTTTTTACTGATTGGTGTACTATATCTATTTGTTACTTTGGGATTATCGATATGGCAATTTATTGTTACAGCCCACGTTTATAAATTTGCCTTGAATACTACACCAACTCAATCGGTATTAGCTGCATTTGGTTTAGTTGCAGTTAATGTTTTAACTCTATCATTTTGGCGATGAATCATGACCCATTTACATATTCTAGGTTTAAGCGGCACCTTTATGAGCGCATTAGCTTTATTAGCACGCGATGCTGGATATAAAGTTACCGGAAGTGACGCCCATTGTTATCCTCCCGTTAGCGATCTTTTGAAAGCGAAAGGAATTTCTTGGACTGAAGGTTATGAGGATTCTAGTTTAGCCCTACAGGCTGATTTAGTGATTGTTGGTAATGCAATAAAAAGAGGAATGCCTGTTTTAGAGGCCGTTCTTGACTCAGGGAAAAATTATACTTCAGGACCTCAATGGCTGGCAGAACATATTTTAAGTAAGTATAAAGTAATTGCCGTAGCTGGAACTCATGGTAAAACCACTACTACTTCCATGATTGCCTGGATCTTGGATAGAGCAGGGCTTAATCCTGGTTTTTTAATCGGTGGCGTTGCTACTGATTTTAATACCAGTTCCTGTTTAGGAAAGGGTGAGTGGTTTGTCATAGAGGCTGATGAATACGACAGCGCCTTTTTCGATAAACGACCTAAATTTATGCACTATAGACCAAGGGTTGCCGTATTAAATAATTTAGAATTCGATCATGCTGATATTTATGATGATTTAGCAGCGATTCAATTACAATTTCATTATTTTTTACGCACTATTCCAGCTGGAGGTGTTGCAATTAAACCTCGCGATGATCAAGCTTTAAATGAAGTGCTTGCCCGTGGTATCTATTCCCAAGTAGAGGAGCTTAGTTTATCTGGTGACGCACAGTGGTCAGCACAACTACTTGAGGAAAGTGGTTCTTCTTTTAAAGTACTGCATTTAGGTAAAGAGGTAGCTCAAGTTAATTGGTCTTTAATCGGACGTTTTAATGTGGAAAATGCTTTAGCAGCGATTGCAGCTAGTTTTAATGCTGGTGTTGATCCCAAACAAGCAGCCAAAGCTTTAGAGCAATTTACTCCGGTAAAACGACGTTTAGAAATAAAATCTAATAACAATGGTATTACTGTCTATGATGATTTTGCCCATCATCCAACAGCCATTACAAAAACCCTTGATGCATTAAAGCTGAGTAAACGTCATGAGCGAATCTTTGTGGTCATGGAATTTGCCTCTTATACCATGCGCACTGGTGTACATAGCAAGTCAATGCCAACAGCATTAGCAAATGCTGATGAAACATACATTCTAGAACCGCAAGATTTTAATCTTGCGGCTGTTGCAAGCCAATGGTCCTTCCCTCACAAGATTTGCAAGAATAATGAGGAAATAATCAAAAACGTAGTAAGTAAAGCACGACCAGGAGATGCAATTTTAGTAATGAGTAACCGAGGATTTAATGGAATACATCAACAATTAACTGAGGCTTTGGGATAACCTCATTGAAAAGTCATATTGGCACATCTTGCGAGAAAATGATTCTAAAAAATACTCACATAGCCATCTATGCTGCACTTCTTTAGAATCCAGCACTCAACTCTGACTTTCCCCGAGATTTATAGCAAGTAGTTTGGGTCATTTTACCAACAATGGTTTTCACGCAGGCCTTGAATGTTGGGTCAAAATTACCCATAGCCGTCAATCCAAGATATTTATAGTGAAATTAATTTTAGTTTAGCTAAAAAGATATCATCCCCCGCGCAGGCGGGGATCCCTTTCTGAATTAGCATGGTACCAAAACATGGATGGTTCTCCCGTCTTCACGGGAATGACAATCCTTAGCTTGGCCAAATGCCCCAACCTGCATCAATTATTTAGAGCCTTCTGTAACAGTCATCTCACCACTTACGCCATGTGCTTGTACACTTGGGTTGTACATAGCCTCAGCATAAATTGCAGGAATAAGATATTTTCCTGGATTAACCGCTTTTATTTTATAAACTAACTCAGTCATTGATGAACCAATACCGCCGAAGAAATTAACTCTATCTTCACGTACATCAATGAAGTTCATTGCATCATTTTTTACTGAGTCTCTAACTACTTCAAAGCCTCCTGGTAATAAATCTTCTATAGCAACATTAGAAATATAATCATTAGTTAAAGCGCGAATTTGAATATGAACCTCAATTTCATTGCCTAAACTGGTAGTTGTAATAGCTTTACCCTGTTGATCTCTATATTCTCTGTAGATCTCAATACCTTTCTTTAGTGGCTCTTTAGCTAGTTCCTTGTTAAATCCCGATTGACTTAATTGATAGAAATAAGTTAATTGTTCGGGATTATTAAGTTGCAGGCCTTTAACATCCGTACCTATAAACAAATGTAAATAATTACTATGCTCACTATTCACCTTTTTCTGCTGATTATTGGACAGGAGCTCAGTCATAAATAGTGAGGATGAGGAAGTCATTTCATTATTTTGTTGATAAGCACCAAGAGCCAAACTGGTATAACCTGCTAATACCGTATTCATCTCATTACTGTTCATGGCCTTAACAAGTTGCATTAAGAGTTTATTACTCACTTGTGCTAATAGATTAGGGAAGTGTTTTGCAACAATATAAAGATATTGAGCATTGTTAACATCATTATTATAAAAGTCATAAGTGAACCGCTGTGTGCTTTGTGAATCGTAGAGACCTATGAGTTTGTTCGCTTCATCAGCACTTTTTAAGAGTTGATAGGATGCTGCAATATAAGCACCAGTAATCTCTTTTTGCCATGCCTTTGAACTATCTTGTTGTAAATACAATTGTAGGTTGGCAAGATAGTTGGTAGTGACTAACTCATTTCTAGTTAAAATGTAGATGGCATAAGCCTGAATACGCGCTTTATCCATATCAGTAGGAGTCTGACCGGCAAGATCTTTTAAGTAACTGATGCCATTAAAGAAGAGATCATTAGGTACATTAAAGCCTTGCTCTCGAGCTTCAGTTAAGAAATTGGTGGCATAGACCGAGGAAAATGAATTACCTGAATTATCATTAAGTCCTGGCCAATAACTAAATCCTCCATTGGACATTTGTCTTTGACCAAGCATTTGAATAGTCTCATTCATTTTTTCTGTTATTTGGTCCTTATTCTGATTAAACCAAGGTTGACCACCCATCGCTAATAAAGGCAAAGCTTTACTCGTTAATTGTTCAGTACAGCCATAAGGATAATTATCTAAATAACGTTGTAATCCAAATACTAATATTAGCGGACTTGTAGACATGGTTGTGTCAACAACACGATAGTCAGGATAGAAGGTTTGGATGATGTCCAAATGGTTTAGCGTGTTTTTTGATTGTCCACTATCAATGGACGTCATTAATGGAGTGGCGGGACGAACACTCAAAGTAGAATCTAAAGCAGTCGATTTATCTCCTGATTGAGCAGTCAGAGTAACTTTAGCACCGCCCAGTATTGATTTAGCGCGCAGTTTAAAATGAACTGTCTTTTCATGTCCCTCTGCAATTTCTAATTGCTCTTGTTGTTCTCCAATTATCTCAAGCTCTGGTGAGGTGCTTGCTGAGATTTTAATTTGCGCATGATCCCCAGAATCCTTAATGTTATTTGCCACACTAGATGAAATATCAAACTCATCGCCAGGAGCTACAAAAGTAGGAACATTCGGGCTAAGAATAAAATCACCGCGTATTTCAGCTGAGGTTTGCGTAGAACCTACAGAATCAGTAGAAACAGCTACAGCCATTATGCGTATGCTGCCATTAAAATAGTCGGGTACTTGATAGCTAAGTTGTCTGTCAGTGCTATCCGTATCGATAATTCCAGACCAATAAGCAACAGGTAAATCCGTTTTACGCTTAAATGGATTTAAACGGCTTGCCATATCATCAGAGCCATCGTCACCACCTACGGCTGATAATTCTCTATCTTGGATAAATTTGGGTAAAATTTGATCCACAGTTTGTTGTGTTAATACTTCTAGAGCATGTTTTTGGAAGAAGAAAGACAGTGGATCAGGAGTCACATATTTGCTCACCTGTAATATCCCTTCATCTACTGCAAAAACAATGATCTTGCCTGGTTTATCCGTATGGTAATTAATAGTAAACGATTCACCTGGACGAGCAACAGCGGCGGTTTTTAGGTCAATTTTAATATCATGAGCTTCATTATTTACAGTGAAGGGTACAACACTGTAACTAAGAGGGCTTATAAATAACTCAGGGGAATCCCAATCTCTTATAAAGGCAACATTCACGTAACCATTTCCTTGAAAATCTGCAGGAACATGGATAGTTTGTACCGAGCTAGTGGTATCTGTTTTAAACCATTGAGAGGCATAGACTTTATCACGCTCAATAGTAATCAGCCCTGAACCGGTATAAGGGGCAGTGATTTGTAATTCAATATCTTCTCCGGCCTTATATTCTTCTTTATTTAATTTAATGGATAATTCAGCGTTCTTAGCCAGCGGCGTTTGGCTCGCTCCTACAATAGAAAAGTTCAACTGACTCAGGACGGTATTGTCTTTATCCAGGATATTTATGGTGTAATCACCAATATTGGATGATGGGAGCATATAAGAACTTGATTGTTCACTAATAGTAAACGGCTCAGTACTTATAACCGATGATTGAATCACTGATTGATATTGATAAGTACCATCTGGTTTTTTTACCAGTGTAGTGATGGGATGTAAGGAAATTAATTGAATTTTTAGATCTTTAATTTCTTCTTTGCTTAATTGTGGATTAATAGCAATATAATTTACAGCGCGGGGGCTATTTTGCTTAATAAAGGTTAAATCACCATCTGCTTTATAGCCTACAAAATAAGCTAAAGGACTAACCAGTGCTTTGGATTGCGTAGTCACACTGCGACCACCATCAGCTTCAAAACCCTCAGCAAAGAAAGTTAAACGATAGCTTGCCTTTTCATATTGTTCCAGATTGAGAGAAAACTCAGCCTCACCCTTATCATTGGTGCGTAGATCAGCTAAGGTTTCAGTAAATACTTTAGCTGGTTTTTTAGGATCATATAAAGGATCAGAGAAAACGTAGTCAGGATATTCATCAAAATTGACTCGTTCAGGAGTTAAAATAATTTTTGCGCTGACTTTTCTATTAGTAGCCGGTGCGCCATAGAGATTCCAAAGAGATACTTGTGCCTTGAGATCATTAGGGGAACTCCAACCTTCAGACGGTTTAGGCTCTAAGTTAGAAGTGATCCGCATTCTATCCGGTTGAAACTCAGCAACGCGTACGGTCTCAGAACCTAGATAATTTTGAGAATGGTCATCCTTAACTAAAAATAAATTAACTGTATATTGACCTGTAGGGGAATTAGGGTTGGTAGTAAAATCTACGCTCAAATACCCCATATCATTTAAAGCAATTTTTTCATCTTTAATTGTAGTGCCTCTGGGATCTTGTACGGTAACTTGTAAAGGTAATCCAGCAGGTTGTGGCTGAGCATAAGCTTGTTTAACGATCATGCCTATATGGACTGTATCTCCTGGTCTATAAATTCCTCGATCAGAGAAGAGATAAGCGCTTAAACTCTGCGCATCTTGCGAGTTAGTATAAATACCACCGATATCAAATTTTGAAAAATTCAATTGTCTATTGTAATTATTAAAAGGAATAAAGGACACGTCATTATTGAGGCTTGCTAAATAAACAACAGGCTCTCTATCTTCAACAAAGTCTTTTAAAGTAGGAAAGTTTGCTCTTCCTTGTGTATCAGTAGCACGAGATATAATAGGCAAGCCATTTTTACCTAACACAGTCACATTAACTCCAGCAACTGGGGCGCCTTGGGTAATAGAATCAATAAAGACATCATGACTGCCGTCATTATTATCTTTTACTAACATACCTAAATCAGTTACTAAAATTAAACGACTGGCTTTAACATCGAGTGGGTTTTTATTTTGCACATCCCAGCCCGTAGCTTGTAATAGAAATAAGCCATGAGGACCCATATTCTTATCATCACTAGGAACCGTTAAATATTTGCTTAGATCTAAAGCTGTATATTGCTGCTTCGTTAAATCACTGGTATCAAATTGCTGAATATCCGAGAAAATTTGACTGATATTCTGTTGATTGAAGGTAGGATTAATAAAATAAGGATTATTAAAATCCCCTTGGGTTTGGGTAATTAATTGATTGATGTTGCTGGGTAAGACACGAGCAAAATCAAATTTTACGGCCGGAACGCCGCGAATTAACACGGAGAGTTTTTGTTCCCCGTTTAAGGCTAATAAAGAGCCCTTATGTAGGAAACTGATTTCCTTGGGATATTCTGGCACGGGAATAACCGTAGCGTAATTAGTATTTAAACTAAATCCACCAAGACCTTTCATGCCTTTATCTACTTTAAGGTATATATATCGAGGTGTTTGTGTGGCCAATTTAAAACTATGGAGGGTCGAGTAATTGTGTTCCGCCGGAATTGCTTCTTTTGTGAGTGGTGTTGACAAAGACAATACCGCGTCGCTTACTTCACCAGGATTTCGCCAATTATAATTAGCTATCGCTTCTTGAGTACGCGTTGCAGGATAATCTTTAGGCAACAAGTACATATGTACGGATTTATTAAAATCAGCTTCATTAACGCCAAGAGTTGTTTCTACACTCAGTACTTGTTCCGGGCGATCTTTATCATTTCTTATGATTGAGGCGGAGGCTGATACAACTTTTAAGAAGGTAGTGCTATCTGGAATCAGTACATTTTGGCTTTGATCTTTATTTAATTCTGCTCCACTTGCTGCGGCAATATCTTTACCTAAGGTAAGACGTAAATAGCGTTCTACTTCTTTAATTTTAATTATATCGGAATGTAAATAAGCCACTCGCTTATTGGCATCAAAGCTATAAGAGAATTTTAGCTCTTGGGAATTTAAATCAATATGTCCTTTTTTTACAGCAAGAAACGCTAAGGAACTGTGTTTGTTTAACGTTTCTTCATTGACGGGATAATTAAATTCTATAGTAGCTACTGCTTCTCTTTTTTCAGCATCTATGGGATCTTGATAAAACTTAAAGTCTTTGATTGTGGCGGCAAACTCTAAGGTAGAAAAAGTAAAATCGGGGCTTTTTAAATTAGTATTAGCAGTAAAAAAATTAGGGGCTGTGTGAATAGTAAATTTTTGTCCTGCAGGCCAATCCTCTTTAGGGATAAAAATCAATTGACTGTCTGTTTCCCAGCGCCACTCACCTTCAATTTTAGGACTTAGCTCAATCCCTTCAGTAATGGGTTTACCTACTAAGTTAATAGGTGCTACTGAGCGAGGAGCAAAGCCTTCTTCCTCATCTTCATTGCCATTTTCAATACCAAAATTAATGGTTAAAGGATTAGGCACTAAAACTTCTTCATTAGCAGTTATAGCCGGAACAGTTATTGACGCAGTTACATAAGTTGGCTCAGGTAGATTTTTGTACCAATGAATAACATAAGCAAGAGCAAAAATACCCACAATAATTAAAGTGAGGCTGCTCCAAAAAAGTTTGGGTGAACGCTGTGATTTATGTTTAAGATGATTTACCCATGGTGGACTATTCCAATTGACTTTACCGAATAATGCAGAAAAAGCGGAGCCAATTTTATTTAGCAAGGATTTTTGCGGTTTGCTGTTCATTATTTCTTCCACATGGGCGAATTATAAGTTATTTTTGTATGAAACATTTGCCAGTTTGACATTTTTTCACCAAAAGACGAGCTATTTTAATGTAAAGATTGTTAAAATTGAATATAATTAAATCTTTTTTTAAAAACATTTATTGAGCAATGAGAAAGACCCTCAAGTTAATAAGCATAATATCAGTTTTACTGTTTGTCAGTGCTTATCTCATATTATTTTTTTTACCTACACCGTCCTTGCTTGGGTCTTATACTTTTTCCACAGCAGTTTATGACGATCAACAGCAATTATTGCGATTAACCTTGAGTAAAGATGATAAATACCGTCTTTTTACGCCACTCGATAAAATTCCAAAACAATTAATTAATGCTACTTTGTTGCAAGAAGATCAATATTTTCGTTGGCATAGTGGAATTAATCCCTGGGCTCTCGTTAAAGCAGTTTGGCACACTTATATAGTTCAATCACGAAAAATAGGTGCATCAACTATTACGATGCAACTTGCGCGTATCCGTTTTGCTATCAATTCTAAAAAAGCCTTTGGAAAACTAGAGCAAATTGTAAGAGCCTTACAATTAGAAATGCATTACAGTAAAGATGAAATTCTAGAAGCTTATTTAAATTTGGCTCCTTATGGCGGAAATATTGAGGGAGTAGGGGCCGCAAGTCTCGTATATTTTCATCAGCCTATAGAAAAGCTGACTTTACCACAAGCATTGACTCTAAGTATTATTCCGCAAAATCCTAATAAAAGAACACCCAATAATAGTGAATTAAAAGAAATTAGAAATTTATTATTTGCACGTTGGATAGCTAGTTATCCTGAAGATCTTAATAAAGAAACGCTCTTTTCTTTGCCTTTGCTAATGTACAAAATAAGCCAACTGCCTTTTCGTTCCCCTCATTTAGTTAATTCTGTTTTAAAAAATAATTCTAATGACCAACAACTGACAACTAGTCTTGATTCCAGAACTCAAGTGATTATGGAGCGTATTACGCATCGTTATTTAGCAAGAAAAAAAACCTTGGGCGTTTATAATGCCTCTATTATCTTAGTCGATACACGTGATATGAGTGTTAAAAGTATGCTCGGTTCCGCTAATTTTTTTGATAAAGCTATTGGCGGACAAATCAATGGTATTGAAACAAAGCGCTCACCAGGCTCTACCTTAAAACCTTTTATCTATGGCTTGGCTATAGATCAAGGTTTAATTCACCCTAATACTGTTTTAAAAGATGTGCCGCGTAGTTTTAATGGATATAACCCTGAAAATTTTGATTATGATTTTATGGGACCAGTTAAAGCACGGGATGCTTTAGCTTTAAGTCGCAATATTCCAGCTATTTATCTTTCCAGTCAATTGGCCAATCCAAGCTTACATCAGTTATTAGAACAGGCTCAAGTAAGTCACTTAAAACCAGAGTCTTTCTATGGTTTATCCCTTAATCTAGGCGGTGTTGAATTGACTATGAAGGAATTAGTTAGCTTATACGCCATGTTAGTTAATGATGGGGTGTGGTATCCGATTCATATGTTAAAAAACGGACAAAAAAATAAGGGTAGGCGTTTATTAAGTAGGGAGGCAAGTTTCCTCGTTTTGGATATGTTACAAAACAATCCTAACAGTGATTATAGTTATAAAAATGCCTTGGCTATTCCAGTTTCTTGGAAAACGGGTACGTCTTCGGGGTATCGAGATGCTTGGACTGTAGGTACTTTTGGTCCTTATGTATTAGGTGTTTGGATTGGTAATTTTGATAATAAAGCCAATCCAGCCTTTATTGGTAAAGATATTGCTGCTCCTTTATTTTTTGAGTTAGTGGATGGTATTCAGCATGAGCGTGGGCCAATAGCTCAGGTTGATAAACATCCAGAAACAATGAACCTTAGAAAGGTAGAAGTGTGCAAGGCTTCAGGTCTGCTACCTACTCGTTATTGTACTAACAGAGAATGGACGTGGTTTATTCCAGGTAAATCCCCCATTAAAACAGATACAATTTTTCGCGAAGTAGCAATTAACACCAAGACAGGATTAAGAACGTGTCACATTGATGAATTTACCCGCTTTGAAATTTTTGAATTTTGGCCATCTGATTTATTAAAAATTTTTAAAAGAGCAGGTATTCAGCGACATACACCTCCTTTTTTTGAAGCGGATTGTGCTTTATCGAGTAATAATGGAATTAGTCCTCAAATCTCATCGCCTCAAGCTGGTATTAGTTATATTGTTAGAGCAAGCACATCAACGAATAGTAAAATACCTTTAACTGCGGTAACAGATGCAGGTGTGGAGCATTTATATTGGTTCATTAATGAAACCTTTATTGCTAAAACAACAAGCGACGAATCCTATCTTTGGCAGGCAAAACCGGGTAAATTTACCATTAGGGTTGTTGATGATCGTGGATTATCTGATGCTCGGGATATTAATGTGCAGGTAGATAGTTAATAATTATTGTTCAAGAAAGACGCCCATCTCTAATTTGGTACAATTAAGGTAATTAATTTTAATGGCTCCTATCAGTAATCGTATTTTATCCCTAGACGTTTTCCGAGGTTTGGTTATTGTCTTAATGATTATCGTGAATAGCCAGAGTGATTCAGGCTATTCTCTCTTGCTCCATGCTGATTGGAATGGTTTTACCTTAGCTGATTTAGTGTTTCCAGCGTTTTTATTTATTGTGGGTTTAACCGCAGTCATTTCATTAAATCGTCATCTGAGTTTAGAAAATAAGACTGAGCTTTATAAAAGTATATTAAAACGAAGTATTATCATGTTTACATTGGGTATCTTGTTAGCTATTTTTCCTTGGAATATCCATTTTGAAACACTGAGAATTTATGGGATTTTACAGAGAATAGCCATTTGTTATTTAGTCTGCTCGCTTATTTATCTTAATACCTCTCTTAGAACACAGATACTGCTCTTTGCGATAATTATCATCGCTTATTGGTTTTTCATGACTCAAATACCTGTCCCTCATTTTGGTTTTAATTCATTAACTGCAGATGGTTCTTGGGTAGCCTATGTGGATCAAATGATTTTTTCATCAGCACATTTACATGATAAGCCCTATGATCCGGAGGGCTTCTTAAGTACTTTTCCTGCAATTGCCACCACTTTATTTGGTGTGATTATAGGGCAGATTCTCCTTAACAATAGAGATCGGAAATTAAAGAATTTTTATTTAATGTGCATTATCGGATTTATCTCTCTAATTTGTGGTTGGTTTTGGAGTTATACTTTTCCAATTAATAAAAATTTATGGTCGAGCTCTTATGTTTTATGGTCTGGTGGTATTTCTTTACTACTCTTTGCTGCCTGTTTCTTATTGACCGATCTTTTGGGATATCAAAAATGGGCTTTGCCTTTCAAAATATTTGGGATGAATGCCTTATTTGCTTTTATTGTTCATGTACTGTTCTTAAAAGCACAATTTAAAATTAAACTCACTTATCATGGCAGCGAAACAAACTTAAAAGATGTAATAACTCAATCTTTATTTAGCCATTTTAATCCTGAAAACGCTGTTTTACTTTATGCGTTAAACTTTTTATTGTTGAATTTTCTAATAGTTTTATTTTTATACAAGCGAAAAATTTTTATTCGTATTTGAAATGTGCCCGTCATTCCTGGTTGCAAGCAACTAGGTTACATTTAAATAAGTTACTATTCTTCTCTTGCCTCAAGAAGTTCGCGCAAAGGTTTGGGTAAGATAGTGCGCAAACGATGAGTTAAAGCCGCTTCATTTTTTTGCCATAACACACCCAAATAAATAATACCTATACCAATAATTGTGAGTGCGATAGGGAATAGATAACTGTATTCAAATACTCTATAAGCAAGATGACCTAAATAACCGCACACTCCAAAGGCACCGAATATAACAAAAACTTTTCTATTTAAAATGACACCAATAAGCATCATCCCTAAGTTAATACAGAGGTAGAAAAATTTAGACAATTCACTATTAGAATCTTGTGATGATAATCCCCCCCAAAAAGCTATTACACCAAAAATATAAAGCCAAAAGGCATAATCCTTCGAGTGTACAGAGCGTACATCAACCCAAAAAGCAATGAAAATAGTAATTAAGCCAAAATACATCGAAACCATAGCAGCTAGTTCATAATCATAAGATCCGCCATTAATCATAGAGGTGAGATCCATGGACATATACCAAAGAGTAACTGCAATAGGCATGATCATGAAGGCATAACGATATATCCAAGCAAGGATAATTCCCACTATTAGTGTTCCAAACTCCATATAGAGCCAATTCCATTTGATATAATAGTGATACTCATAATATTTTATATCATCGTCCGGCCACCACCCCATCATTTTTTGAAATGCGTAAATGGTTAAAGGGGTTAAGCAAATAGTAAAAGTAGCGCAAATTCCTGCAGGAATATCTAAATGTTTATTGCGGAAGGTATGAGCCAATGCAAGTCCTATTATCGAATAAGACAGTGAAAGTAAAAAAACGGCTCCTTGCCCGTATAATTCCCAACTTAAACCCATAAAAAGAGTCATCGCACCGATAGCAATTAAACCGCCAAAATAATAGAGCACATTGGTTAAGTTAAAGGAGGGGCCTTGTTCAGGAAGGGTTTTTAAAAAATCGAGTAAATTGTGAGCTTGTTCTGCTGAAATAATGTGAGCTTCTACAGCTTTATTCATCATCGTCCGTGAAATTCGCATGTCATCCTCAAGCTGGCCATCTTGTATATATAAATTATAGTCAAGCCTTTAAATTTTATACATTAATTCTTAAACTTAAAAGCAGTTCAACTTTGATTTCCTAAAGTGAGCGTGCTGCTTGATAAGATAGTTTGAGTATTTTTTCTGAGCAATAATTTGCGGCTAAAGGGAAGAGAAATGATAAATAATAAAAAAAGTCCGCTGTATGCAGCGTATAGTTTTTGAGAGCCAAATTGCAGCGAGGTGGGTAAAGAAAAACTAACCACTAAGGCGATACTAATGCCGAGTAATCCTAGAACAGAGCTAACAATAATGATTGTTTTAGGTGCGGTTCTAGTAGCTAATGCGACTTTTATAGCGCTTAAAAACAGCAATAGATACATTAACAAATAAATTTGAGTGGCTGTATTGAGCATTATCCAGTAAGACGTATTAATCGATGGAACCACTAAGAATAAAGAACTGAGTGTACAAATAAATAAAGCCTGAATGATTAAAAGCTGGCTTGGGACTTCCTTAGTATTGAGTTTCGTGTATTTCTTATTAAAAAGACCATTTTCTGCAGCAAAGCTTAATCCTTTAATCGGGCCGATTAACCAATTATTTGCAGCGCCAATACAACCTAAAACAATCAGCATATTAATAAAGGGTGCTAGATAGCTAGAATTAATTTTAGCAAAAAATAAGTGAATCAATTGAGGAATACTACTGATAAAACTTAACTGATCTGGTGGAATAATCATGGCTAAAATGAGAGAACCAAAAAGCATAGAGCAAAAAATAATTAGTACAGAAAATATAAGGGAGCGTTGATAGGCTTTGGGTTGGCTTTCTTTTGCATGAACGGCTGCTAAATCAATACCACAAAAAGATAACATAATAGCGGTTAAAGAAGACCAAGAGTAGCTTGTTGTTTGTGTTGGGATAGAGGTTTCAGAAGGGGTTTGCGTTAACCACCAATAAAGACCTATAAATAAAATAAGAAGAAAAGGAATTAATAAGCCGAAAATGGAACAAAAGCCATTAAAATAGCTAGACAAGTGGATTCCCTTTAGATTAATCCACGTTAGCCCTAAAGTAAGGCTGACAATGATAAGAAAGAGTAGGCCTTTATTTTCCACTAAGTCCGGAGAAATAATATAGAGCATGGTTCCTGCAATAAAACTAAGTAAGGTGGGATAAAGCAAGATATTTTGCAAACATTGAAACCAGGTTGCCATAAACGCGGCGCGTTCGCCTAAGCCTATTTTAACCCAACCATAAACGCCTTGTGTTGATTGCTTAGAGAACCAGGCAGAAATAATAGCGCAAGGAAGTAAAAATAAGAAAAGTGCTAAAGTAAAATAGTTAAATAATTGAGTTCCAGCTAAAGCAGCAGCTGGTAAATTTCTAATGCTGTCTACCGAGCCTATAGTAAGTAAGCTAAGACTTAATACAGATAATTTCTTGTTCATTAGAATCTAAGTGATAAACAGCTTAAGCCACCATCAATTTTTCTGAATTCACTCATATCCAATTCGATAATAGGATAGCCAAGATCACTGATGGCTTTTTTTGTTTTGCTATAGCCCTGAGCCATTAAAATCGTACCATTAATACTAATACAATTAGTTGCATAAGCTTCATAAGGATCAATAATAATTTGTTTTAAAGAAGAAAAAGCGGGGTGATTAATTAGTTCGCCACAAACCAGTATGGTTCCGTTGCCTAAATAACTTACTCCCGTCTTTAAATGAAAGAATTCTTTTAATGGGATAATTGATGCAGTGTATCCTTGTTGTGATAAGCTACGCATCATTTGTTGCGCACCTTCTTCATTCGTTCTATTAGATAAACCAATAAAAAAATGATTTTCAACTTGAAGTATATCACCACCCTCTAAACTACCAGGCATATTAATCCGATTAGGTTTTTTAAAAAAACAATGAACCGTTTCTTCCATTTCTTTAACTTCACCTTGCCGGCTGGGGGCTCCCGGTCTAGTTAACAACGCATAAGTTTCGGTAAGAACGGCAACATCTTCCACAAAACAAGAGTCAGGATGCTGTTCAATGGGGGAAAGAACCGTCACTTCAATGCTGCATTGGATTAAGGCATTAATGTAATTTTGATGTTGAACTAATGCCAGTTCATAGCTGGGTTTGCCTAGATGAGCTGAGGTAGTTAGTCCATGAATCATCGATGATGACGGAGTACGAACAATAGCATTTTGAAACATGGATTTTACCTCATGAAAAAAGAATTAATCTTAACATATTTATTTGATAAGATGCAGGCAAATTGAATTACAGCAGATAAAATAGACCTCTTTTTCAGAAGAGTTTCAAAGGGTAGGGAGACCGCAGATGAATAAAAAAAATTTTGACCTCGTGTTATTAACACAAAGAGAGTATCTAACGACTCAAGAGCCGAGTCCTTATATACAAAATATCTTACTAGAAGATAAACTATTAACGAGAGCGCTCGAGGCAAAAGGTTTAAAAGTAGGTCGTACATTTTGGGATAACTCTGACTTTGATTGGTCTAGCA
>CANJQE010000027.1 GCA_947476305.1 Legionellaceae bacterium
AGCAAGTGTAACAAAGAATAGTATTATTTACAGTGTTTATTTTTCATTTATAAAAAATAAATACTTCATAATTGTGCCCTTAATTATTGACATCCAGTCTTATCAGGCTCTAAACGCTATTCTCTGCCACAAGTTCTAAAATATCAGAGACGCTACAGTAATAGCGGTCTTAGAGCATCTTGTTCCTGTCTTACTGGTTTCATAGAGTTTTCCGATGCTAACAAAGCTCCTTGAATTTTAAGCTGCGAAAAGAATCGATTACGACAGATATGAAAAGCTAGCTTATTTGAAAGATCACAAAGCTCGGGTGGATTCAATGGGACTAAATAACTACAGACCTCGAGAAAAAGAGCAGCAGATAAATGACCCCTCCGAACTAAGGCACCCCCTTGCAATAAATAGAGCCGTACTGAAGGATCAACCCACCCTAATAATTGCTCATAACTAATACCCTGCTTTTTCATCAACTTATTATAGTACGCAGCCTGAGCTAATAAAGCGTTGGGATCATAACTAGTTATCCGAATTTGTAAAGCCCGCGCAAGTTCGCTACGTGACTGGGGATTTTCCATTAGACTAAGCACTTTTAAAACAAGGCTCTTATCAATAGATTTTTTATTTTTCATTGCATTCTCAGCAATACAGCTTAATACAGAGGTGAGCTGTTCAGGATAATCCTTCTGCACTTTTCCTACGAAGGCACATACTTCTTTCTTATGTCCACCGCGTACAAAGCCTGTGGCCATCTCTTTCAATCCCTCAGGCAATTGAGTAGGATACTGACTTTTCACCTGATCTAAGAGTAAATAGGCTTCGCTCTTATACCCACCGTAAGTAAAACCCGAGAGTAGAATATTTAAAACCGAAAAAATTTGGGAAGGATGTTCTCTCTTCACTTGATCTAAGAGCTTATCAGTCGCTACTTTATTCCCAACAGAAGCAAAGCCAATAACCATACTATTTAATACCGCGATATGGTAATTAAGATATTCGCGCTTTATCTGAGCTAAGAATTTATACGCTTCTCCCTCATGTTTTCCTTCAGCAAAGCCTACAGCTAATTGCTTTAATACTGAGGAGAGTTGTACAGAATAATTTAGCTTGACGAACTCTAATAGCTGGTAGGCTTCTGCCTCATGCCCATCTCGCGCAAAGTTACGAGCCATGTGATTTAATATCGAGCCGAAGTCAGCTGGATAATTTTGCTTTACGAACTTTAAGAACTCGTAGGTCTCTGTATTATCTCCGCTTTTAGCAAAGCATGTAAGCATAGTCTTTACTATGATACCAAGTTGAGGCGAATAAGCTTGTTTTACCAGTTGTAAGAACTTGTAAGCCTCTGTCATATGTCCACTTTGAACAAGACTAACGGCTATGGATTTTAATGCCGAGACTAATTGAGCAGGATGATTTTTTTTCACGAACTCTAAAAACTCGTAGGCCTCTACCCTATGTCCTCCAGAAGAAAAACCAGTAGCCATACTATTTATTACCGAGACAAAATGAAGCGGTTGCTCTCTCTTTATTTGTTCTAATAACTGATAAAGCTCGCTCTTATAGCCACTTTCAGCAAAGCCGATAGCCATGTTATTTAATACCGCAGCGAGTTGAGCAGGGTAAGTTCGCTTCACTAAGTCTAAGAACTCATAGACTTCCTCCTTATGCCCACCGCCTGCAAAGCCACGAGCAATGAACATTAACATCAATACCGATTGAGCAGGAAGTTTCTGCTTTATGTGTTCTAAGAGCTTATACACCTCTACTTTATATCCACCTTGAGCAAAGCCTGAGACCATGGACTTTAATACCAAAACAAGTTGAGCAGGATAAGCACGCGTCACGAATTTTAAAAACTGTACTGCCTCTGTCTGATGTCCGCCTTGGGCAAAACCAAGAGCCATGAATTTTAATACTGAGATGAGGTGAGCCGGATGCTCTTTGTTCACAAGTTCTAAAAACTCGTAAGCATCCGTGTTAGAACCACCTCGTGCAAAGCCCGCAGCCATTCCATTTAATACTTGAATAATTTTATCGGGGTATTCTTTCTTTACGCCTTCCAATAACCTATAAGACTCTGTCTTATAGCCACCACTTGCAAAACCAATAGCAAGGTAATTGAATGTTACGGAAAGTTGGTGAGGAACCTCGTTCTTAAGGCGTTCTAACAAGGCCAGTGCTTCGGTTTTATGCCCACCTAAGGCAAAGCCGAAAATAGCCCAAACTAAGGATGCATTACATTTTATTAAATAATCCACTGCCTCCTTATCATTCTCACAGGCTAGCCTAGAAATAGCAGGACCCATTTCATTTCCGCTATAAACATCGATACAGCTTAGCGTTAAAGCGTAGCTAAGTGTGGTTTCATTTTTTTCTTTTGCAGATCGATAAATTAATTCATTAGGGCTTAAACCAAATGAATTTACAGAGGAGTATGGGTTTAGTTTCATAATTTATAGCCAATAAAAATTTTATTTGCGCAATTATAAATCAACTTGAATTAGAAATAAATGAGTATTTTATATTTTTAAGTACAATGCAAATTAAGTCTTCAATGTTATTACCTGAACCATTGATTTATTAAACGCTCTTCCATCTTCTATTATTTTCAGCTTACTTAAAATATAAGCATCCCAAATCAGGCAGCTTATCCCTTGCTCTGTACACTTGTATTCACAGAGTTATCCACAGAAATTGTGGATAAATATAAAATTTGGGGAACTATAAAATAGAAATTAAGCCTTACACAGCAAGGTTTTCTGCTAGAAAGATTAAAAATTAATAAAACGAAGGAGTTAAGTGCAATTAAATTATCCACAGGCGTGGAACTGGTAGAATTTTGCTGAGCAAGTGTAACAAAGAATAGTATTATTTACAGTGTTTATTTTTCATTTATAAAAAATAAATACTTCATAATTGTGCCCTTAATTATTGACATCCAGTCTTATCAGGCTCTAAACGCTATTCTCTGCCATCATTTCTAAAATATTAGATAACACAATAACATCAAAAAATTAAATTATTAGAGAAAAGGGCTAAAACACATCTATTTACCGTGATCCGTTCGGCCTGGAGAATGCGCAGTGCTTACACTGTGTCAAGGCTCGAGACGGGCTTTGCCCTCCTCAGCCCGAACGGTTTTGGGGTAATGAGGTAAAAATTTATTACGAACTCGCGTTATTTAATGTATTCATTATTGGTTTAAAACCTAGACTAAAGGAGTTTACAGCACTCCCCTTTGTATTAATTTTTTTACTACCTCTTGATCAGAAAATACATGTTTTGTTGAACCTATTTGTTGATATGCTTCATGGCCTTTACCAGCAATTAGAATAATGTCTTCTTGTTCTGCATTAGTTAATGCATAAGCAATAGCTTCTTCCCGGTTGCTTAACTTAGTCATTTGTCTTGATGATGGTATGCCTTGAATTATTTCATTAATTATTTGTTCGGGATTTTCACTGCGAGGGTTATCGCTCGTAACGATTACTTTATCTGCATAATCACTTGCTGCCTTACCCATAATCGGACGTTTGCTTTTATCGCGATCGCCGCCGCAACCAAAAATTACCCATAAATTCCCTTTTTTCAATTGGTGTAAGGTTGTTAGGACATTTTCTAAGGCATCTGGAGTATGAGCATAATCCACTAAGACATAGGGAGATTTTGCTACTATTTCCATACGTCCCGGAGCTGCTTTTAACTGAGCCATCACATCAACCACCTGTTCTACTGGATAACCACTCGCCATTAAACTAGTGAAGATGGCTAAACAATTATAAATGTTGAACTGGCCTAAAGCTTGAATAATTATTTGATGGCGTCCCCAAGGAGAAACAAGTTCCATCACGGTGCCCTGCATGTCACTCTTCCATTCTGCAACATAAACATCACTTTCTTGATTCATTCCATAGCTTATTATTTTCACCTGAGCTTGTACTGCTTGGAGCATCAATTCTTGATAGGGATCATCATGGTTGATAATCACGGTCTCTAGGTGTTCATTGGCAAACAACATCGCTTTTGCTTCGGCATAGGCTTCCATCGTATGGTGATAATCCAAATGATCTAAACTTAGATTGGTAAAAATTGCCTGTTTAAACTCAATAGCATCTACTCGATGCTGGCTTAAAGCATGAGAAGAAACCTCCATACAGACTTCTTTTATTCCAGTTTCCAAATAGTGATGGAGTAAGCTTTGTAGGCAAAGAGCATCTGGTGTGGTGTTTTCTAAGAGTTGTAATTGATGAACTTCACCCTGGCCAATAGTCCCTATATAAGCCGCTTTTCTTTGTAGTAAGGAATGTGCTTGTGCTAATTGATAGGCTATCGTCGTTTTACCATTAGTTCCTGTAACTCCGGTAACTCTCAGTGAATGACTAGGATTGCTAAAAAATTTTTGAGCAATCGCTGCTAAATGTTCTGCTAGATGATTTATGGCAACGCATGGAACACTGGTTGGTAAGGAAATTGTAGATGGAAAATTCACAGGATCATAAGCAATAGCTACTGCACCCTCCGCCACTGCTTTTTCTATGAATTTACGCCCATCAGCCACAGCTCCTGGATAAGCAATAAATAAATCGCCTGCTTGTATTAAGCGGCTGTCATTTTTTATGTCCTTAATATCGCAATCATTAATGTCCTGATTTAACCAAGCTTGTAGTAATTGAGTTAATTTCACGGAGAGGCTCCTCATTAATTGATACGATAGTACGAGTTTTATTACCCCGTAGGATCATCGGTTTGTATGTTAAATAAACGTAATGCCCCGGACATTACTTTAGAAAACAAAGGTGCTGCTACTGCAGCTGCGTAATAGCCATTTTTGGAAGGTTCATGAATTATCACTACCACCACAAATTTTGGCTTGGAAACAGGAGCAATTCCCATAAAACTAGAAGTGTATCTTTTGTCTTTATAACCATTTTTTCCTGCAACGCGTGCTGTTCCTGTTTTTCCTGCCACTCGATAACCAGAGACGCGAGCACTTTTTCCTGTGCCATCTTTTCCTAAAACAGCTTCCATCATTAATAAAACTTGTTCTGCTGTTTTTGGTTGAATAACTTGTGTACTAGTTGATGGTTTATCATTATGAATCAAAGTAACAGGAATTAATCTTCCCTGATTTGCAAAAATCAAACTAGCTTTTGCTAGTTGCAGCGCAGTCGAAGAAATACCATAACCAAAACCTAAAGTAGCTAAAACAAAGGGAGTAGCCTCTTTTACTTTTACTATAGAACCATCACTTTCACCTGGATAAGCACTTTCCGTTTTTTCCCCAAAACCACTGCGTTGTAAGAGTCCAATTAACTGTTCAGGCGGACTGGACAAAACCATTTTCGTCACACCGACATTACTTGAATGCTGTAAAACACCGGTTACATCCAAAACGCCATAATTATGAATATCACGTACGACTTTTCCATTAACGGTCATCCAACTAGGATTGGTATCAATAATGGTTTCAGGAGTAAAAAGACCAGTTTCTAGGGCGCTAGCAATACTAAAAGGCTTCATTACGGAGCCTGGCTCAAAAGTATCTGTTAAAGCTAAATTACGATAGGTTTCCCTATCATATTTACCTCTAGAATTGGGATTATAAGAAGGATAGTTGGCAATCGCTAAAATCTCACCATTTTGAGTATCTACTACAACAACTGAGCCTGATTTTGCATTAAATTCTTCTACTGTTTTATACAATTCGCTATAAGCTAAATATTGTAAACGTCTATCGATACTTAAATGTAAATCATGGCCTGGGCGTGGTTCTTTAACTACCCCTAAGTCTTCGATAATCCGCCCTACTCTATCTTTAGTAACCCTCTTTTTGCCTACGATACCCATAAGCCAATCTTGATAGGCTAGCTCTATACCTTCTAAGCCCTGATCATCAATATTGGTAAAGCCTAGCAATTGAGAAATACTATCAGACTCTGGATAATAACGTTTGAACTCTTGTTGCAAATTAACGCCAGGAATTTTTAAATTAGCAATTTTTTTGGAAGCTGCAGGCGGTACTTGTCTTTGTAAATAGAGAAATCCTTTGCTTTCAGCATTTACTATTTTTCTACTCAGTTCTTTGGGTGATAGATGTAAATAATCAGCCAGCGCCATAAACTGTTCTTTATCGGGAGAAAACTCTTTAGGATTCACCCAAATCGATTCGACTGGCGTACTAATAGCTAAAGGAATACCATGCCGGTCAGTAATCATGCCTCGATAAGCAGGAATATCTACTACACGCAGACTACGCGCATTACCTTGGCCTTGTAAAAATTTACGATGTAATACAGTAAGATCAACCATGCGCCAAAGAAGAATTACTAATATGACAGCAAAGAACGTTGCGACAGTAATTAATCTTGCACGATGATTTGATTTTTTCATAATTGCTTATTAGTTAAAGGTATTGTTTTGAAGCACAATCTACTCCATTTTCTTAAAGATGCTCACAATTTATCTAAAATATTAAGTAAGTGTTCACGTAATGACTTCAACTTAAGTTCCCCAACCCCGCATTACGACTCCGGGCGGGGCGTCGTTATACATCGGATGTAGCCTGGATGCAGCGCAGCAAAATCCAGGAATTAGGTGCCACTGCCCCCGGATTTCGCTGCGCTGCATCCAGGCTACAAGAACACCATTGACCCAATTCAATATTTTCAATAACTTATTTTTTTCTTATCCAGAATTGGCCTTAACTTAATGGTAAAAACTCTATGTTTGGCTTAGGCGCAAGTGTACCTTAAGATATAATTTTTTTCGAGATGCTTTAGAGCATCTCTAGTAATTCCTTTTATAAAGACTGTTGAGGATGTAATAAATACGTATTTTTAGAGGCAGGAAATATCATTTCTAATTTGTCCGTTGCTAGTTCCTGTACACGAGCAGGCGTTGCCAAACTAGCTTGCTCTAGTAGTAATTGACCCCATTGTAATTGCAAATGGTGTGTTTGTTGCTCTTCTTGTTGCAACTGGCTAAAAGTTAAGCGATAAGAGTTAGTGCTGTAAACTACCCCTAAAGCACTAATCAATACAGCAGCCATTAATAATATCAACATATACACTGATTTTGACATATGCATCTCTGCCAAGTGACCATGAAATAAATTACTTTGATTAATTACTTTTGCTGCAGCATTCATGCTAATTTCTCCCCTATCCTAAGCACTGCACTACGGGCTCTTACATTAACGCCTACTTCTTTTTCATTAGGCATTACTGCTTTTCCTACTCGTTTAAAATTAGTTTTTGTTTCCTCAAATCTCACCGGAATCTCTATAGGAAGGCGCTCGCCTTGCTCTGTATTACGCATAAATTGCTTAACAATGCGATCTTCTAAGGAATGAAAACTAATAATTGCTAAGCGTCCTCCTGGAGCTAAAACATCTAAACAGTTTTCTAAAAAGCGCTGTAAATCATTTAATTCTTGATTAATGTGAATACGAATCGCTTGAAAAACACGTGTTGCAGGATGTTTGTGCTTTTCCCATTTTGGATTCGCTTCTTTTACAATTTCAGCTAATTGTAGTGTGGTGGTAATAGGTAAAGTTGTTCGCTTGGTGACAATAGCCCTTGCTATTCTTCCTGCAAAGCGCTCTTCGCCATATAATCTAAAAATTCCCGCCATTTCCTCAGCATCAGCTTCATTAACAAATTTTTGCGCACTTAAATCTTGAGTTAGATCCATTCTCATATCTAAAGGACCTTGTTGCATAAAGCTAAAACCACGGAGAGGATTATCTAACTGAGGTGACGATACGCCTAAATCAAGTAAGATACCGTTCACTTTACCAAGAACTTGTTCTTCTTCTGCAAATTGGCGAATATCGGCAAATGAACCGTGAATCATTTGTAAACGTTTATCTGCTCCAAAATGTTCTTTTGCAAAGTCAATTGCATCAGGATCTTTATCCACAGCAAATAATTTACCTTTATCATTTAAAGAGTTTAAAATTTCTTGGCTATGTCCACCACGACCAAAAGTGCCATCGAAATAGATGCCGTCCGCTTTAATTGCTAAAGCCTCAATTGATTCATGTAATAGTACTGATTGATGCGCTTTCATTTTTTTATTTTCCATTACAGAGAAAACGTTTTCATTTCATCGGGTAATGCATCAATTTGCGACGCTTCTTCCGCTAACCATTGTTCTCGTTTCGCTTCCCAAAGCTCTTGATTCCAGACCTCAAATTTATTTCCTTGCCCTATCATCACTACGTCTTTCTCTAATTGTGCATAAGTTCTTAATACGGTGGGCAAAAGTACACGACCATTGCTGTCTAACTCTACATCAGTCGCATGACCTATTAACAAACGTTGAATACGTCGCGCTGCCGCATTAAAACTCGGTAGCTTCTGCAAATTATTTTCAATTAACTGCCATTGAGTGGCGGTATATAAAAGTAAACATGTTTCTTCAGTATCAATGGTAACCACTAAGGGAACTTTCTCTTCCGCACCTAAAGCACTTCTGTAGCGCGTTGGAATTGCTAAGCGCCCTTTAGTGTCAATAGTTATGGTATTTATTCCACGAAACATATTTTTTAACTGTAGAGTTGATCCTCCACAATTCCCCACTTTTTTATTATTTTAACCCACTTTTATACACTATAGGAACACATTTCCCCCTTCGTCAAGAATAAAGTTGGAGTTTAGGTGAATTTATTTGCAGAAAATGAAAAATAATTAATCAAAAGCCCAGTAAATGGGCACATAGAAATAAAAGTGCTCTTTAGAAGAACTCTGGTAAATTAATGAGAGGATGTTCTTTTAGAAGTGAATAAAATTAGCCGTTCATTAAAGAGGCTAAGCGAACTCCTTGCAAAACTAAATCGGGGACTAAATGATCATAAATGTTTTGATTATCAAAAAATGAAGCAAAACCACCTGTTGCAAGCACGATAGACTGTTGATTATTAAAAGCTTCCTTATTAATTCTATGGATTAGCTCTTTACAAGCACCTAAAACACCGTAATAAACTCCTGACTGAATACTTTCTATAGTAGATCGACCAACTACTTGATCAACCTTTATAATTTCAACTGAAGGCAAGCGCGCTGTATTCTTTGAGAGCGCTTCTACGGATAAACGCACTCCGGGTAAAATAGCCCCTCCTAAATATGCTTTTTGCGCAGTAATAACACAAAAAGTAGTAGCGGTACCAAAATCAATAACTACTAAATTTTGATTTGGATAATTGTGAGTGCCAGCAATTGCATTGGCAATTCTATCAGCACCTACCTCGATGGGATTACGGTATTTAATATTTAAACCTGTTTTAACTCCCACTTGTAATACAAAAGGCTCACAAGAAAAATATTTCACACAAGCGGCTCTTAGAGAATAATCTAATTGAGGCACAACCGAACAAATCCCAATCGATTTAACTTGTTGTGGATCACAATTATTCTCACGCAAAACGCTTTTTAGAAAAATCCCAAACTCATCTGATGTACTAACTTTAGATGTATGACGAAAGCGAAGCTTTATTTCATCTCCATCAAAAACCCCACCATAGATATGAGAATTTCCTACATCAATACACAGCATCATGATTTAGCTCTAACATAAAAAATAAAAATGATAAGTGCTAGTTCTAGGATTAGCAAGTGTTAACACAATTCTTTAAATTTTTGCGCTTACTATTTTATGTCCGTAGTTTTAAGAAAAGCTTTTCAAATAAATTTTAATTCGTTAAAGTTAAAACTGTTTATTTAAATTAAAAGGACTTAGCTATGAAATTAATATCAAGCATAATTTTCTGTACCTTAGCATTCTCTTCAATAGCTTTTGCAGATGATGGTTTCACACCAGGAGAAGTAAAACTTAACACCCAAATTCAAACACAAATTAAAGCCTTACAGGATCAACAGCAACAGCAAATAGCTGATTTAAACACAAAACTTCAAGCGCAGATCCAAAAAGTACAAAGTGACCTACAAAATCAGATTCAAACCGCAAATACTCAAATTCAAGATCAATTAAAACAAATACAAGCGCAAATTCCTCCAAAAGCTCAGTAAGGTTCATTAACTCAGTACTTTAGGAAAACCCTAATGTACCCGATTAGCGCAGCGTAATCCGGGAAATTCGTGCCTCGATCTAGCTCCAATCCCGTATTACGACTTCGTCTAATACGGGCTACATTCCTCTATATATCCTAACTTAACAACAGGGCTTAGGAAAAACTCCCAAGATCGAGGCAAAAGGAGCTTTTTAATGAGGGTTTAGATATATTAAATGACCGAATTAAAAACTTCTTTTAACGAAGAGATTGGAGTTTTTCGTAAGTCCTGTCTAAAAAAACCCTGCCTGAGCAGGGTTTAGAGTGGAGAAAACGGTTAGTTTATTATTAATTATTTTTTATAACTATAACCTTTAGTATGGTTTTACAACCACGGATGTACCTACATCAATAAAATCCTCACTCAGCCATTTAGCGGCACTTGGCAATACTCTTATACAACCATGACTAGCATTATAGTTTGGTACTTCATAAGCCGCATGAATTGAGTAACCTCCATGGAAATGCATGCAATAAGGCATTTTCGCTCCTCCATGCGTTTCAACTGGATAAATACTTGATGTGCATTCCTCTCCTTTTTTAGAATAAACTTTGAAGGAACCTGTTACTGTTCTACAGGGTTTTCCTACGTCAGGGCAAAAATCTTTTCCGCCCGAAGCACTACCGGTGTTTACTCTAGTACCATCAGCATCATAAGCTGCCCATGCAGTGGCTTTAGGGTCAAAAATAAATACTTTTTTCCCTGTTGCTACTCTTTTATCTGGAAAATAGCCTGATCCTTTATGATCTGAAGCCATGCTCATGGTGTAATGAGTATAACCCGCATCATCTACAACAGAAGTAGATCTGTCCATGGAGGCACAAGATGCAGCCAAAGCACATACTGGAATTAAAACTAATTGTTTCTTCACTTTTTTTCTCCCTCTTTTTTTTTCTTTATCGGGAGATTTCAAAATAGGTTTAGCTTTTTTTACAAATATTTTTTACTTTCTGATCTTTTTGTGATCTTTAAGCTCATTAAAGATCCTTTTTTTATCTTTAGAGGGAAGCATTTCGACCATAGCCAGAGCCAACTGTTCATCACTACATTCAAAACATCCACCTCGAGCAGGCATATTATTTATACCTTCATCTGTATGCTTAAAAATTAATTCTATATCTTGTTTTAATCTACCCGCCCAATCATTCGTTTCCCTAAATCGAGGGGCTCCTATGGGAATAATTGGTTTTTGTGCATGGCAATTAACACAAAAATGCTGATAAATTTGCGCACCCTCATTTTTTTTTCCTTTTATACTATCTAAAAAATCCTGGGGACGATGAGTGTCCGCATGAAGGGAAAAAGTGCTTAAAAACAATAAGTAGACAGGCCATGAGCGTCTCATGTTATACTCCTTATTAAAGTTGGCTCATTATTTGCAAGGGATGATGGCAATGAGAACAAAAGGTATTATTGTGAAAAAAACCATACTAAGTATTTTTCTGATTTTTGCAAGTACTTGTTTGTGGGCTGACACTGAACCCTCAGAAAGCCAATCATTATCTGCAATACAATATAAAATTGAAAGCTATATGCTGAATCAACTTGTAGGACAAGCAAAAGGAAAAATAAAAGTCTCTGTAGGTAAATTAGATTCTCGACTTAAACTTAAAGCCTGTGCTGATGAGCAATTAGAAATTTTTAATCCTTATGACAGCTCCTTACTTAACAGCAGCACTATGGGTATTAAATGTAAGGAAGAAACAAATCATTGGACCTTATATGTTCCAGTGAAAGTAATGGTTTTAAAAACAGTTCTATTAAATAAAAAGGCCTTAAGAAAAGGAGAGCCTTTAAAAAGTGATGATTTATATCAAGCAGAAATGGACGCACAACGCTTAAAGCAAGGATATTATACTGATCCTAAAGAATTAGTGGGTTTAGTTTGTAAGAAAGATATTGCGCCTGATACAATTATTACTTCCTATCAAATTGAATCAGCAAGAATGGTACTTAAAGGACAAGAAGTTAGCATCACCGCGATAGCTGGCAGTTTAAAGATTACCATGGGGGGCATCGCTATGAGTGATGGCATCTTAGGAGATGTGATTAAAGTAAAAAATACTAGCTCGCATAAAATCATTGAAGCACAGGTTTCAGGAGTGAGCAGCGTAAAAGTAGCCCTATAGTTAAAAGACTTAAAAAGTTTAAAATTTAAACAAATTCGCTAAAGAATTTTTATAAGGAGCCGATAACTATGTCAAACGTCCTAGAGGATATTACTATGGTTAATCAGATTAATGATTCTTCTGGTATGAAAGCGATAGAATTAAATAATCGCATCAATACCAAAGATCGACAAAAAAAGGAGCCTGTTGCAGAGAATCCTACTGCTTCTGATAATGTGAATTTGAGTGAAGTATCAAAAAAATTAGAAGCAATAAAAACTTCTTTTAAAGATATTCCTGAAGTGGATTCACAAAAAGTCTCACATTTTAAGGCTGAAATCGCGGCAGGTAATTATGTAGTTAATAGTAATGAAATTGCTAAAAAAATGTTAAATAATGTAGAACTGGCTTAATTTAGGATGATTCAATGAAGAATAATAATGACGTTAACGTTTTAGCTAATCATTTAAAGCAAGAAATTGAATGGATCAAAGAATTAAATAGTACTTTATTAGAAGAAAAAGAGGCCTTGGCCACACGAAAATTTGATAAATTGGAAGCTTTAGCTGAGAAAAAACAGAATCTTTCCAGCAAATTAGAGGAAAGCTCTAAAAATAGAATGAATTTAATTGGTGATCCCGAAACGCAGTCACCAAGTGCCTTTTTACAACAGTTTCTTAAAGAGTCTTCTGCAGACGAGACAAGTTTAATTAACAAATTAAATAAAGAGCTGAGTGAAGAGTTAATGAGATGCCGTGATTTAAATACGGTTAATGGTCAAGTTATTGCGACTAACATTCATACCCGTCAAGAAATAGTCAATATTTTGTCAGGAAGCAAAGGCAAAGACGTCAATGTTTATACTGCAACTGGTGATATCAAATCCTCTAAGAAAGGTGACGGCGGTCACCATCAAGAAGCTTAATGTAAAAATTAAAGAGGGATAACTTAGGCCTATTTGAGGCAATATGCCCTCTTTCATTTAAGATCATATAACTAAGGTCATCAACTTAACAGCACAAAATCATTCCCACCTTTTATGAGGATAGCACGCGTCTCTATCGCATATACAACTATACGGAAATATGAACAGTTATCGCATCCGCAAAGCACCATCAAGACGTATCACTTCCCCATTAAGCATGGTGTTTTCAATAATATGCCCTACTAGTGAAGCAAATTCCTCTGGTTTACCTAGTCGTTTAGGAAATACCGCCTCTTCGGCTAATTTATCTTGTACTTCTTGAGGCATATTAAGCAATAGAGGAGTCGCAATCAATCCAGGCGCAACGGTATTTACTCTAATAGCAAATTGTGCCAATTCGCGCGCTGCAGGTAAGGTCATAGCCACCACACCTCCTTTAGACGCACTATATGCAGCTTGTCCAATTTGTCCCTCAAAAGCAGCAATTGAAGCCGTATTAATAATTACACCTCGTTCTTGGCTTTTGCTTTCAATTTCTAAAGTAGACATGGCATGAGCTGCTACACGCATTACATTAAAAGTACCAATTAGGTTTATATCAATGACTTGTTTAAATGCGGCCAAAGGCATAGGACCTTCCCTGCCTACAATACGTTTCGCCGGAGCAATACCTGCACAATTAATGCAAACGCGAGGGGCACCTATTTTTTCTATAGTTTGCTTCATAGCTTGTGTTATTGACTCTTCACTACTCACATCACAACTCAAGAATAAGTCTGCTTCGGTATCACCCTGCTCTTGTTTGTCCCACACAACAATCTTCATACCGCGTTGTTTTAAGTACTGGGCACAAGCTTTACCCATACCAGAAGCACCACCAGTAATTAGCGCTACTTGATTATCAAAATTCATCGACGATTTCCTCATAAAAGATAATTTATATTTTTTATTTTTTATTTTTAAGTAGACAAGCGCTGAGGACCGATAACTTAATCATTAGTTCTCAGCTAAAGTTTCAAAAATAGTTTATTGTAAAAACTCTTTACTTAAAGCCTTAAAATCCGGAACATCAGATTGTCTTAACCATTCAAAAAAGATCATTTCTGCAGTGATTAAATGAATGCCATCTTGTTTCATGCGCTTTAACCCATATTTGTAATCTAATTCTGAACGACTTCCAACCGCATCAACTACTACAAATACCTCAAAGCCTGCGGTTTTTAATTCTTCTGCGGTTTGTAACACACATACATGTGCCTCTATACCACAAAGAATCAATTGAGTTTTTTTATGCTCAGTTAAACGATGGACAAAGTTAGGCTCTTGCATGCAAGAAAAATGTACTTTTTCTACAGGTTTTTTTTCAGGAATACAGGAGTTAAGTGTTTGGATTGTAGGTCCAAGTCCTTTAGGATATTGCTCGCTTACCAAAATAGGAACCTGCATTTTTCCGGCAAGCTTTAATAGCCACTCACAGCGGTGAATAAAATTATCTTTATTAAAGATAAAAGGAACCAGTTTTTCCTGTACATCAATTAATAATAAAATGGAATCATTTTTATTTAACAACATCCTTATCTCCTACATTGCAAATTTTTTCCAATATACTATACCAGGATAAACTCAGCACTACCTATAAGTGAACGTGAGTTCTGAATAAGATCGTTCGAGTGCGCTGCGCTCCAGTTGTTGGACTTCGCTAGCGCTTAGCGCCGACCTACATTTAATGTCCACTCAAGTAAGAAAGTGCTGCTATAGATTATTTGTAGCAATTAATCTTTGTAATTACTGCTACTTCATCACAAGGATCGTTATGAAAAATAAATGTAACAAAGAAAATATTTTTACATTTATATTAATTTGGTCAATATGAATATTAGCTAGTTTAACCTACTTTCATCAATATTTTTTTGCGTCAGGTGATAAGTAGTTTATCTTCTTATTTAATGCATGATTTTTTTCTAACTATTGTTGATTTAACTGATCTTGCCGCTCTATTCTGTGTATCCAATGTGATTACTTTACCACTTACTGGAATTCTATAGCCTCTTTCTTAGCGCTAATTTATTGCATGTTTTACTTCTTACAAAAGGGAAAGTATTGACCTTTCCCTTAGTAAATAAAATCAAAATGTTATAAGGCAGCAATATCAATAGTTCTTAATTTAATATCCATTTGCTTGTTGCCTCTTTGAATAGAAACAGTTACTTGCTCTCCTACTTTAATTTCAGACAACATATGATATAAATTATCATAATTTGCTATGGGATGTGCATTGATAGCCACTATCACATCACCTACAACTACACGCCCCCACGAATCTTTATGAGTGCCGCGTAACTTTGCCTGTTGTGCAGGAGTATGAGGTAATACATCTGCGATAAGTATCCCTTTTTTTATGCCTAATTTTTTAGCAATATTAGGCTCAACTCGTTGAATACCAATTCCTGATAAAACCACCCGTCCATGACTGATGATTTGAGTAACAATACGTTGGATGTCATCAGCAGGTACTGCAAAACCTATTCCTGCGGAAGATCCGGAGCGAGAAAAAATCATGGTATTTAAGCCAATTAGCTGACCAGCACTATTTAATAAAGGACCGCCTGAGTTACCCGGATTAATAGGAGTATCGGTTTGAATCATATTATGAATAGTAACACCACCTATCCCAGGAACTTGTCTTCCTAAAGCAGAAATGACACCTTTAGATAAACTATGATCAAGACCAAAAGGATTACCAATAGCAATGGCTTTCTGTCCCACTATAAGGTCATTTAAATGAACTATGTCAAAAGGTTGGAATGCTTTTAAATATTTCAAAGCTTGAGGAGACTTAATTTCTAACACGGCTATGTCTTTACGTGGCTCAGTCCCAATGACTTTTGCAGGAACGGTCATATTACCTAAAGTAATTGCCAAATCATCAGCCCCATTAATCACGTGAAAATTAGTAACAACATGACCCTTATCATCCCAAATAATTCCAGAACCCGCACCATCAGGTACGTGAGTTTTTTGCAAGGAACGGTTAGTTACCGTTGCAAGACGATGGACATAAACTACTTTGGATGATGTTTTTTGAAAAACCTCGATGGTATTACGCTCATCGGGCAAAAGAGTATCTAAATTTAAACTAAATCCAGGCTTGGCTATAGAAAAAATGAAAAGAAAAATTACTAACCATAAATTGCGTTGTTTTAACATCTGCTTTACTCCATTTTTTATCTGCGACGAAATATTGTGACTTAACTTAAAAATTCAAGAACTTAGTAATAAAACCGATCTTGATCACCTTTTTTGTTCCATTTTTATAAAGGCATATAACCGAATAGACTTCTTTAACAGTAAAGCTACTGTTAAAGGTCAGTAAATTGAAATTAATACAAATTTTGATTAATACTAAGATTTATCTGGCCATATAAGCGCTAGATTGTAATATACATTGACATGAAAGTCATCAATTAACTCAAAAGAGTATTTTTTAGGCATGGGCCAGGCTGATGCCTGCTTGTGATGCGCTATCCTCTGGCGTATCTTCAACATCCTCTTGCCCCTTATCAGGAGTTGTATCTTTGTTCTTTTCTAAATCATCATCATTTACATCAGAGTCATTCACGTCTTTTTCCATTTGATCTACATCATCTCGTGCCGCTTGTTCGACTTGGGCTTGAGATAAAGAAATGCCAGATGAAATATTAAAATACTGTAATAGGAAATGTATGGGCGCCATAATAATAGATTTGAAAGTTGTAGTACCTGCATTGATACTCTGAGTAGCAACATGTTCTGCATTGTCAGTATGGCGAAGAAAGATTTTTTCCAATAAGCTAGAATGCTGTTTATAAATAGCGTCTAAATTCGCATTCCGTCCTTGCTCTTGTTTTAATAAATATTCTTGTAAGTCCTTATGTGTATCCCATAGTGAAGTTCTACGTTGTTGAAAAGTTACTAATTCCTCATCATAAAATTTCATTTCTTCATCAATTTCAGCTTTTAATCTATCGCAAGCATCTTTACGATCTTTAGACAGTTTACCACCTACAATTACACCGGATTCTTTTAAGGTGAGTTGACTGTAACGCTCTATTAAATTTGTTTTTTTATGTAAAATTTCTTCAATTTTATTATCTAAATAAATGATTGCTTCTTTATTGGCTCCTAGCACCTTATAGTGCGAATCAAAACGTTTACTACTTTGCATTTGTTCACGCATTTTCTCCAGTTCAGCTGCCTCTTGGGCTATAGCACGTCTTTGTGCTTCATCATTTAAGAGCTTATCTCGGCTTAAAACAAGCTGACGAATAAATGCTGCAATCGCTACTACAGCACCAAAAGAGGCGGCACAAATAAGGGCTATAATTCCTGGCTCCATATTACACTCCTAAAGATGCATAAGAAATTAATTGCGTATGAATTTCAACCGAAAAATAGTGAGTGAACTCTTGAAAGGAAGTAATTTTCGGCCATTGTTCAGACTCATTAGTTAAACGACTCATTCCTGCTGTAAAGAGAGATTTATAATGACTCTGTAGAAAAGGTTTTATTTCCGTGAGCTGATTAAAATTTTTCAGTAAAACGCTTGCATTTTCAGCTAAATGAGACAAATTCACTTGCTCCATCACATGAACTAAATCGGGCTGATCTTCAACAACTCGATTCAACCATTGAAGTAATTTAATTCGAGGACGCAATTGCACCATCTGTTTTGCTTGGGATAAGGATGATTCTAATAAAATGAGATGAGAATGAAATTCCAGTTTAAAACAACATAGAAAATCTAGAAAACTTTTTTCAATCTCATTACGAGCTTCTTGACCAAGCCACCGACAAATTTCATGACGGAACATCTTTGAATAGAGCCGCTCTAACTCATCCAGAGTACCTTCCTCAGTGGGGTATTTTTTAATCAGATAGGCCGTATTATCGGTTTGCAATGATTTAAAACTGGGCAGATTATCTTCGCCCAATTGTGAGGCTAAAAAGGAAAAAAAAACTGCGGTAGGACGTAATACCACTATCTCGGATAATCCATTATCCATAAGACTACTCCTGTAATCATTGTACTCCCTTTATCCAGTCTAGTTGGACAATTATATTCTTGCAACGAAAACCAGCATTTTTACACTAAAATATAACAACAATAATTTGACGAACTCCCTAACACTAACAAGGATTTCATAATCAAATCACACATTGAATATATAAAGTATAGTTTGACCAATTAAGAGCCTATAAGCCAAGGAAATGCCATTCAAGAAGGGGAGCGGGTCACAACCTAAGATTTTTCTTAACTTAATGGCAATGCACGCTGCGCTAATCCAGACTACAATCCTTAATTTATGACAATGCGCCTGTTCGGAAATGACCAAATAGAACATATCTTATTGTTTAAATAAAGAAAATGGAATAATCTTATCCTGACAAGGATCTAATGAAACTTGACAGTCATTTTTTTATCGCTATGCTTAGTTTTTTATCCCTCGGTTTTTTAGATGAAATTATTAGGAAAAACACTCTTAGCACTTCTTAGTCTAGTTCTTTTAGCCTCTGTATCTTTATGGTTATTCACTAAAAATATGCAACCAGAGACAATTAAACGCTTTGTTGCTCAACAAATTAGCGCAATAACCCATAAAGAAAGCCAGATCAATGGAGCAATCTCCTGGCAATTTTTTCCTAATCCCTCATTAAAAATACAAAAAATTCAGATTGGCTCTAATAATCAAAAAGAAAACTACAATGCAACAATTAATTCTTTAGTATTTAATTTAAAACTTACTCCTTTATTAAAAGGCTCATTGTTATTTGATGAATTAGCTATTGATGGACTCCAATTACAAGTTAATCAAAATGCCCCAAAAGAAACAGTAGCAATTAACAATCAAAATAAAAATAGTAAAACCTCGTCTCATAAAGAATTTGCTATTCAAAAAATTACACTCTCCCACAGTCAAATTGCCATTAATAATAATGGGGAACAAACTCTACTTAAAAATGTACAAGTAGCAGTTGAAGATTTTAATTTACAAAGCCACTCTTTTCCTATTCAAATTAAAACCCGATTAAACAAGCTCAATAACAATACTAAAATTAAGGCTAATATTTCTTTCACGGGTAGATTAAACTTAAACGACTCCATCAGAAATGATTTATCTAAAGGATTATTTATTCCTGCTGTCGAAGGACAACTACTGTTACAAAATTTGGTCTTTAATCAAATTGCTATTGATAAAATTAGTACTACCATAAAAACAAACAAAGAAAATTTAGAGTTTAATCCCTTAACTGTTTCTCTTTATGATGGCGAAGCGGTTGGAACAATGAACTATGCTCTTAATACTCGTCAAATTTCACTAAATCAAACAGCTACTAATTTAGATGGAAAAAAACTGATTACAGCACTATTAGGAGAGCAAATAATAAGCGGAACAATGGATTACTCAATTCATGCTAATTTTCCAAGCGACAGCTTTTCCTTAAAATCATTCTTAGGAAATGGGCAAATTACTTTAAAAGAAGGTACTTTATACGGTGTTAACATAGATGAGTTATTGAATCATTTGAAAGGAAAATTGACGCAAGTTATGAATGGTGATCTCAGCAATATGAGTTCATTAAGTGATTTAAATAAAAATCAATTAACCCAAGGAAACACTGCTTTTAAATTAGCCAGCGTTGATTATCAATTAAAAAACGAACAACTCTCCACTAATTCACTTATTCTACAAACTGATAAATTGCAAATCAAAGGCGATGGCACTATTAACCTAGACAATCGTACAATGAATTCGAAACTGCAAGTAACAATCAATAATAATGATGAAACAATGCAGAAAATACAAAGTTTAGTTGGCGGATATTTTCCTCTGACTGTTTCTGGAACTATTGAACATCCTAATATTAGTCCAGATTTTAAAACAATTAGCCCTCTCTTAGGTCAAATGCTAACGAATCCAAAGCTCCAAAAACCATTGAAATTTTTGGGTAAGCAATTGAAAGGACTTATTCGTTGATAAACATTTTAGCAGAGCACTTTAGCCAACCGCTGTTACAATGGTACGACAAGCACGGACGTAAAAATTTACCCTGGCAATTACCAAGAGATCCTTACCGTGTATGGATCTCTGAAATCATGCTTCAACAGACTCAAGTCCAAACGGTAATCCCTTATTTCAATCGTTTTATGGATGATTTTCCTTCTATTCATGATTTAGCACAAGCAGAAGACGATAAAGTTCTTTCTTTGTGGTCTGGCCTTGGTTATTACAGTAGAGCGCGAAACCTTCACAAAACAGCAAAAATTATCAGCAGTGAGTTTTCTGGGATTATGCCTAAAGAGAGAGATACTCTAACCAGCTTCCCAGGTATAGGTCCTTCTACTGCGGCAGCAATTTTATCCCAAGCTTATAACTTACCCACAGCAATTCTGGATGGAAATGTTAAAAGAGTATTAACTCGTTTTTTTCGTATTCAAGGTTGGCCTGAACAGGCAACAATAAAAAAAACACTTTGGGAGCTAGCTGATGAATGTATGCCCCAACAACGTTGTGCGGATTATACTCAAGCTATTATGGACCTGGGAGCAACCTGCTGTACTCTAAAAAAACCTAGTTGTGCACAATGCCCCGTACAAACTAACTGCCAAGCACTACAGCATCAGGAGCAACTTCTTTATCCTACTAAAAAGATTAAAAAGCCTATCCCCATTCAACACCAACAATTTTTGGTATTGCTTAACAAGAACAAAATGATTTACTTAGAAAAAAGACCGCCTACTGGATTATGGGGCGGTTTATGGTGTTTACCTAGTATTGATAAAGAGCTTTGTCCTTTACAGTATATAAATGAACATTATCACCTGCAGGCAAAGGAGACTAAACATCTTATTTCTTTAAAACATCGTTTCAGTCATTTTCAATTAGAAATCGATGCACTAGTAATTGAAACCCAATATTCTAAGAAACAAATAGCTGAACCAAGTGGTCAATGGTTTAATCAGCAGAGGCTACGTGATGTAGGCTTGGCTAAACCAACGAATCATATTTTAAATCAATTATTTACATCTACAGAAAGCATCATAAAATAAACAGCCTTATTTTCTAATAAGCATAACATGTACAAAAATAAAAAATAACAGTGTTTACTAAGAGATATTTAAACCAGACTATATGATGTAAGTCAAACTCGTATTATCATCAATGAATAATATTAATTGAGCCTCTTTATGCATTCTATTCTAATACTAATTATTAGCTTTATCGCGATGCTATGGGCGGCTAATCATTTAGTATTAGGCGCATCTGATCTAGCACAACGTTTCGCAATACCGCCTTTACTAATAGGATTAACTGTTGTAGCTCTGGGCACATCGCTCCCTGAACTGGTTTTTTCCATTATTGACTCATTAAAAAATGAGGATAATATAATTTTGGGTAACAGCATCGGCTCAAATATTGCTAATATTGGTTTAGTCTTAGGAATAACTATTCTGATTAAACCAAAAGCTCTTAATTATCATAATTTAAAGAAAACCTATCCTATTCTAATCATCGCTATGTTGTTTGTTTATAGTCTTATTTTGGATGGATATTTAAGTCGTATAGATGGCTGTTTACTGCTTATTGGATGTTTAATTGTCATTTCAGTTTTTATTTATTTAGCCTATCATTCTACGCCTAAAGATCCCGTTATTAATCAGTTCAAAAATGCTATGGTTACTAGCCGCTCGTTAAAAACTAATATTACGAGTGTGATCTTAGGGCTGGTTGTTCTCCCTATAAGTTCTAAATATATTGTGACTAATGCAATGGAACTGGCAAGTTGGATGAATATTAATGCACTAGCATTAGGTTTAACTATTCAAGCCATCGGCACAACGCTGCCAGAATTAAGTACCGCTGTGCTCGCTGCGCTTAAAGGAGAAGAGGATTTAGCTGTAGGTACTATTCTTGGTTCTAACATTTATAACCTATTGTTAATATTAGCGTTTCCAGCGCTTATTAATCCATCCAAAATCAACACCATCATTTTATGGCGAGATATGCCCATAATGCTTTTCTTAGCTATATTCCTCGTATTCTTAAATTACAATTACAAAAAATCCTTATCGCCTTGGCATGGTGGGGTTTTAGTACTGGTGTACTGCTGCTATATCCTTTCTTTAATCATTAAAGCTCAAGCTTAATCTCTTTATAAATTAAATGTCTTTTTTAATATTTTGACTTAGCTGTTCTTTTAAATTACATTTGATTTAATAATATATTTTTATAAATCGTAGCCTGAGTGAAACCTGGGTTTCGGTTTTTCAAACCGGCACCCAGGCTGTGATCAAGACACTACCATAGCATCTTAACTAAAATGATAAAGAAGACCGAATCCTACTTGAGAAGTATTGGAAGCAATTTTAGTATCCTTTGTTACTCTACCGTTAGGTTCAAAGACATGGCTTTTAATTGAACTATAATTGATTTGACTATAATCTAACATGAGTTCCCAATTTTTAGCAAAACCATGCCTTAAACCTAGACCATAGCGGATGCCGTTAATATGATTATTAAAACTATGGATAGTGCTATCTGATTCATTTATTTTTAAGTGCCCATTAGCATAACCTATACGTAAATAAGCTAAGGTATTAGGAGAAAGAAAATAGCCTGGCAAAAAACTTATACCTTCACTATTTTTAATGGTAAACGTTGTTTTAGAAAAATTACTATGGATGTATTCATCATTAACTAATTTATATTCAACAGCACTTAAATTAGCGTTCAACTCAGCAGCAAAGAAATAATTTTTGACGAGCCAACTATATCCTGCAAATATTGAGCCGAAAAAGCCTGTTCCGGAATAATGCTCTCTATCAATCACCTCAAAATTTTCTATAACACCATTAAGTCTGTCGCCTCGAACATGAGAATTTTGACTAAAGCTAGCCGCTTCAGGTCCAATACTAGCCCCTACATAAGTGCCTGCAAAGGACATCGTGGATGCTATACTGCGCGCGGTCACAAACTGAGGTTTTCTTAAACTAGCCATTATGCTAGCCTAACGGCATGAGCAAATGGGTATACACATACGATCCACAAAGTGGTGGTAATAAAATTCCATCTAAAAATCATTGGCAGATCTGCCATCAAG
>CANJQE010000028.1 GCA_947476305.1 Legionellaceae bacterium
AAAACGTTATTGGGATGCTTAAAAGATTCAAAATAATATCAGATAGATATAGAAATAGACGGAAACGATTTGGATTACGATTTAACTTAATTGCTTCAATTTATAACATGGAGTTGGGGTGATCGGGGTTTCGAAAGAGGTCTAATAAACTATGTGAGTGTGAAAGCGCTTATTATCCTTATGCTGAAGGAAAAAATGTAGTTGCAAACTATGCTAAGGAACTGAGTGATCTCATATTAAATAAGGTTAAAGTCAATCAATCTAATTTGGTTTGTATGGCAATATTAGGCTCAGGAGGACATCTTTGTGCTGAAAAAGAAGGTAAAATAATTGAACAACTCATAGAAAGTGTTCAAGTTAATATTTTTATTGTTGATAGCTCTCAAGAGTATATTAGAGCGGCTTCTGATGTTTTAAAAAAAATCAGCAATAATATAAAAGTTAAGTCTGTTTGCAAACCCTTTATTGGTATAGGTAATCTATTAGCTGATTCTAAACTTGTCACTAAGGACACATTCTTGGTAACAACCTGTCTAGGTATCACAACGGGCAATGAAGCTTTTCAGGAAAAAGATGTTGTGTTCCTCGAAAATATATTGTCCTTCTCTGGAAGAACTCTTTCTAAACAAGCCTTAGTTTTACTTGATTACGATGGAAACTTAGACCTATTAGAGAGAAAGAAAGCTTATGATAATCCAATAATGCAAGAATTTATGATCTGCCAGCTTCATCACTTCAAACAAGCTAACTTAGAAGGCATTGAAGAAAGCCATATTAAATTCTATCATGAGCAAAAAATAGACAGGGAAATATGTGGAATTATGACAACCAAGCCCGTCACCATTCAAATGATTTCTCCCTTTGACGGAGTCAAGTACAAACGACATGTCCCTGTAGGCACAAAATTTGGCATTTTAATCTCAGTAAAAAGACAAGCAGGAGCGTTTCAAGCCTTATTAAAACAGGCTACAGCAAATGACATTTCAGTAGAGCTAATGGAGCCGATGGGGAAGAAAATTATTCTTCAGCCCATCCTGGTTTCCCAAAAAGACTCCAAATAATGGCTTAGGGAGTTACCTTAGTTTAATAAACTTGGTAATAAACTAACGTTTTGTCAAATTAATTAGGATTATAAAGAAGGAAGAGACGCTCACAACCTTCCTTTGCTAACACAATGAAATATAGTAATATTAAGTTCATTACAGTACATTTAAGCACCTTAACGGAGACTGTTATGCTAGATTTTATCCTTATTGCAGGCACTTTAGTATTTTTTGGTCTTTCTTTTGGTTTAATAACTTTTTATGATTCATTATCACGGAGTGAACAATGATCATTTATTTAATTTGTGGAGTAATAACGTTCGCATTACTTGTCTATTTATTATTCGTTTTATTTAAACCAGAATTCTTTTAATCTGGAATACACGGAAAGGACTCTATGATCACTGAAATTGGTTTATTCCAAATCATCTTTTATCTTTTTATTCTTGCCCTTCTTGTCAAACCCTTGGGTTGGTATATGGCGCAAGTGTACGAGGGAAAATCCTCATGGATAAATCGTATTGGAGTCCCCGAACGATTTTTGTATCGACTGTGCCGTATTAACACGAAACAAGAAATGAATTGGAAATCCTATTTATTAGCCATGCTTGTTTTCAATTTATTTGGCTTATTAGCAGTTTATATACTCCAGCGTGTACAAGCTTATCTGCCTTTTAATCCACAGAATCTTTCCGCACCGTCCTCCCATCTTGCGTTCAATACCGCGGCAAGCTTCGCCAGTAATACAGATTGGCAATCCTATGGTGGAGAAACCACCATGAGCTATTTAACTCAAATGTTAGCCCTAACCACTCAAAATTTTCTTTCTGCCGCAACAGGAATGTCTTTGCTTATTGCTTTAAGTCGAGGTATTGCACGACATGAGAGTAGCAATCTAGGTAATTTTTGGATCGATACCATTCGCGGCATAGTTTATATTCTTCTACCCTTATCCTTTATTTTTTCTTTAATCTTGGTTTCTCAGGGAGTTATTCAAAATCTGAAACCGAATGAAAAAATCAACCTCACTCAGTCAGTCAGTTATCAACAACCACTACTTGATAAGTCAGGTCAACCAATTATAGGCAGTGATAATAATCCCAAAACTGAGACTAAAACAGTAACTGAGCAAGTCATTCCCATGGGGCCAGTCGCCTCCCAAATAGCTATTAAACAATTAGGAACCAATGGTGGAGGATTTTTCAATGTGAATTCTGCCCATCCTTTTGAAAACCCTACTCCTTTGACCAATTTCCTAGAGATGCTTGCGATTTTACTGATTCCTGCGGCACTTTGTTACACCTTCGGAATTATCGTTAAGGATAAACGCCAAGGCTGGGGCATACTCGCAGCCATGTATCTTCTTTTTATTCCATTCATCGCAGTAGCTGTGCTTTCAGAGCAAGCAGGTAATCCTGCCTTGACAGCGATGGGGGTTAATCCCACGGCTAATTCCCATGATTATCCAGGCGGTAATATGGAGGGAAAAGAAACACGCTTTGGAATAATTAATTCAGCACTTTGGGCAGTAGCTACTACCGCTGCATCAAATGGCTCAGTGAACTCCATGCATGACTCCTATACACCTCTTGGTGGATTAGCTCCTTTATGGATGATGCATTTAGGCGAAGTGGTTTTTGGCGGCGTGGGCTCTGGCTTGTACGGGATGTTAATGCTAGTCATTCTCACCGTTTTTATTGCTGGTTTAATGGTAGGAAGAACGCCAGAGTATTTAGGGAAAAAAATTGAACCTTATGAGATGAAGATGGCATCGATTGCTGTGTTAATTATGCCAGTTATAGTGCTTCTTTCCACTGCCGTCGCTTCAGTAACAACAGCAGGTATTAGCTCAATTGCAAACCCTGGGATGCATGGTTTTAGTGAAATCCTCTATGCCTTTACTTCCATGGGAAATAATAATGGCAGCGCCTTTGCAGGTCTTAATGCCAACACCCCATTTTATAATTTAGTTGGGGGCTTCATGATGCTCATCTCACGCTATTGGATTGCCATTCCAGCCATTGCTATTGCGGGTTCTCTGGCTCGTAAAAAAATAATTCCTCAGACTTCAGGAACCTTAGCCACACATACCCCTCTTTTTATTTTTCTTCTGGTTAGCGTGACTATCCTTATAGGCGCTTTATCATTTCTTCCAGCACTAGCATTGGGGCCAATTGTGGAACAGTTGATACTTCGGGGACAACATGGGCACTAAATCGCATAAATCCACTTTGTGGGACAGCAATATTATTAGAGTTGCCATTCGAAATTCATTTTTGAAATTAAATCCAGCACATCAAATTCGCAATCCAGTAATGTTTACCGTTTATATAGCGTCATTAATTACAACAGCTCTTTTTATCCAAGCTCTACTTGGAGAAGGAGAACGTTCTTCAGGCTTCATTTTAGCTGTAACCCTTTGGCTTTGGTTTACACTCCTTTTTGCTAATTTTGCCGAAAGCATGGCCGAAGGACGCGGTAAAGCGCAAGCGCAAGCTTTAAAAAGAGCCAGGCGAGAAATTCAAACAAAGAAATTATCCAAACCATCTAAAGAGGCTTCCTTCACCCTGATTCAATCCGAGTTGTTACGTAGTGGAGATATTGTATTGGTTGAAGCCGGTGACTTTATCCCCAGTGATGGAGAAGTTATTGAAGGAATAGCCTCAGTTAATGAAAGCGCTATTACCGGAGAAAGTGCGCCGGTCATTCGTGAAAGTGGCGGAGACAGAAGTGCTGTCACCGGAGGAACACAAGTTATTTCAGACTGGCTTATTATTCGTATTACTTCTAATCCAGGAGAAACATTTCTAGACAAAATGATTTCACTCGTGGAAGGTGCTAAACGCCAAAAAACACCTAATGAACTGGCACTTAGTATCTTACTCGCTGCTCTCACCATCGTATTTTTATTAGTGTGCGCGACACTCCTGCCTTTTTCTATCTATAGTGTTGCATCTGCTGGCATGGGGAGCGTGGTAACTATTACCGTCTTAGTCGCTCTTTTTGTGTGCCTGGCTCCAACCACCATCGGTGGTTTACTCTCAGCAATTGGTATTGCGGGCATGGATAGAATGATTCAAGCCAATGTCATTGCTATGTCAGGACATGCAGTCGAGGCAGCAGGCGATGTTGATGTCTTATTGTTAGATAAAACAGGAACCGTCACTTTAGGCAACCGTGAAGCCATCGAATTTATTCCCGCAGAAGGCATTTCGGTTGAAACTTTAGCGGATGCAGCACAGCTCGCCTCCTTAGCTGATGAAACACCTGAAGGCCGAAGCATTGTCATTCTAGCTAAAGAAAAATACGGCTTAAGAGGCCGTGATATCCAAGAGTTAGGAGCTACCTTCATTCCCTTTACTGCAGAAACACGAATGAGTGGTGCCAATCTACCAGGGCGCCAAATTCGAAAAGGAGCAGCCCAGGCTATTGAAGAGTATATTCAAGAAATTGCCGGTGTTTTTCCTGACTCAGTACAGCAAAGTGTGGAACATATTTCACGCCAAGGAGGTACTGCTCTTGTCGTTGTGGAAGAAAAAAAAGTATTAGGTGTTATTCATCTTAAAGACATCATTAAAGGCGGGATTCGCGAACGCTTTGCCGAGCTTCGACGTATGGGAATTAAAACTATTATGGTTACCGGTGATAACCCCTTAACCGCTGCAGCTATTGCTGCCGAAGCAGGAATTGATGATTTTTTAGCTAATGCTAAGCCCGAAGAAAAACTTAAACTCATTCGAAGTTTGCAAGCGCAAGGACATTTAGTGGCCATGGCAGGCGATGGTACTAATGATGCCCCTGCATTAGCTCAAGCAGATGTCGCCGTAGCGATGAACACTGGTACACAAGCTGCTAAAGAAGCTGGGAACCTTATTGATTTGGATTCTAATCCTACCAAACTCATTGAAATCGTTGGAATTGGTAAGCAACTACTGATGACCAGAGGTTCACTGACAACTTTTAGTATTGCTAATGATATTGCAAAATATTTTGCTATTTTACCTGCGGCTTTTGCTGGTACCTACCCTGTATTAAATACCTTAAATATTATGCACCTAGCCACACCTGAGAGTGCTATTTTATCTGCCGTTATTTTTAATGCGCTGATTATTGTTTTTCTTATTCCGCTGGCTTTACGCGGGGTGAGATATCGTCATGTTGAAGCAGCAAAATTATTACGAAGCAATGTGCTTATTTACGGTGTAGGAGGTCTTATTGTGCCTTTTATAGGTATTAAGCTGATTGATTTGTTTTTATTGGGACTAGGACTCGTATAAGGATTAGCAATGTTTAAAGAAGTAATAGCACAAATGAGAACAGCCTTAATACTCCTCATTGTATTGACTGTTCTAACCGGCCTACTTTATCCGCTTGCAGTTACGGGCTTAGCCCAGCTTCTTTTTCCAACACAAGCCAACGGCAGTCTCATAGAGCACAACAATCGTGTCATCGGTTCTCGATTGATTGGACAATCGTTCACTTCTAATGCTTATTTTTGGGGTCGTCCTTCAGCCACAAGCCCCTATCCCTATAATGGAGAGGCCTCATCCGGATCGAATTCAGGACCAACAAACCCGAGCTTTTTAGCTACAGTAGAAGACAGAATTGCTCAGTTAAAACAAGCTTCTCCCCAAAATAATAATGCTATACCTGTTGATTTAGTCACCGCATCAGGTAGCGGACTTGATCCTGATATTAGTCCCCAAGCTGCATTCTACCAAGTGGCACGTATTGCTAAGACACGTAATCTAAGCGAAAAAGAAATACAGTCTTTAATACAGCAATATACTCAACATCGTACTTTTGGATTATTAGGCGAAACGCGTATTAATGTTTTAGAGTTAAATCTTGCATTAGATCATTTAAGGACCAGCCATGAACTCTCGCCCAAATCCTGATCAACTACTAGAGCGAATTGGACAAGAAGAGCGACAAGAAAGCCGCGGCAAACTTAAAATTTATTTAGGGGCAGCCCCAGGTGTAGGAAAAACACATGAAATGCTTCATGACGCGCTTGAAAAGAGAAATCAAGGTCTTGATGTGGTTTTAGGAGTAGCAGAAACACATGGGCGTGAAGATATTGAGCGCTTAGTACAACATTTTGAAACACTACCTCGCCAAAGCGTAGTGTATCACGAAACAAACTGCTTAGAGTTCGACCTTGATGGAGCCATAAAACGGCACCCCGGATTAATTTTAGTGGACGAAATGGCCCATACCAATATTCCAGGATTACGTCATAGAAAACGCTGGCAAGATATTCAAGAGCTACTAGATCGAGGCATTGATGTTTATACCACTTTAAATGTGCAACACATTGAAAGTTTAAAAGATGATGTGGCACAAATTATTCGCGCTCCTATTCATGAAACGGTTCCTGATTCTATGATAGAAAGAGCAGATACAATTGAACTCATTGATTTGCCACCAGAGGATTTATTAAGGCGTTTACAGGAAGGAAAAGTATATTTCCCGCAACAGGCAGCACTTGCCCAAGAACATTTTTTTCGCAAAGGCAATCTTATTGCCTTACGTGAATTAGCACTGCGTGTAACAGCAGAACGAGTCAATAGTGATGTTTTATGGTACAGACAAGGCGAAGGAATTAAAGAAATTTGGCCGGTCAAAGACAAAATACTTGTCTGTGTTGGACCAAAACCGGAGGCACTCAAACTTATTCGTGCTGCAAAACGCATGGCATCCAGCTTACAAGCAGAATGGCTTGCAATATATATTGATACTCCGAATCAATCGATAGAAAATGGGCGTAATTTGGCCATTCAAAATTTACGTTTAGCGGAACTTTTAGGAGCTGAAACACATGTTTTAGTAGGCTTTGATATCGTTAAAGAAACCATGCACTTTGCCAGGGAACACAACGTAACCCAAATTATGATTTGGAAGCATATTGCTAACCGATGGCGAGGCTGGTTTCAGCGCAGCTTAGCCGATGAAATTGTACGTCATAGCGAAGAAATCAACGTATTTCTGATGAGTGGAACATCTTCCAAAGTACCTCCTCAAAAAAATTGGCTATCCAAATCAACCTCATGGAAAACTTATGGAATAGCATTCGGAGTAGTTAGTCTCATTACTTTTTTAAATACCTTTCTTTATGGCGTACTCGCTCCCAGTAATTTAATTATGGTTTACTTACTAGGTGTAACTCTTGTCGCACTGTTTGGACAAACAGGCCCCTCTATTCTAGCCTCCACATTAAGTGTTATTGCTTATGATTTTTTCTTTACGCCACCTTTTTATAGTTTTGCCATCTCTGATCTTGAGTATTTTTTTACTCTCATGGTGATGCTCCTAGTCACTCAAGTAATTAGTCATTTAACTATTCTTATTCGACGTCAAGCCGTATCAGCTCGTCTTGCCCAGCATCAAACAACAACAATGTATACCTTTAGTCGTAAACTCACCACGACTCGAGGAACAAATAAAATACTAGAGCTAGGTACACAACAAATAGCCCATTTATTTAATAGTAATACTATGGCTTTGCTTCCTATAAATAATCGGCTTAAAGTTCAGGCAACCTATCCTTTAGGTTTAAGTTTAAATGTTAAAGAGCTTAGTATTGCTCAATGGGTTTTTGATACACGCCTTCCGGCAGGTTTAGGTACAGACACTCTCAACTCATCGGACGCACTATATTTACCACTAATTGGCTCCTCCAATGTTCAGGGAGTTCTAAGAATTCAATCTCAGCAATTGCTTACCCCTGAGCAAAAAGAATTTTTAGCATCCTGTGTCAACCAACTCTCATTAACATTAGAAGTGGACAGGCTACATGAAAAAGCAAGAAAAAAAGAACTGGAAATTGAAAAAGACCGTGCACAAACCGTGCTACTAGCTTCTATTTTTCATGATTTATGTTTTCCTTTAAAGCAGGTTATTAATGCACTTCATGACTTAAAAGGTATAACAGAAGATAAGAGTACGCTTCTTAAAAACAATATTGATTATGAAGTTAACAAACTCAATCGCTTAAACAACAATCTTTATCAGATTATCCAATTAGACGCAGAAGGGCTTGAACTTAAAAAAGAGGCATTATCCTTAAAAAAAATCATAGATTCTGCCATCAAAATAGCGCTCAAAACCTTAGAGAAAAGACCAATTGACCTTACGCTACCCGATAATTTACCACTTATTTATTTAGATAATAAACAGATTACAGAAGTATTAATTCACTTATTAGATAATGCCATTAAATTTTCCCCTAAAAAATCAAAAATTCATCTTGCCGTACAAATAACTAATGAAAAAATAATAGTCAGTGTAGAAGATTTAGGCTCGGGCATTATTCCTGATGAAAAAAATAAATTATTTAAAAAATTTTATCGTGGCAAAAAAGTTCTTTCTGAACATGGCTTAGGTCTGGGCTTGGCCATTTGTGAAAAAATAGTCGCGGCTCATAATGGAGTAATCTGGGTTGAGAATATAGAGCCTCAAGGTGCTGCTGTTCGCTTTACTCTTCCATTGAATACTGGGGAGACAAGTGAAAACTAGTTATTTTTTATAGCCTGCACCCTATATCAAATGTTTTTACGACAAGGAATCTTACACTATGTATAAGTTAATTTGTTTTATCATTTTATTATTACCAGGGTTAGTCTTAGCCAAAACGAAACAAGGTACTACGACAGAGAACACTTCATCTGACTTCAAAATTTCGGGCTATGTTGATGGTTCATATAATTATCTTCAGAACAGCAATAAATTCATTAGCGGTACCTATAATCGCGTCTTTGACACGAACCCGAATGGAGTGACACTCCAGCAAGCTGGTATCACGATGGCTTATCAACCTCAACAAGGATTTGGCGGTTTAATTACTCCTGTAGAAGGAAGAGACTCCATTATTTTCGCACCCTATGGTTGGTTTCCTAATAATAGTTCCCAAACGTTTGGAATTGCAGTGCCACAAGCATTTTTGCAATATGCAGTAGGCTCCTTAACATTTATGGGGGGTAATTTTATTGAATTAGCTGGTGCTGAAAACATTTTTTCATATAATGATACCAATTTTTCTCGCTCTATTCTTTGGGGTTATGCAGAACCTTTTACAGTTACTGGATTAAGAGCTTCGTATGATCCCAATGATAAACTCACATTGATAGGTGGTATAAATAATGGCTGGGACAGTATCCGTGATACTAGTCGCCAGAAAACCATTGAACTAGGCGCTTCTTATAAGTTTAACCCTATGTTTTCATTGGCAGCTTATGGTTATTCAGGCCAACAACGCATTGCTGATAGAACATCTAGCGGTCCTACAGGTCAGCGCACACTCATTGATTTAATAGCAACTTTAAATGTTACTGAAAAGTTAACACTTGTAGCCAACTACGATGGAGCCCTGCAATCTAAAGCAGCTCTACCAAGTGGTACTGTAGCAAAAGCAGTTTGGCAAGGAATTGCTGGTTATATCAATTATCAATTTAGTGATAAATGGCGAACTTCTCTTCGTGGCGAACTCTTTAACGATCGTGATGGTTACCGTACTGGTGTGGTGCAAAAATGGAAAGAAGCCACCTTAACTGTTGGCTATACTTGGCTAAAGAATTTTGAACTCCGCGCTGAAACAAGACATGATATTTCTAATGTTAACTCATTCCTGAAAAATAATGGGGTAGCCACAAGCAATAATCAACAATCCTATGCTTTGGAGGGTGTGGTTAAATTTTCATAAATTGGCCATATTGATGATGGCCACGATCTTATCGTTCATCGCATACGGTATAATAGCCATGGCGAAAAGGATTGCTGCGCGCTCTGAATTCATAATCTCTACAGTTCTGGCCTCGATTATCTGAATAACGCTTTTCTAAGCGAAATGTAAAATCATTAAAATTCATATCCTGACGCCATTCCTGCTCTTGTCGTTCCTGGTCTTTTTTATCCATATCTTTGAAAAACTTACTCAGCTTACTTGCATAAGTAATTGAAAAAAAAGAGGATATAAGCAATATAAAAATTATTTTTTTCATAATGGAGCCTTACATTGTTCAAAAGGCCAACATTAAATCATATATTGCGCTAACAGGCAAAATAAAAAGCAAATATGAGCATTCCTTTATTTAATAATTTATTTTGTTCCCACTTTATATTTTTTAGATATCCTTCTCAATTTTTTTATATTTTTGCTACACTCAACAAAATTATAAATTGTTTCACTGAGAGCACGGATGAAAACTATTGATTTGGAAGCCCATTTTTATACTCAAGCAGCATTTGCCTATTTACAAAAAAGAAAAGATTTTCCTCTTCTTGTAAAAGAAAAAGAACCTGGTGCATATAACTTACGTTTTACAGAATTGGTTTCCTTATTTCAGACACAAGGGTTCATTGACACTCTCTGTGATTTAGGTAGCAAACGTATTGAAGCAATGGACAAAGCAGGTTTAGATGTCCAAGTTTTAAGTTTTTCCTCTCCTGGCATAGATGAGTTTCATCCTGATATTGACGCTTCTTTTTCTATGGCAGCAGAAATAAATGATTTGATTTTTGAGACAATAAAACGCTACCCCCAACGCTTTATGGGCTTTGCCACTATTTCTCCTTATAAAGTTAATGAATCAGTCAAAGAATTAGAACGCACAATTTCTAAATTAGGTTTTGTGGGCTGGCTTGCTCACTCTAATTTTGGCGAAAATATGTATTTAGATAATAAAGAATACTGGCCTTTGTTAGAGACAGCTGAAGCATTAAATATACCTATTTATTTGCACCCCACAACTCCATTAACAAAGGACTATGGTATTTATGGCTTTGCTCTTGCGGGTCCACCAATGGGATTTCAATTTGATGCAGCACTTTGTCTATTAAGAATGATTTATGCTGGTGTCTTCGATCAATTTCCTAAATTAAAGATCATTTTAGGTCACTTAGGAGAAACCATTCCTTTTTTAATTCCTGATCGTATTGACTGGGCCTATGCTAATCCTAATATCTCTATTCTCCCTGGTTTTATTAAAGCTCGCCCTGCCATAAAGAAAACACCTTCTGAAGTCATTAAGGATAATGTGTTTGTAACTACCAGCGGTCGTTTTTCAAAGATTACCTTAGAATTTGTTATTCAGATTATGGGTGAAGATAAAGTGATGTTAGCCACCGATTATCCTTATGAGGATTTACAACAAAGTATGAATTTTATTAGAGGGTGCCAACTTCCTGAAACTGTCATGAAAAAACTTTGTTTTGCTAATGCAGGTACCTTAGGAATTCGTCTTTAATAATGAATAAAACAAAAAATTTTCCTTATGAACTAATTGATCTCACTCATACCTTAGATCCCACTATTCCTAACTGGGATGAGGACTGTGGTTTTCAACAAGAAACTATTTTAGATTACCAATCAGAGTCATTAAGCGACGTTTCATTTAAAGTACAGAAAATCCATATGGCTGCGGGAATAGGTACTCATATTGATGCACCAGCTCATTGCATTCCTGGTGGACAAACAATTGAATCTTTAGATTTAAATAGATTAATTACTTCTTGTATTATGATAGATGTGTCGCAAGAGGCAGATGAATACTATCGATTTTCAGTGCACAGCATAAAAGAATTTGAAACTCAACATGGAATTATTCCTGAGCATGCATTGGTAATTATATACACTGGTTGGAGCGAATTTTGGCATAATCGTTTAAGATATCGTAATAATTTACAGTTCCCTTCTGTTTCTGAAGAGGCTGCCCAATTACTAGTTGAGCGCAACATTGCAGGTTTAGGTATCGATACACTGTCACCTGATGTCCCCAGTAGTGGATATCCAGTACACCGGATAATTCTTGGTGCAGGTAAATATATTGTTGAAAATATAACTCATGCACATGAACTTCCACCAACAGGAAGTTTCAGTTTATGTTTACCTATTGCTATTCAATCAGGAACAGAAGCACCGGTTCGATTATTAGGATTAATTCCTCTAAAGAAAACATGAGTCGTTTTACATTCATCCACTTCACTACTATGCTTAAAATGTAAGCAATGTAATTTAATGTATTGTTGAATAAGCATTTTTTCAGAACAAGGAGGTAATTATGTTACATTGGGCCTTGATCTTTCTTATTGTTGGACTTATAGCCGGTGCGTTCGGTTTTAGAGGTGTTGCCTCAACTGCAACAGAAATAGCCAAAATTTTATTCTTCTTATTTATAGTCGTTTTTGTTGTTTTATTAGTAATCAGTCTTTTAGGTGGCGGACCCGCTCCTGTGATCATTTCACCTTAAATAATCTCTTGTTGCAACCACTTAGTTTAGTCTCCTATAAGTGGTTGCTATTCATCAACAGATAGGATTTAAACTAATCTATAATTTAATTAAATTATAAGTGAAGAATAATCATGGATAAGGCATACCAAATTACTCGTATGAATCAGGAAGAAGTTGCTGTTGCTGTCGAATGGGCGGCAAAGGAAGGTTGGAATCCGGGACTACATGATGCTTATTGTTTCTATCAAACGGACCCCCTCGGTTTTTTTGCAGGCAAATTAAATAATAAGATTATCGCTGTGGGTTCGGCCGTTATTTACGATGAATCTTTCGCTTTTTGTGGATTTTATATTGTTGATAAAACGTACAGAGATAAAGGATATGGAATTGAACTAACCAAAGCACGATTAGCTTATATAGGATCTCGTAATGCGGGGATAGATGGCGTACTGGAAATGTGTGATAAATACCAACAGTTAGGCTATCAATTCGCCCATAATAATGCGCGATTTAGTATGGAACATTTAGAAGTAAACCTAAAACCAAACCCCAATATTGTTTCTGCCAGCGCCATTAATTTTGAACAACTATGTGCTTATGACAGAGCACATTTTCCTGCAAACCGCCCCAGTTTTCTTAAATGTTGGATTCAACAAAATGATGCTTTGGCCTTATGTTTTGTGTCAGAGAATCAAATTCAAGGCTATGGACTTATTCGGGCTTGTCGACAAGGCTTTAAAATAGGTCCTCTTTTCGCTGATAGCTCTGAAATAGCTACTACCCTTTTTCAACATCTCGGCCAGTATGCAAAGGGACAAAACATTTTTTTAGATATACCAGAAAATAATGCTGCCTCTATTGAACTCACTCAACGATACAAGATGGTTAAAGTATTTGCTACGGCAAGAATGTATCTAAAAGAGCAACCCTCTTTAGCAATCGAGCAAATTTATAGCATTACTTCATTTGAATTAGGATAGTGATAATGCGTGACTTAATAGGATATGGCCCAAACTCACCGTCAATAGAATGGCCTAATCATGCCAAAATTGCTGTTAATTTTGTGATTAATTATGAAGAAGGAGCAGAATTAAGCCCGGTAAATGGTGATGCAGAAGCAGAAAACTCGGGTAGTGATTTTCCTTTCAGTAAAAAACCACCGGGCCAAAGAAACTACAGTATTGAATCTTTTTATGAATACGGTAGCCGAGTAGGTATTTGGCGTTTGCTGCGTCTTTTTGATCAACACAAAATTCCACTTACTTTTTTTGTTACTGGTTATGCATTAATCCTTAATCCACCTTTTGCAAAATATTTGGAAAATACAAGCCATGAAATTGCTGGTCATGGTTGGCGATGGATTAATTATGCTAATGAATCGCAAGAAGTAGAAAAAAGAGATATTCTTCGCTGTCTAGATACTATAGAACAATTAACAGGAAAAAGACCTAAAGGCTGGTATACAGGAAGACGTAGCCCATCTACTCGTGATCTCTTATTAGAACTTGGAGGCATTATTTACGACTCTGACTCTTATGCAGATGAGCTTCCTTATAAAATTGCTAATCATTTAGTCATTCCCTATTCCTTAGCCTGTAATGATTTTCGTTTTACCACTTCCCCTGGATTTAACAGCAGTAATGATTTTTATTTACAGCTCAAAAATACTTTTGATTATTTATATCATGAAAATCGCTTGAGTATTATGACCATTGGTTTACATCCAAGACTTAGTGGTCAACCCAGTCATTGTCAGGCATTGAGCGAATTTCTAAGCTATTTGGTTCAGTTCAATAATGTCTGGCTAACGAGACGTATTGACCTTGCAAATTATTGGTTGTCCCATACATTTTAGTGTATCTTATTAGCATTAAATCTCTTAATACAGTTCCTCTTAGTAGCTATTTTCCGGATTATATTCATGAGTCATCTATTGGATTTATCATTAATTAAAAGAAATCGCGAATTTCGCCTGCTTTATCTAGGGCAATTTATTTCTTTTATTGGCACGATGATAACTAGTGTCGCTTTACCCTATCAAGTCTATCATTTAACTCAATCAACCATGATGGTAGGTTTATTAAGTTTGGTGCAATTAATACCTCTGTTAATCACCGCTCTTTTAGGTGGAGTTTTTGCTGATCGCTACAATCGCAAACTATTGTTGGTGCTTAGTGAGTTTTTACTTGCCATTGCTTGTGTTTTTTTAGCATTAAACTCTTATTCTTCTACGCCCAATCTGAGTGCCATTTTTGTAATTGCCTGTCTTATGTCGGCTATTACAGGCTTACATCGACCTGCCTTTGACAGTATTACCCAACAAATTGTTAAACCTGAAGATTATAAAAATGTAGGTGCTCTTGGTAGTTTTAAATTTAGTTTTTGTTTAATCATTGGCCCATCCATGGCTGGCGTTATTATTGCCCAATGGGGGATTGTTATTACCTATTTAATTGATTTACTTACCTTTGTTATTTCTATTATTAATATAATTTTAATCCGTAATCTTCCTAAACCCTCAATTAAAGTACATCCCTCTATTCTCTCTTCATTAAAACAAGGTTTATCATTTGCTTTTAGTAAACAAGAATTGATTGGTAGTTATTCTGTTGATTTTATCGCCATGGTTTTTGCCATGCCTAATGCTCTTTTACCTGCAATAGCTCAATCTTTTGGTGGGGTAAAAACTTTAGGTTTATTATATGCTGCTCCGGCCGTTGGAGCTCTTATTATTTCTTTTGTTAGTGGTTGGACGGCGAAAATAAAATACGATGGAAGAGCTATTGCTATTGCCGCAGCCTTATGGGGGTTTTCAATTATTGGCTTTGGCCTATCGAATTCTTTATTGCCCGCTTTATTCTTTCTAGCTTTATCCGGTGCCTTTGATGCGATAAGCGGTATATTTCGTAGTACTCTTTGGAATCAAAGTATCCCAACTGAATTAAGAGGTCGTCTTGCAGGAATTGAAATGATCAGTTATTTAAGTGGACCCAAATTAGGTGATACAAGAGCTGGTTTGATTGCCTCAGGATTTGGAATTACTACCGCGCTTATATCAGGAGGTATTCTTTGTGTTGTTGGTGTGGGAATCTGTTGTTTAACCTTACCCAAATTCTGGAATTATCGCTCTAAAACTTAAAAAATCCAAAGCGAATTATTGATGATGTTATTACCGAAGGTATATCAACTATTAAAAGTAGCACTTACTCACTCCCTGCTTTATAATTTCCTTATTCCTAAAAAAAAAGAATAAATATGAATCTTAATTTCCTAAAACACCGACCATTAATATTAACTATAGGCCTATTGATCAACTTATCCTCAAGCGCAATGAGTTACAATCAAAACCCCGCGCCATTATTTGAGGCTAAAGAAAATCCAATTTATGCTTATATGAAAACAAAATATCAATATAACTATGACAGTTGGGGCAGCCTTCTTAGCCCTAAGTCCACTAATTCATGGTTCACAAGTTTAGCGATTGTACCGATAGTTTCATGCTCGAAAGCAATGATTGATGGCAATAATGAGTTGTGTAAAAAAATTAATCCTGAACCAAGCACTGATTGTTTTGCTAAAGCCTGGTGCCCAGAACGATTTATTCCCAATAATAAAGGCACGATGAATGATGTTAACGGCGTTACTATCGCTCCAGCAGTAACGCAACCTTACTATGTAGGCAAGGCCTCTATCGGTGGTTTAAAAGTAGCCTATACAGGAGAGCCAACAGGTATGGCTACTGAACAAGATGGGCCTAAAAAAGGTGCCGTCTTTGCCATTCTGTGGGATCCAGTTAATGACATTCACCTAAGTGCTATGGAGTTCTTTGCTGCTTCAGCAAAACCCTCTTATTTTCTAAAAGAACAAACCGCTCTTTCCACTACTCTAAACATGACTCCTGATGGGAACATGAATAACCCCCAAAATATTAGTGCACCATTGGTACGTGGAGCAGCTTATATTACGATGATGTACACTGACCTTACCCCCGTGATTACCTTGGATGGTGCAGGATTAATTTCAGTAAATAATCTTCCTCCTGGCTCAGAGCTGCCAATAAGCAATAAATTTAAAATTACGGATGCAGAGAATAATTCCTGGATAGCTTATTTTCAAAACACGGTAAAACTTAACTGGCGCCAGACCCAACAAGGCAATAACTCTTTGCAAATGGATAAGTCTTATACCGGTTGGATGAGGTTAGCCTTATTGAATGATAAAAAAAATAAAAATGATGAAGCAACACTTGATAAGTTTTCAAGCACTATTCCTACTGGAGGAGAAGTCACATACCAAGTAAACGGAAATGATGTGAGCTATAGTTTTAATTGGAAAACCAACAATGGCGAAGCGCCTTTATTATTACAAATGCCACATCATAAGCAGACTTCTATTTCTAATATAAAAATGAATAGTAACAGTGGGCAATTAACTGGCGTAGCCGCTAAGACTTGGGAAATGAAAGAATCACTACCCAATCTAAAATTTACCTTATTTAACAGCTTAAATGAAATTCCTAAGGATCAAGCTGATGAGATACTTACGGCATTGAAACAAGATGTTGCTCAAATAGATAATACTAATTTTTTTAATCCAGATGCAGGTCCTTACACTTTTGGTAAGCATAGTGCAAAACTGGCCAACCTTGCTTTAATTGCCGATGTACTTGGTCAAGATGATCTTAAAAACAAAGTCGTTAAAAAACTGGAAAATGCCCTTTCTACTTGGATTGCTGGAACCAATCAACAAGCTTTATTTTATGACACAACTTTTGGTGGGATTGTCCCTCCAGGCGATGACTTTGGTGCTTTGAGCGTTTACAACGATCATCATTTTCATTATGGATACTTTGTTTATACCTTTGCAGCTTTAGCTAAACTTGATTTACAGTGGATTAATTCCTCTATCAACAACAAGCGACCTGTGGATTGGATTAAAGTCCTAATACGTGATTATGCAAGCCCAATTCAAAACGATTATTTTCCAAGATTACGTATGCAAGATGACTACGATGGCCATTCATGGGCTTCAGGCATGGTCGTTTATGGAGATGGTAAAAACCAAGAATCATCAAGTGAAGCAGTAAATGCTTATTTTGCGATAGGCTTGCTTGGAGCCGCGATAGATGATCTTGACTTGTCTGATCTAGGAAAATTTTTATTAGCTCGAGAAATAAAAGCGGCGCAAACCTATTGGCAAATAAATCCAAGTAGCAATACGATTTATCCAGATAGTTATGGCTATTACACCGTTACCAATTTATTTAATGCGAAAATAGACGCACATACCTTTTTTGAAAATCAATTTTATGTTGGCTACACTTCCTACGGAATTGAAATGCTTCCTTTTACAGCAATTACACCGACACTAATTGGCGCCTGGGTTAGTAATACAATGAATCCTAAAGCCTATCAAGATCTAGTGAATGTAATGAACTATGATGTTAAACCACATGCCACTCCCTCCCAATGGAAATGGATTTTATTAAAAGGAATTACTCTTGGTAGTTCTTTAGATCAACAGAAAACTTTATGGGATCAGGCTGTTAAAAATACAACAAACTATACGGATTTTGATGATGGGGATACGCGAACAAATACTTTATTTAATATGTCAGCCTATTTAAATGGAAAAATCCCCGTGCAAAAAATGGTATCTCAATAAGCATGTATTCTAGAAATTTGTCTTAACTATATAACAGAGTCATCTTTGGATGGCTCTGTTGCAAAACAATATAAGTGAATAACAACCGATTAGACGATATTAAGCATTTGATTTTTCAATATAAATGTACAATTTCTTTATTTCTTGCTACTTTAAATATAGAACAATCATTTATTTTAAAGGTGTGCTTATGTTCATCTCAACAGTTATACGTAAACAAGTTATTTATTCTTTATTCATTACTTTATCAGTAGTATTGAGTGTGAATGCCTCCGTTAGTGATAAATGTCATAAGCTTTGTTTCCCTGAAAAACTGTATACTCAATGCACTACTAAAATCGGAAGCCTTTCTTTAGATGAACAAGCACTGTGCAGTAAAATGACTGCTGATTGTCAATCGTGTACTGAAGATACGACACCCCCAATAGATCAATCCAAAAATCAATGCAAAGACCTTTGTAATACAGAGCAGCTAATTGAATGTCATAAAAAATTCGAAACACTACCAATAGAAGAAAAAGGTGAATGCAGTAAAATGACTGCTAATTGCCAATCGTGTACCGAAGGGAAGAAGGCTCAAATAAATCAAACGCAAAATAATTGTGCTGATATTTGTAATACAGAAAAACTCATTCAATGTAATAAAGAGTTTGAAACTCTATCAATAGAGCAAAAAGCCTTTTGCAGTAAAATGACCGCTGATTGTCAAGGTTGCACGGAAGAAACTAAATAAGTCCTAAATTTTTGCTATGATTTGGATTACAATCATAGCAAAAATTTATTTAATAATTAAGCAAGCCCCTAACTCGATGAATATAACTACCAAGGTGTTTTTGGCTAACAATAAAATCTTTTAACGGGGTATTAATATCAAAGTAAAAAATATTGGCTAAAAAACCATAGCAACAAACATCGATAATATGGATTGATTTACCGAAAATAAAATCCTGGCTTCCCAGTAATAAATTAATGACTGTTAAATCTTCAATACCCGATTGATAAATTTCTTCTGTAGTATATCGACCTATCCCCTGATAATGATATTTTTCAATGTTATATTTTTTTGCATTTTCAAGCATCATTTCAGGCACATCACCTAATTGCTTTAGAAATTCCATCTTAAATAAAGGCCAAAATCGTTCATCTTGCCAACGGGAATAAGAAATAACCCAGTACAAATGGCTATCAAGCATTCGTGCAACCAAAAAGTGCGTTTTTTTTGATCGTCTGTTATATTTTCGTCTAAAAGAATCTTATATTGTTCAGTTAAGTAGCTGATTATACGATTACTGTCTGTAACTGTTTTATCGCCATCAACAAGATAAGGCAATTGTCCTCTTGGAGCGTTTTTTGTATCTAAAATATGCTCATGTTGATATGGAATTTGTGCGAGTCTTAAAAAGCTATCTACTTTCAATCCAAAAGGATTATTATCCGGTAAGCCGAATAGTTGCGGGTATGAATACAAAACGACCATAATTAAACTCCTTTTTTACCGGCTTTTTCCATCAGTCTAATAATGAATAAGCAAATCTTAGCTATCTCAAAATTTTATCTCAGAATATTTAATTAAAAAATAACATTTTTTAAAAACCGTCCATGCCACCCTATTTAGATTGATGGTATCTTCCTTTAGAATACAATATACAATTGCTCATAAGGAAATAAATGTTAGAAATAGATCATAGTTTACTAAGCGAAGAAGCTTTAGAAAATCTACTCATTGAAGTGATCACCCGACAAGCTACAGATTACGGCGAATATGAAACCGAAATTCAAACTAAAAAAAATCAACTGAAGAGAAAATTAGTTTCAGGTGATGCAATCATTATCTATAACGACAAAGAGGAATGTTGCGATATTATCAGTATAAACGACCTTAAGTCCTTTCAAAGGATTATAAATTCAAACACATAAATTGGAACTAGAACAACTAGCTCCGGTGCACAATCCAAAATTTAAGCTTGGAAACAATTTTATGTTACCCATGCTCTTTCATGTTTCAAATACAATGAATCTTTATTTGTTAGGGCCTCGTCAAGACTTAATATTTTCTTAATATTATTTTGTTATAGTGTTTTTTTGATTTGACATAGCCTTAGATGCCCATACGTAGAATAAAAAAAGAAGATAAAGATCAGATTCTCGCGCTTGATAAAATTATTTTCAGTACAGTTGATCCTGATGGAGGTTGGAGAGAAAGTGATTTTAATCAGTTTTTTAATGAAGATAGCTGTTACATTTTTTATGAGGAAGAACGACCTGAAAGAGTAATTGGATATATTTTTACAACACAAAAAGAAGATCATACTTATATTAGTAATCTTGGTTCAGATCCTAGGCCTGGTATACGAGGGATTGGTACAGCACTTATGGAAAAAGTGATGGTCCAAGAGGCTGAGAATGCTAAAAAAAACAATCATCCTATTGCAATAAGATTACATGTTGATAATGAAAATGAACATGCAATACGATTTTATAAAAACCTTGGCTTTCAAGAAGATGGAAGTGATAGCCATGGGATTAAAATGCTTATTAGAGAATTGCCTGAAAAATTTCAAAATAAAAAAATCCTAGCACCTGTTCCTAAACCTTCACAAGCATTGATTATTAGAAATGTTGAAGGAATTCAATATGATGATTTAAAAGTTGCTTTAGAAGGTTTGGAGTCTAACGAGCAAGCACCACCTGAATTTAATGAATTAATTACTCTTATTCGCAACAATCGACTGCTTGAGAGGGAGCAATTATATCACGCACTGAATCTCTTTAAGCTGGAGCAAGTGCGCAATTACATTTATGAGACCGTTAAGGAGAAGACGGGAAATCATATTATCTACCATCTTAATGGACTAGGTGAATACGGAATAGAGAACAATAAAAATGTTAGCTATATCACCGATAAATTAGCAAAAATACCTGTTAACACCGATTTTGATCTCATGTATCTTGGTGGTGGGCATGGTGCTCCAGTTGGTGGCTCCAGCAATTTAAATAATAGACAATTAAAAAGTATCATAGACAGCTTAAACACTAGAACTATTCAGTTTTCTGCAGTGGTGTTAGGAAGTTGCTTTAGTGCAGCCTATCTAGCTTTGTATCAACCCCTGTTAAAAGCTAGAGGAGTGATGATTGCTCACTCTTTAGAGTGTGGGGGAAATAATAATTTTAAACAGGTCATGGAGTGGATAAAGGGTCAAAAGAAAGAGTTTTATTCACAGACAGACATTCAAAATTTTATTACAGTTTCTGAAAAAACTCGCGAGGACATTAAACGAGTCCTGGAAGGGATAGGCTTTGAGGGGGAAGCTTTGCATGATGAGTACCAGCAATTACAATATGTTTATAAACACCATATTACAACTGCAGTTCAAGGATTACCAGAAGCAGAAATTACCACGCTTGCCGAAGAGTTGTTTCACAAAAATTTAGAAGAATTTATTATAGCAATCCAGCTTGAGTTCGAATCGATTAATAAAGAAAAAATCCAGCAAATATTAAGAAATATTCCTAACTTACATGCACACATTCAAGTTATTTCTCATAAAAAAGGAGAAAATGTATTTTTTGATACCTTAATTAATTACCTTAAACCAGCCCCCTCCTCTCTAGTACTTGCCGGCTCAAAAACCTTAACTATGTTCAATTTTGATGCTTCTATGGAAATACCCTTGAATGCTGCCGCTGACTTTCAAGATAACTACCATTTAGTACGAGGGCAAATTACACAAACAGGGCTTTTTTCAGAAATTCATGAAGTAACTGATGGTTTTGATGATATCTGGGTAAGACGACAATTTAACGACTTATTGGTGCAAGCAATAGAATCATCGGAACAAAAACGATTAGAGCGTCAACAAGAGCTTGAAGAACTGAAACGTCGCACTGAGCAAGAACGTTTAGAACGGCAACAAAAGCTTGAAGAACTGAGACGTCGCTCTGAGCAAGAATGTTTAGAACGGCAACAAGAGATTGAAGAACTGAGACGTCGCGCTGAGCAAGAACGTTTAGAACGGCAACGGCAAGAATCTGAAAAACAAAGACCTATTCTAGAGGAGCATAAGAAAAATCAACAAGCTTTTGTAACGCAACTTCAATTATTAGCTAATAAAATACAAGATCTGAACGAGCGCGGAATGAAAAATGCGCACCAGGCTGCACTTAAACTACATACACAATTAGAATCTGCAGGAATAAGCTGTTTCAATAATAGACCAAGCTTAGATAGCTACAATATCTTCCAAAAAAATTGTAATGATTATATCAAAGAAGCACGAAAAGAATTGGATCATCATAGGGAATGGTCGGCATTCCTTGTCAATTTCAGCTTAGTAATTGGTACTTTATGTATTGGATTATTAATCAAAGGAGCAATTAATTTGGCAAACAACAGAGCCTTTTTCTTTGTTCATGATACCGATTCTGGGAAAAGATTAAATGCAATGGAAGAAACTGTTAATAATGTTAGCGTTCTATGCTATTAAAACTTAACGTAAGGCAATGAGCCGTAGCCTGGGAGAGATTCATAGGACCGAAACCCGGGCTTCTCTTCATTTCACTAGATAATTCTGGCTGTCCATTCATGGAGTTTGAGTGCCCCATATTCGAGATGGAATGGAGAAAATATTTTATATGTGCACTTCCAAGGAAATAACTTCACGATAGACTATTTAAACAAATCTCAAAAACCGAACTCTTGTACAATTGCCTAGTATACAGTAGATGAAATTTATATGATTTGCTTTGCAGGCGACGATGAGGGCTCCTCGTCATCGGACGGTAATTTAGCTGGTGTGGGTACGAGTTTCTCCCTCAATGATGGACTCTCATCATAATGAGGATGTGGAGGTAAAGCTTGAATAGGTGATGCTAGAGTATCATTTAGTGCTTGCAAAGGTTGAGACTGCACTTTTTCAACTGAATCTAAGGTACAATTTAACCTTTTTTCTGCACTGACCATGTCGACAGCAGCTTTAGGTGTGATATGCAACATTCTATCCAAGGTAGGATTTTTTGATTTTTGTAGAACAGCTGTTTCTTGGGGATCGGATTGACCAAGAGTATCTGCTTTTTGCAATGACTGCTTTAATTTAGATTCTAAGGCGGATCCAACTAGTTATCGCAACTTTGCCGCCTCTAGTTTGTGTTAAAAATTTCAATAGGACTTTTATAGTTTAAACACTTTCTTGGCCTATTATTTAACTCATTCTCAACAGTACTAATTGCATCATCACTAATGGTGTTAAAATC
>CANJQE010000029.1 GCA_947476305.1 Legionellaceae bacterium
GTAGATTTTGAGGCCCGAAGGGGGATCAAAATCAAGGGGGACCAGGACGGCCAGGGCCGCCGGAGGCATACTTGTCGCCTGTTTTTGTCCCTGCCGGGGACTTGGATGTCCCGGCAGGTTTCTCAAAAACAGGCGACACGCTGCTTGGGTGGGATAGGGCACCACTTGTTTACCCATAACTAACCTCCATAGTAATAAACCATCAATGCTGTTGTAACACTAGAATACACTGTAGATTAATAAGATGGGTAAATACAAATTTAACTGTGTTTTATTTCTATTTGTTCAGTCGGATTCGAGTCTTCTTCGCAACCATTATCTTTGGAAATTGCCGCTATTGCTTGTCCAAATCGAACACCAGCACCTGCTTGTAATGAAGATTCCCACTGCAGCTCTTGTCCATTAGCAAATAATAAAACCACGGTGGAACCCAATTTAAAGAACCCCATCTCCTCGCCTTGCGCTAAGTATTTTTCTGGGCTTTTATAAGTATAATTAAAAGTCACTTTCCTTTTAGTTCGTTTTACATCACCATGCCAACTCGTGCCTATTGCCCCTACTATAGCAGCGCCTACCATAACCATAGCCATTGGGCCGATTTCCGTTTCAAAAAAAATGGCCAAACGTTCATTACGAGCAAATAATTTGGGCACTACTCGTGCAGTGGTAGGTTGCACAGAAAACAAGGCGCCGGGCATATAACTCATGGAACTCAATCGTGCAGCCATAGGCATATGGACGCGATGATAATCTTTAGGGGATAAATATAAGGTAGCAAATTGTCCTTGCGCAAACTGTTGAGCAGTCACCTCATCACAGCCTAATAGCTCTTCAACAGAATAATCTTTCCCTTTAGCTTGAATTAATTGTCCGGCTACTATCGGACCCAATTCGCTGACACAACCATCCACAGGAGAAATAATATCTGCCGCGGCTAAAGGTCGGCATTCAGGTTTTAAACGACGGATAAAAAAGTCATTAAAACAGTCATAGGCTTTAGGATCTTCAATCAAAGCTTCACTCATATTCACTTGATATTTTTCTACAAAACGCCCAATCAAATGGTTCTTAATACGTGTGTTTTTAACATTAGCTAAACAACCTGCAAATGCAGTAAGGCCCTTTTTAGGTAGCAAATATTGAGGAACGGTTTTTAAGACGTCATAAGACATAATAACTAAAACTCATTTATTAAAATGAGAAATCATAACTGAAAGCATTAAGAATTGACATCATTCTATTAGAGTGCCGCTACAGAGGAGCTATGAGACGTTGTTTTTCCGTGACTTGGTTCAACAGAACACGTTCTAATTTCTCTTAAATACAATTCTTTATGCTCTTCTGTAGAATAGTGAGCTATTAATTTATAGCCTGCTTGTGCTTGTTTATCCCTATCTCGACTTATATCAGCTTTAATAGCATTGACTATTTTATGAAACAAGATGTCATTTAAGCTTGAACTGCCTTTCCCATTGAGAAAAGTCATCGCTAAGGCTATAGCTTGCCCAGAAGTTTTACAATATCCTTCTACTTCATTTCTTCTAGAAGCACCAAATAGCCAGGACAATTGGGCTTCATACTCTTTAAGAGATGAAGTAGTTATGGCTTTAAACTGACTAACCTCTAAATGCTCAACCCATTCAAATAAAGTTTTGTAAAATAATGTCACTCCATTTTGATGATTCAAGTGCATAAATCGCGGCTCCGATATGGCAAATTGAGCAGCTTCGCGGGCAAAAACTTCAATATCCGTGAGAAAGGCACCCGACTTTATAGCTTTACTAATGCTGGGCATAGGATTCGTTAATAAGACATGCGGGGCTAAGTGCTGGATTAACAAGTTATTAAGAGCACCTACCGTATTTCCCGAACTTAAAATATAGGCTAAACGATTATCTCCACTGTCTGTTTTACTCGCCTCTAAATAGGCTTTGACAGAAGCAACGCGTCCTCTTCGTGAGATTGCTGAAATGTAAGGAGCATAATGCGTATCCACGACCTCATTAATTAAACGAGTGAGTTCATCCGCTCTAATAGTTTTTGCCCATACAAATAAAGCGTCATTAAATTGAGCTATAACTTCTGGATGAGTATGGGGCAACAAGTCTTTTACGGAGACTGCCGTGGCCACCTCTTTCATTTGCTCATCAGTGGTTGTTAGGTGCAACTGGAAGTTTGCCTGTTCTGCAAATTGTTTTATACATAAAGCAATGGGATTAAATAAATTAGCATAAGTGCTGGTGTTGGCTAAATTTTGGCGAATAGGCAAATTATATTTGGTGTATAACTTACTTATAGCTTCTACAAAAATTAAATTATCACTTTCTGTTAAGTCAGCACGATCTTTTTCAATATAGGCCTTAGCGATGGCATAAAATTCATTGTAAAAATCTACCATAAGCAATAGCCCCTTCCGCAGCTTGCTTTCTTTACCGAGGGCAAGCTCAGAGCTCGCATCAATATCTTCTTTAGGTAAGGGCTTTAACGAGCTAAATAATTCCCAAGCAGTCGTTACGGTTTCATCGGTAGTTTTTTTAGCTAAGGGAGGGGGAAGAAGAATAAAAGAGGCTTCCATTAGTTTTGGCGTTGCAGCCTCCACTAACTTAGTAGTTAAATTAAAGGAATCATATAATAAAGTTCTTAAACTAGGTGCAAAAGCATCTCGCCAAACCTGATGGTAGCGTTGTTGCAAGACATCTAATTTATATTTAACGGCACCATCGGCATCACCATAAAGACTAGTATTTTGTCCTTTGATCCATGCTACTATTTTTTGATAAAAAGAAGGTTTGTTATATAAAGCACTATTGGTTGCTGGCAGAGGCACACCATAGCCATTATTTTCACAACCCATATAAAAAACAACGACACGATAAAGGCTATCATAATGCTCTTGATACACATTCATCATGAAATCTATGAAGGGTTTGACATTAGTGCGCGCATTACAGAGTGCTGGAAATTCCGTTTCATATTTTGCACTTAAAACTGACCCCAAAGAAGTATAATTTAATGGTATATTGTCAAAAAGCTCGGTTAATCGTGCCCGCATCACCTCAGGTTGATAAGTGATTAAAATTTTTAAAGCGGCGGCTAGTTTTTGCTCTTGTGCCTCTGAACTGTTTGCTAACATTTGAAATTGTGTAGGATCTGCATAAGCTTTTAATAATAATTTAGGTAAGAGAGAACTTTGCGCCGGCAATACTGTTGGTAAAGTTTCTTGACCAGGATAGGTGTAGGTAGGCCAATGATAGTGCTTCGCATCTTTAGTTCTAGGAAAAGACTCCCAATCATCTTTGGTAAAGGATACCCGTTTCTTAGGTACACCAATAATCGGTCTTGGCTCTTTCATGTAAATAGTGAACCAATACAAAAACATATCATAATCGATATCAACAGCATTATCCCCAGCAAAGCCAACATTGCGAGGATGAGAATCGTCATCATCACCAAAGTATCGTGCAAACAACACTTCTATGAAGTTTTTTTCTATTAAGGTTTTAGTACTGGGAACCACTAATTCTTTAGCAGACAAATCCACTGGTTCAGCATCGCCAAGACAATTTAAGGGTTTAAAACCATCTATAGCAATGGATAAGGTACCAACCAATCTATCACTATCATCAAATACTAAACGTTCTTCCGCAGCATTATTGCCTTGAAATGATCGTTTAAATGCAGAAATGGCAACGCTTATTAGAGCTAATAGTTCGGGGTAATGGTGCTCTGCGTCTATAGTTTTATAGAAGCCTTTTCTTCTGACTCCTTTTTCCACAAACTCAACGCGTAGAATTTGATGTGAGCCATCATTAACTGCCGAGCCTGCGGTTAACTCTTCTAGTTGACTTTTCCTTAGAGCCTTCTTGGGTATCCCCATTTTAATCCAATCCCTAGAATCATTTTATATACAATCATATTAAGCAGAAATAATAAAGAAGTTCAAGGGTCCTGTTGCTCTAAAACAACCTAAAAATGTGCTCTTTAAACCTCGCATGAGCAAATAAAAAACAAAATACGGATAAAAAACCGAATTATTTACATGAAAAAAAGAAAATTAACAAACCAAATATTAAAAATTGGAGTAAGACGATAAGCATACACTAGGAAGAAGAAGCATAGAAAACACCGGATTAAGGCAAATAACCACAACATAGGGATGCCGTGGTCTAGAGGCTAACTATTTTGGCCCTCTAATTTGTTCCTTGATATCTTGCTCTACAGCACGTAGTTCCTCGCCAGAACTTGTATGATTGAAAAACCAAAAATTACCAGTTCTTGCCTCTTTTTGTCGATTTGCATAACTTCCTGTCACAATAAAAATAAAAACATTCGCAAGAAGAATTAAAGTTTTTTGCAGCCATGATTTGATTTCAGGATCAACGATATTTAGTATTTTGTTTTGTGCTTGTTCTAAAACAGGCTCAAATTGATAAGAGGGCTCTTTAATTGCTTTATAAGCAAGCGCATATAAAATTTGTCTGTATTCTATTTCAGCATCCTGCCAGGCTTTACGTTGTTTTATATCTGCGTTTGCATCTAAACGGGCATTTATTGTTTTACATTCAGCTTCGATTTTTAAAATAACATGGCGAAATTTCTTTGCACCCTCCTGTTGAGGCTCTGCGGCAAAAGAAATAATATCATCTGTTAATCCTAATTTTTGCATTTGCTTTGCACAAATTAAGCGATCACGTAATTTAGAGGCTGCCGATTTTAATCTATTATCTGTAAGTGTGGAAATTTGTTTATCCATGCTTACAGGTCCTTTTTGTATTCCTACATAAAGCAAATCAATTAAGTTATCTCGATAAGACAAATTATGCATCAACGTAAAAGAGGGAAGAAATAATCGTAATAACTGGCCCTGTGGATTGTCCCGCGCAACCACATCATAAGTGATTGGTGTTACATTTTTTTTCCCTTTTAAAATGACAAAAGACTGATTGAGTAGCGCTAATTCATTCACTGTAAATTTATTTAAAGTAGCTTTATTGACCGGATAATCACTAGCAAAATGATGAATAATAGATTGCTGCAAATGTTTTTGCGGATCGAGAACCCAGTCCTTTAAATCAGCAATAGATACTTCACCTGTTTTATCAAGGGCAATTAATGTTTCTGCCAGTAAAGGGTAGGTTTGGCTTGCTTTTATAATAGTTTGGTACTCAGCGTAGGATAAGGTTCCCTTCACCCAGAAAATTAAACACAATTGCTTAAGGCTGGTGTCCTTTACTTTCTCAATAAATTCCAATTCTCTTAATTTATCTGCTTTTAGAAAATATTCAGGAATATCTTGAGTTAGACCAAGTGTAACAAGTTCTGTTACTGCACTATAATAAGCATTTTTAGATAAAATTAGTTGGAATAAATCAGGGGCATATTTTTTTCCTAGTAAAAAAGGAACCAATTGAATTTGCTCTTCATTCCAAATAGAACCAGCCAGTGTTTTTTTAAATAGCTCAGCCTGTATTAGCTCCCGATATTCATTTAGAACACCTTGCTCATAAAAACAAATAGTCATTCTAAGTAAACAGCGATCAATATCAGGATTATTCGTTAATGTTAATGCCTCTATTTCTTTACGAAGACCGCTGTTTTCACGCAAACAATCCACCAGCATTTTAGATGAAAGCTTAAGATAATAGTGACTAATTAGATCTAAAGTTGGATTTTCTGCAAATAAGGTCTGTGGATTTAGTCTTTCTAAAACAAGGGGATCAGCTAACAAATCTTTATCATCTAAATGAATCATACGGAGTAATTGAGTTGTTCTTAAAATTTTAGAATCAATTTCACCGTTTTCTGCATGTAAGCTATGTTCTAATAATTTTTTAACAAAAGGTGACTCTATTTGCTCAATTAATGGATTATGCACTCTATCAACTACTTCGACAGAGACTTCATCACTGGGCTGCTTAATAAAAGGATTTAAATCGAAGCTAGAAAATAAAGTTACTTCTCTTACTTCGGGAGATAAAGAAGTATTTCTGGACGTAGCAATTAACCACTGGGAGGGATTATCCTTCCTATAAAATAAAGCAAACCCACAAAGCTCTTTTTTTTCATTCACATAAGCAAACGACAGGTTAATATAATTTTTTTGATAGTCTGAGTAGTTTTCATCTTCTTTTTTAAATAAGTGATTTTCATTTAAGAAAATAAATAAATTTGCCGCAGACATATCGCCTTGAGCATACGTTTTAGATTGAGCAGCATCTCGCCAATGCTGTATATGATGTTCTGCCTGTTCATTCGACCCAAGAAAGAAGGTTCTTGGTAAGTCAGCTTCAATTATATCAGCAGCAGAAGTACTGGCTGGTGCAAAGAGCCACTCCGTATTAAAAAGAGAGGCAAGCTGCTGAGCATTTCCTCGAACTAAATAAGGCATAACAAAAACCTCGCAATAAATATGCTTCTATTATATCTAATATTAGATACAAAGGGTGTTTTTTGCGCATAAAATATATTATTTTTGCTGTATAGATGTACTATTTTTAGATAGTGAGGGTTTGGTCGTTTTAAAATGCTCCCGTTGTTTCACGGGAAACATCTTTAATCAGCGCCTATTACTAAATGAGTTACATTTTGTAAGCCTCTAGGTAAAGAATGTCCTCTACGCCCTCGCTCTCCCTGATAATGCGCTAAATCAGCACCTTTCAAAGAAAAATGACGCTTACCTGCATGAACAGTGAGAATTTCATTAGAGTTTAATACTTGAATATCAACAATAAACTCTTCACGGCTTGCAGATTTAGCAGTAGGAATATTAATTAATTTATTTCCTTTCCCACGAGATAACTCCGGTAACTGTTGAATAGGAAAAAGTAGTAAACGCCCGGCATTAGTAGCACAGGCAACTAAGAGTTCATCACCCTCAGGGATTATCCGCGGAGGAAGTATACGACTGTTATTTAACAGTTTAATACAGGCTTTACCATTACGGTTTTTAACATACAATTCATTAATAGTAGCAATAAAACCATAACCAGCATCACAAGCTAGAAGCAGTTTTTGCTCAGGCTCACCCCCAACAATCGCCTCGAACACCTGACCTTCTGCGGGATTTAATTTACCCGTTACAGGTTCACCCTGGCCACGAGCAGAAGGTAAGGAATGACCGGGTAAGTTATAAACCTTTCCTTCACTATCAAAAAATAAAATTTGTTGGTTTGAACGCGCCAACGTTTGTGATTTAAACTCATCCCCAGCTTTATAACCTAAGTCTTTGCCATTAATATCATGCCCCTTGGCCGCTCTAACCCAACCGTTTTTGGATAGCACTATAGTAATCGGCTCATTAGGTAAGATATCTTCTTCTTTTAAAGCCTGCGATTCTTGACGGGTTATAATAGGAGAGCGACGCGCATCGCCAAAAGTATCGCGATCTTTAATAATTTCTTCCTTAACCAGAGCCTTGAGGAAGACCTCACTGGCTAAAGTTTTTTGTAAATAATCGCGTTCAACACTTAACTCATCTAATTCGCCACGTATTTTAAATTCTTCTAGCTTCGCTAAATGGCGTAATTTCATTTCTAAAATAGCTTCAGCTTGACGTTCGGTTAAATTAAAACGAGACATTAACCCTTGTTTAGGATGTTCTTGTTCCCGAATAATAGCGATGACCTCGTCAATATTTAAATAGGCAATAAGAAGACCTTCTAAAACATGGATACGTTCTAATACCTTTTCTAGTCTAAAGCTTAAGCGTTTTGTTACCGTAGCAATACGATAGCTTAACCATTCGGTTAAGATAGTAACTAATCCTTTGACTTTGGGGCGACCATCTAGGCCAATCATATTAAAATTGACCCGATAACTACGCTCTAAATCAGTAGTAGCGAATAGATGCGACATTAATCCCTCCGGATCAATCCGATTAGAACGAGGAATAATAACTAGGCGAGTAGGGTGTTCATGATCGGACTCATCACGTAAATCCTCTACCATAGGCAGTTTTTTCTGTTGCATTTGTAAAGCAATTTGCTCAATAACCCGCGCCCCAGAAACTTGATAGGGTAAGGCGGTAATGACAATGTTATTTTTTTCTTGCTGATAAATAGCTCTCATTCTAATAGAACCATGACCAGTCTCATACATGGCCGTAATCGCCTCTTTAGGAGTAATGATCTCAGCATCGGTGGGAAAATCTGGACCTTGAATATATTGTCCTAAGGCCACTAAATCAGCATGAGGATTATCAAGTAAATGAATACAGGCGTTAGCTACTTCTTTTAAATTATGAGGAAGAATATCAGAGGCCATTCCCACCGCAATTCCAGTGGCTCCATTTAATAAGATATTGGGTAAACGAGCAGGAAGCAAAGAAGGCTCTTGTAAAGTCCCATCAAAATTATCTACCCAATCTACTGTTCCCTGTAATAGTTCACCTAATAATACATCCGCATAGGGCGATAAACGTGCTTCTGTATAACGCATGGCAGCAAATGACTTAGGATCATCAGGCGAACCCCAGTTTCCTTGGCCATCAACAAAAGGATACCGATAAGAAAAAGGCTGAGCCATTAAAACCATGGCTTCATAACAAGCACTATCTCCATGAGGATGAAATTTACCTAATACATCCCCTACTGTTCGCGCTGATTTTTTATATTTGGCAGTCGCTTTTAAACCTAACTCTGACATCGCATAAACAATACGTCGCTGTACAGGCTTTAGACCATCAGCGATATGAGGTAAAGCTCTATCTAAAATGACGTACATGGAATAATCAAGATAGGCTTTTTCAGTAAATTCAGTTAAAGCTTGCTGTTCGATTGCTTGAGTCATTGAGTATATTCACTAGTTTATAAGGTAAAAGTAGTTTAAAAGGCAGTCTAAATAATGCGCTCACATTTTAACAGATTATTGATAGTGTGAGAATTATAACCATCAGAATAATTGTGAATAACTTTTTATAGTAAAAAAGCTATTTTAGCGAGAATAATAGTAAGCCATTGATTTTATTATAAGTTATAATTATTGACTCTAACTCTTCCTGTGGATAACACTGTGCATGAGTTGTGTTATTAGTGTTAATTTTTTGTAAAAAAACATAAAAATAACTTTAATTTCATTTACTTGCTAATAATTAATTTCTACTTATAAGCATTAACAAAACTTAGGAAAAAAGAAAAGCCCTAAGATCGAGGCAAAGAGTTTTTTAATGAAGCGTTCAGATCGACTAAATAAGCGAATTAAAAACTTCTTTAACAAAGAAATTGGGGGTCTAAGTCCTGATTAATTGAGATCGCCCAGCGCTAATCTGTCTTGAGTTGCATTACGATTAGCGCATCAACTTTTTATTATTTTATATACTTAGCTTTTATGTTCTGTAAGCTAGAGTTTTGAGATAAAGTATTGATAGCAACATTGAGCTTCTCTTGTAAGACTCTATCTTGCTTTTGTAGCATATACACTAGAGGATAGCTTTCCAATAGTTTAACGTTCAAATTCTTTGGATGTTTTTGTTGCGCATAATGACATACCGTATAATTGCTAACTATACCGTCTATCTTATTCTGGCTAAACGCATCCATTAGCTGATCCCAAGTGTCATAAAGTTCTAGTTTTACAGGTTTAATATTCTTTTTTTCAAACCAATGTGGAACATGACTTCCTTTAAGAGTTCCAATTTTAAATTTCTTTAAATCTGTAGGATCTGCAAATACCATTTTTATTGTATATAAAATACCGATCCCCGTGTCTTTATTATCATAAGGAGTGGTTAAAAGGTATTGCTCTTCTCGATCAGGCGTTTTAATTATACCATTAGCAATTAAATCAATGCTTCCTTCGTTTAATGCAGCCATAAGCGTGGTTAAATCTTTAAACTGTATGAATTTGACGGTTTTTATTTGAGCATTAGCTGCGACAGTACGAATCATATCAGCATCCATACCTACAGATTGAGAAAAATAAAAGGGGGGAAATAAAATATGCCCTACTCGCAACAGCTCATGTTCTGGAAGCACCGCTTGTTCTGCACTAACTCCCGTGAGTGTACTAAAGAATACAAGTACAGCAATCCAAATCTTTTGCATCATCAAAACCCCTTTGATTTATAAATCGTCCTAGATACCCTGAAGAATAGATTAAACTGATTTAGACTAAGAATCAAAATTGAGGTTTTATAGAATTTTATTGTGAAAATAAAATAGAGCAAAATAGAGATTTTGCTAAATCTCTATTTTGCGGGGTGACTACTTAATATTTTTTCTTCTTACCTTTTGAATAGCGCGGATCTGAGCTACTGCTCGAGCCAATTCAATTGCAGCCACTGAGTAATCCATATCAGCGCCTTTATTTGCCATTGCTGCTTCCGCAGTAGCTTTTGCAGCAAGTGCAGCTGCTTCATCTAAATGATCTGCTCTTTCTATAACATCAGATAAAACAGTAATGCAGTGTGGTTGTACTTCGAGCATACCGCCTTGTACATAATATATTTCTTGCTCACCACCAGCTAAGGTAATACGAATTTCACCTGGTCTTAATAGAGTAAGTAAAGGAGCATGCCCAGGAGTAATACCCACCTCACCAAGCTCACCCGTAGCCACAACCATTTCGACTAAGCCGGAGAATATTTGGCGCTCTGCACTAACAATATCTAAGTGCGTTGTTATAGTCATATCTGCTTGCCTCATAAGGTTTTAGCTTTAGCAACAGCTTCCTCAATACTTCCCACCATGTAAAACGCTTGCTCTGGTAAATCATCATATTCACCAGCAAGAATTCCTTGGAAGCCTTTAATAGTATCTTTAAGGGATACGTATTTTCCAGGCGAACCAGTAAATACTTCAGCAACGAAGAAGGGCTGAGATAAAAAGCGTTGAATTTTACGAGCTCTAGTTACAACACGCTTATCTTCTTCCGACAATTCATCCATACCAAGAATCGCGATAATATCTTTTAATTCTTTATAACGTTGTAAGGTCTGTTGTACACGGCGCGCTGTATCATAGTGTTCTTGCCCTACAACTAAAGGATCTAGCTGACGAGAAGTAGAATCTAAAGGATCTACTGCTGGATATATACCAAGTTCAGCAATTTGACGTGACAATACTACCGTTGCATCTAAGTGAGCAAAAGTAGTAGCAGGAGATGGGTCAGTTAAGTCATCTGCTGGTACGTATACTGCTTGAATCGAAGTAATAGAACCGGTCTTAGTAGAGGTAATACGCTCTTGGAGCATACCCATTTCTTCCGCTAAGGTTGGTTGATAGCCTACTGCTGAGGGCATACGACCTAAAAGTGCTGATACTTCAACTCCGGCAAGAGTATAACGGTAAATATTATCGATGAATAATAATACATCACGACCTTCATCACGGAATTTTTCTGCCATAGTCAAACCAGTTAATGCAACACGTAAACGGTTTCCTGGTGGCTCGTTCATCTGACCATATACTAGAGATACTTTATCCAATACATTAGAATCTTTCATTTCATGATAGAAGTCATTGCCTTCACGAGTACGCTCGCCTACTCCAGCAAATACTGAGTATCCACTGTGTTCAATCGCGATGTTTCGGATTAATTCCATCATGTTTACGGTTTTACCCACACCAGCACCACCGAACAAACCTACTTTTCCTCCTTTTGCGAAAGGACATAGTAAGTCAATTACCTTAATACCGGTTTCTAAGAGCTCTTGGCTACCAGCTTGGTCTTCATAACTTGGCGCTTTACGATGAATAGCCCAATGTTCTTCTGCATCAACGGGGCCAGCATCATCTATTGGACGACCTAAAACATCCATAATGCGGCCTAAGGTTTTTTTACCAACAGGCACTTGAATTGGATGTCCAGTATTACGTGCTTTCAAACCACGCTTAAGACCGTCAGTAGTTCCCATAGCAATAGTACGAACAACACCATCACCTAATTGTTGTTGCACTTCAAATACTAAATCCCCATCAACTAGACATAATGCATCATTGATCTTGGGAACGTTATCGCGAGGAAATTCAACGTCTACCACGGGACCAATTACTTCTACTAATGTTCCTATGCTCATTATATAACCCTCTTATAAAGCGGCTGCACCACCGACAATTTCTGCTAACTCTTGTGTAATAGCCGCTTGTCGTGCTTTGTTATAAGCCAATTGAAATTCTTTGATTAAATCGCCTGCATTTTCAGTTGCATTTTTCATAGCAATCATTTTAGCGGCTTGTTCGCAAGCAATATTTTCCACAACACCTTGATAAACCTGTAGCTCAATATAGCGCTCTAAAATTTCATCGAGTAATTCTTTGGCATCGGGCTCGTAAATATAATCCCAATGATGCCCCATAGTCTTACTGTCTTCTTCAGATTTAGGCAAAGGTAATAATTGCTTGACGGTTGGCGTTTGGGTCATCGTATTAACAAATTCATTATATACAATATGAACTGCATCGAGAGTGCCACTGTAATAAGCATCGATCATGACTTTTACTATACCAATTAGGTCGTTTAGACCTGGGGTATCACCTAGATGCTCTATTGAACCTAAAACATGACCACCAACACGCTTGAAAAATGCTTGTCCTTTACGACCAACAACAGCGATATCAACTTCTTTGCCTTGCTCTTTCCAGCCACGGATAGTCCGAATGGTTTCTCGTAATAAATTTGCATTTAAACCACCACACAAACCTCTATCTGAGGTGACTACGATGATACCAATGCGCTTAATCTCACGCTCACTCATAAATGGATGTCTGTATTCAGAATTCGCACGAGCAACGTGTTTGACTACATCATAAATTTTAGTAGCATAAGGTTTGGATGCACGCATTCTTTCTTGCGTTTTACGCATTTTACTTGCCGCTACCATTTCCATCGCACGAGTAATTTTTCGAGTTTTATTAATACTCGAAATTTTCGTACGAATTTCTTTTGCTCCAGCCATATCTACTTCGCCTTTACTTTAATTGATTAAAGGTCAGTGAGGTACTGACCTTATAAGTTACCAACTAGCAGTACGTTTGAATTCATCAACTGCTTTTTTCAGTTGTGCTTCTATATCATTATCGTAGGCACCAGCTTCATTAATTTTTGCTAATAAAGCGGCTTGAGAGCTACGCATATAATCATGAAGTGATGCTTCAAAAGCGCTTACTTCATTTACAGGAATATCATCTAAATAGCCCTTTTCAACCACAAACAAGCTTATACCCATTTCTGCAACGGAGAATGGAGCATATTGTTTTTGCTTCATCAATTCAGTGATTCTTTGTCCGCGCTCTAACTGCTTACGAGTTACATCATCAAGGTCAGAAGCAAACTGAGAGAAGGCCTCTAGCTCTCTGAATTGCGCTAAAGCAAGACGAGTACCACCGCCAAGTTTTTTCATAATCTTGGTTTGTGCGGCTCCACCTACCCGTGATACAGATAAACCTGAGTTAATCGCCGGACGAACACCTGAGTTAAATAAATCAACATCAAGGAAAATCTGACCGTCAGTAATAGAAATAACGTTGGTTGGTACGAAGGCAGATACGTCTCCTGCTTGCGTTTCAATAATAGGTAATGCAGTTAATGAACCTGTTTTGCCTTTTACTTCGCCTTTAGTTAACTTTTCTACTTCATCAGCATTGATTCGTGCAGCTCGTTCTAATAAACGTGAATGTAAATAGAAAATATCCCCAGGATAAGCTTCACGACCTGGTGGTCGACGTAGTAATAAAGAGATTTGGCGATATGCCCAAGCTTGTTTCGTTAAATCATCATAAACGATCAGTGCATCTTCGCCGCGTTCCATGAAGTATTCACCCATAGAACAGCCTGAATAAGGTGCAATAAATTGCAATGCAGCTGAGTCAGAAGCGCCAGCAACAACTACGATAGTATGTTCTAAAGCACCATGGTCCTCTAATTTACGAACAAGTGCTGCTACAGAAGATGCCTTTTGACCAATCGCCACATAAATACATTTAACGCCTGTACCTTTTTGGTTGATAATCGCATCAATGGCAATCGCTGTTTTACCCGTTTGACGGTCACCAATGATTAGCTCACGCTGACCACGGCCTATAGGAATCATCGCATCAATTGCTTTTAACCCAGTTTGTACGGGTTGATCTACTGATTTACGTGAAATTACACCAGGTGCAACTTTTTCAATGGGAGACATCGCTGTTGCATTAATAGGGCCTTTACCATCAATTGGATTACCTAAGGCATCTACTACGCGACCTAATAAAGCGGGTCCAACTGGTACTTCAAGAATACGACCAGTACATTTACCTTTTTGACCTTCAGCTAAAGATGAAGAATCACCAAGGATTACCGCACCAACAGAATCTCGTTCCAAGTTAAGAGCCAAACCATAGACGCCACCTGGGAATTCAATCATCTCACCAGCCATTACATCAGCAAGACCATGCATGCGAACAATACCGTCTTTTAAACTAACAACAGTACCCTCATTACGTGCCTCAGAAATAACATTGAATTGATCGATTTTCTTTCTGATTAATTCGCTGATTTCAGAAGGATTTAACGCTACTTGTTCTGACATGAAAACTATCCTCTAAATTAAGCGGCTAAGTCGGTACTAAGCTTATTAAGCTTGCCCCGCACTGAACCATCGATAACTAAATCACCTGCTCGAATTACCGCGCCACCAAGCAAGGATGGGTCAATACTTATTTTTAACGATACATTACGTTGTAAACGCTTACTTAATGCATCTATTAATTGTTGCTGTTGAGCTGATGAAACATCAGAATAACTAATGACATCAACGTCTAAGGTTTTTTCTTGTTCTGCTCGATGAACCTCATATAGCACTTTAATGTCAGACAGCAACATCAATCTTTTATTCGTTGCTAATAAGCTAATTAAATTAGCTAATGGCTTATTTTCTTTGTCTTTTATAGGACATAGTGCTTCTAAAAGCTCTATTTGTTGCTCAGTAGTAGAGGCAGGATTAGCAATGAATTGAGATGCATTAGGATCTAAAACTGCTTGAGCAAGTACAAACAAGTAATCAGACCATTGCGCTAATTTTTTTTCTGCCAAAGCATGTTCAAAAATAGCTTTAGCATAAGGCCTGGCTATGGTAGTACTATCAGACATGTTAAATCTCTTCTATTAGGTTATCTAACAGTGCGCTATTAGCTTTAGCATCCACTTCACGCTGCAAAATTCGCTCTGCACCAGTAATCGCTAATTTAGCTACTTGCTTACGCAATTCTTCTCTAGCATGATTTACTTGCTGTACCAATTGCTCTTGAGCAATTTTGGTTTGAATCTGTGCTTCACGTCTAGCCGCATCTTTTGCTTCTTCAATAATTTGAGCAGCACGTTTGTTTGCTTTTTCAATAATATCTACTGAATTGGCTTTAGCTTGTTTTAAGTCATCTTTAACACGATGCTGAGCAAGCTCAAGCTCTTTATGTCCACGCTCTGCAGCAGCTAAGCCATCCGCAATTTTTTCTTGACGCTCTTCTAAAGCTTTAGCTAATGGAGGCCAAACTAATTTCATAGTAAACAGTACAAAAGCTGCGAAAACGAGCATCTGTACTACTAATGTTAAGTTAATTTCCAAAGTAATATCTCCTGCAACAATTAGGGCGCAATGGCGCCCCATTCATCTGTTATCAAGAACCCAAGTTGCTTAGGAATGGATTAGCAAAGGTAAAGAACAATGCAATACCAACACCAATCATCGTTACGGCGTCTAATAAACCTGCAACGATAAACATTTTTACTTGTAACATAGGAACCATTTCTGGTTGACGTGCTGAACCTTCAAGGAATTTACCACCAAGTAAACCAAATCCTATCGCGGTACCAAGAGCACCTAAACCGATTAACAACGCGACCGCAATAACGGTCATACCTTGAACTTGTGCTATTAACTCAGCAGCTTGCATATTTTATCCCCTTTACAATGGATGATGATGAAAATTAAATAGAAATTAGTGTTCTTCGTGAGCCAGACTTAGATAAACAATAGTCAGCACCATGAAAATAAATGCCTGCAATGTAATTACCAAAATATGGAAGATGGACCATGCCAGCGCCAGTATAAATTGTGCTGAGCCTAGGGTCATCGTACCAATTAGTGAAGACGTTGTTGCATTTAAGGTTAACAAGGCTATCAAAATAAAGATTAATTCGCCAGCATATAAATTCCCAAATAAACGAAGTGCTAAAGAAATTGGCTTTGCAATTAAACCAACCAATTCCAGCAATAAGTTAAAAGGAATAAATAATGGGTGATTAAAGGGCTGTAAAGTCAGCTCTTTAATGAAGCCTTTGGTACCTTTGATTTTAATGCTATAGAACAGTATTAATAAAAATACTGACAGAGAAAGAGCAAAGGTTAAATTCAAATCATTAGTTGGAACCACTTTAAGGTAATGAACACCACCTAATTGAGCAAGATTTGGTAGAATATCAACAGGTACTATGTCCATAAAATTCATGAGGAAAACCCACAAAAATATGGTAAGAGCTAAAGGACCTATTAGATCATTTTTACCATGAAAACAGTCTTTTACCTGATTATCGGCAAACTGCAACATTAACTCAGCAAAATTTTGTAATTTCCCTGGAACGCCAGTGGTTACTTTTCTTGCACCAAAATACATCAGTGCTAGAACTATAATCCCAGAAACCAATGAGAAAAGTATTGTGTCTAGGTTTAAAGTCCAAAAACCACCAGAAGAACCTAATTTCATTTCACTAACGTTATAAGTTAAATACGTCAGGTGATGCTTGATATAATTTGTGCTAGATACCATTTCAGTCACTTTTGGGCCTATTTTCGTTTATTAACAATTATCCATGGGGCTAACCAATGCGTCATGAGTATTAATACATATGAGACAAAGAACGCCAAAGGTGTAATTTTACAAAAAATGAATACTATAGTGAAAAGGATTATGGATAAAGCTATTTTTAGTGCTTCGCCTTTATAAAAATTGTTAACAATTTGTCTTGCGGCTCGAGCGCCCTGATATTTAAATAACTTTTTAGCAAAAAAAGCATTAGGAATGATACACACTAGTCCACCTAATAAAGCTGAGTACGCAGAATTAATGTTAAATTTTACTGCACAAAAAGCGGACAGCAGTAAGACTAAACTCAACTGGACCAGCCAAAAGCGTATTATACCCTGCTTATTTAGCCGTTTGTTCACATATTCACCTAAATTTCACCGGGCGCAGTATAAAACAAACAAATTTAATAATCAACGCCATATTTCTATGAACGAGCTATAATTATAATGTGGGCTTAGCATGTTATTGATGTTAAGTAGATGTAACCTCGCAAAAGGAATGAATATGTCTGAAAGAATACAACGTACCGCAGCCAGCCTGCGCGAAAAAATGCTCCATCGTTATAATGACGGATTAGAGCATAAACATAACAAGAATCATCATACCTATCGGCACCATTATCGCTCCCATCCCGCCAATCCAATTGAAAAAATAGAAGAAGAATCGCTTTTTGATGGCTCGACAGGCACGATAAGAGAATTTAAGTTAAGAAAAACGCGTAAACGACTGGATAAAGGACGCATCCATTGATAGAGTATATTTATACTTCCAGGTTAGCAACTTCCTGGCTTGGACGCGGACCAGATGGCCTGATTTTTATCGGGCCACTTTCCCCTGACTGATAAGTAAAATATTTTAACAATTTAACAACGCGCGTTACGCCCGCAGTGTAACGAGCCATTTTAATAACCTTATCCGCCTCGTCCACTTTAACATCACCCATTAAATAAACCACTTGATCAGAAGTAACAATTTTGAATGCATTGGGATCTATAGAATCATCCGCAAAAATTTGACTACGGATTTTAGTGGTTATCCAGGCATCTTGTAGGCCATTTGAGTTGGATGAACTTACTCTGAGTTCAATAAATAAATGCCTGTAGCCTCTTACCCGAAATAAACGACGGCGTGTTTCATTGATAAGTTTGGCGGAAGGTAAATGGCCTGCGACTAGAACATCGCCATTAAAAATAGCTACATCAAGTACGCAGATCTCACATTTTAATAATTTATCAGCATATAAAGAATTATTTATATCCACTAACAAATGATAGTCATTTAGTTTTTTATACACATCATGTCTATCGTAAACTAAATTAGCTCCGGTCCATAAATTACTCAAACAACCGCATAAAATGCCAGTTAATAGAATCAGAATAACTAATAAACGTCCTTGTTTTAACATATTAACGTATGTATTGGAAAATTTTCACTACCTTCACCACGCCATTAATACGTCGTGCAACATCTACGGCTAAATTAGCCTGTTCTGGAGTGGCAATACCCATCAAATAAACCACGCCATTTTCAGTAACAATTCGTATGGAACCTGATTCAAGACCCTTTTTAGTCAGCATACTGCTTCTTACTTGGCCTGTGATCCAGCTGTCTTTAGTACGCTGTGCTAAGGGAATAGGGTCACCTAGTGACACTTCATCATAAACACGACCTACGCCAGGGGCAGTGCGGGCTATCCTCTCAGCAACTATCCGTAAAGAGGCAGAAGAAGTTTGCCCTACTAATAGCACTATACGGTTAAAACTTGTCACTAAAATTCGAGAGTCTTTAAATTGGGGATCGCTCACAATGGCTGTATGAATTACATGAAATATACGCGCATCTGCCTCCATGGTACTGACACTACGCTTATCATAAACCAAACCGGCAGCAGCTCCGGCAACAACGGCAGCAACACAGCTTGTTAAGCAAGCTGCAATTAGCAAAATTAATATCGACTTAAACCTAGAAAAAAAGCTCATTTTTTTATCCTAAAACTTGACTAAATAAAGACTGATCAATTAAATCACAAAAGCAATGTAAGATGAACAGATGCAGCTCTCTAATTCGTGATGCATTATCCGAAGTAACGCGTAATTCAATGTCCTCGGGTCCTAGATGATTCGCGAGTACGCCCCCATCACGTCCACTTAAAGCAATCGTATCCATGCCGCGTTCATTTGCTGCCTGCAATGCTTGCAATAAACTATCAGAATTTCCTGAGGTAGTTAATAGCAATAATACATCTCGCTCCTGGCCTAGGGCTTGTATTTGCCTTGCAAAAACCTGGGAGTAATGATGCTCATTAGCAAAAGAACTCATGCAAATAGGATCTGCGCTTAGATTAAATACCGGTAAAGAAGGGCGCTCCACCTCAAAATGGTTGAACATCGCACTCGAAAAATGCAAACAATTTGCACTCGACCCCCCATTACCACAAAGCAAAATCTTGCCATCACTTAACAAACAATTAACTAGACGTTGACCTGCTTTGGCGATGGAATCAGATAAAGCATCGGCCATGGCCATTTTTGTTTCTATTTGTAGGCCAAATAAATGCCTTACACGCTCTTCCATTGCTACCATGTTTTTACCTTTAATAAATGCTCATTCTCGTAAGTCTCTACGCGCCACATACTGCAGCTATCCTCTAATCAAAAACACCTCTTTCTCGCATTAAAGACGTTCTTAATAATCTGTATTAAATGCATCCTTTAACCAGGTTAATTCACCACACTGACCATCAATACTTACCACATCAAAACGTATAGGTTGTTGCTCGCGTATTTTATGAGTTAATAAATAATGCGAGGTGGTTTTTATAATTTTCTGTCTTTTTGCATAGGTAATACTCGCTAGCCCCCCACCAAAATCATTATTTATCCGAGAGCGCACTTCAATAAAAACCAAATACTCTGGATCATTCATTACTAAATCAATTTCACCCATGCGACAATGATAATTACGGGTTATTAATTTAAGTCCTTGATCTGTTAAATATTCTAAGGCTCGTTGCTCTGCCTGCTGTCCTAGTTTTTGGGTCATCTATTAATCCTTTAATAAAGAGAGCACTTATAATACTCTAAACTGTCTTTCCCAGGGAGAGAGCTAAACCTTCCTTAAACTGCCCCCATTCTAAAACTCGGGCTACTTGCTGATTAGCTTTTAAGTATAAACTGCCATTGGTTTTATTCGAGCCCTGTGCTGGAAATAATAGTAATTGATTTAATTGTGCTGTTAAAGCATAACTATCCATGCCCAAAGCATAAAGCCGATTATAACTATTAAACTGCTCAGGCCAATTTTTAGCATGCATTTGATGAGAAAAGACCCAAGGGATATCACAAAAAATTACCCCTTCTAGATCCTTATCCTTTAATACATTAGCATGACCACCGTAGACGCTTGAAGTAGCATATACAGGAACATCACCCGTATAATAATATTTTAAAGCCGGCATAATTTGACGTGCTTTTGTAGGATAAGCCAATAAAAATATCATGTCGAAATCTTGTCTACGACTTGGCATCACTTGAACATTTTGCCCTAAGATCTCTTTTACTTGCTTTTCACGCGTCTCACTGTCGCTAATGTGTAGAAAATTTCGGATTTTTTTATTAAAATCTTCCTTTTCTTTGTGATCCACATTATAAGCCATTATATCGACAATTTTTCCTCCCTCCTGCTGCCATTGCTTACTAAATGAACGAACTACTTCATCGCCCCATTTGTTATTAGGCGCGAAAACTAAGGCCCGTTTATAGCCCTTAGAACTAGCTTTAAGTGCTACCTCTGCCGCCTCATTGCTCGGTGATAAACCAAAGGAATAGGAATTAGCCTGGATGTTTTCTGTATCATTTAATAATAAAGTGGGGACTGGATGCCACAAAGCAGCCACCGTAGCAACCTCTCCCTTAGTGAGTGGACCTACAATATATTCTGCCCCCTCATTAATGGCTTGTTCATAAAGATGAGTACTAGTGTCCTTGTTGGTGTCATAAGCAATAATTTGCTTCTCTTTTTTATCTTTTTTATTAGCCGCAATAAAGCCATCATATACTGCATTGCCAGGTCCAGAAAAAGGCCCTGTTAATGGCAGTAAAAGCGCTATTTTTTTAGGAGAAAAAACCAGCTTGTTCGTAATGCTATCTAAAGGATTAGGTAAAAAATAATTAGCAGGGTGCTCATTAAAACGTGATTGCCACTCATCTAAGGCGGCTAATAACGCTTTAGAATTACTACGGTAGTGATAGGAAATACTTGCTAATTGCAGCCAGCCTTGTAATTCTGACTGCTCCGCTGCCTCAGACAACATCGCCTGTATTTCATGAGAGGGCATATTCATTAAAATAAGCCATAAAGCACGTCGATTATTTGCTAATTCACCCTCATCAGAAAGCAAGGTTTCCAGCTTAATTCGTTCCGCTAGCGCTTGCGGGCTTTTGCTCGTTAAGCGATGGCTTTGAGCCAATAATTCATGGTACTGAATCTGCTGATAAAGAGTGAGGAATTCGGCTTTCTGCACCGCCTGTAGTTTTTTGAAGGCGGATTCTGGCTGGTCGCCTATTAAGTCTACTTTAGCGAGCAATAATTGTTTTTCATCATGCTGAGCAGGGGTTAAATGGGAAGTCTGTGTTAAGATGGCCAGGCCTTGCTGCCAGAGATTTTCAGAAATAAGACGTCCTGCGGCTAATAATAAGAGGCTTTGTTGCTCACTTCCTTGCTGTTTTTCTGCATTGGCAAGATAATCTGCCGCAGATAAATTATAAGGGCTTAGTACCTCATTCACAGAGCTGGGCTCATTAATAACAGGCTCGGCACAGACAACTTGAAGGGATTGGCAGCAAAAAAGTAGAACAGCACCCCCTAAAAGGCAAACTTTGTGTATATTTTTAACCATAGTAATAGCCCGATACATATTAAGGCAAGAGGATAAACCATGACTGAATCTGGAGCAACAGGAACACTCTATATAGTAGCAACTCCGATAGGTAATCAGGAGGACATCACGCTACGCGCAATAAAAGTTCTGGAATCTGTGGATTTAATTCTTGCTGAAGATACACGACACTCCTTACCTTTATTGAAGGCCTTAGGAATAAAAAATCAGCTACGCGCCTTTCATGCTCATAATGAAAGTGATAAAAGCATACATATTATTGAACTATTAACTAATGGGCAATCGATCGCTTTAATTAGCGATGCAGGCACCCCTTTAATTAGCGATCCTGGTTTTCCTTTGGTTAAATTAGCGCGCCAAAATAATATTCCTGTAGTGCCAATCCCCGGTGCCTGTGCTGTAATTACCGCGCTTAGCGCTGCAGGTGTACCCTGTGACTCCTTTCTCTTTCTCGGTTTTTTGCCTGCCAAACAACAAGCCAGACAAAACAAATTAAATGAAGTAAAAAACGAACCCTATACGCTTATTTTTTATGAATCTACTCATCGCATTTTAGAATGTATTGACGATGTTGCTCTTTGTTATGGAGAAGACTGTGAATTAGTTTTAGCTAAGGAATTAACCAAAGCCTTTGAGCGTTTTATTTCAGGAACACCAAAAGTAGTCAAAGAATGGTTATTAAGTGAATCGGCGCACAGCAAAGGAGAGTTTGTTTTAATAATTTCTCCTCGTTTAATGCCCAACCAGGTCGATGAGAAAGAAAAAATTTTATCCCTGTTATTAGAAGAGCTTCCCTTAAAACAAGCAGTAACTCTAGCTTGTAAATTAACCCAAGGTAATAAAAATGAATTATACGAACTGGCTTTAAGTATAAAAAATAAGCCGGACAACTAATGCCTTTAAAATATATATATTGCACAACATTTGGACTTAAAGTATAATTGCGCCATCAAATAAAATGGAGTGACTATGCCTACCATCTATAATGCTGCGAATATCCAAGCTTGGCAATCTGAAGCCCAGACCTTGCGAGGACAAAGACAGAACCAGAGCCAATTAAGGACCGAGCATAATCAAGCATTAATTCCTTTACAAAGTAAACTCCAAGTTTTGCAAATTCAAATTAGCTCCGTTCAATCACAAATTACTTCCTACGCTGCGAGCCATGGAGAGCCGAAGGCGCGGGCGAGTAGTCCCTGGTAGCCTTAGGGCCGGATGTTTTTCCGCAGGAAAAATATAAGGCCATACGAAAAGGCGTCAGTCATTGGGGAGCGTAGATTTTGAGGCCCGAAGGGGGATCAA
>CANJQE010000030.1 GCA_947476305.1 Legionellaceae bacterium
ATTTTTTGCTTCAGCGAAGGAATTTCGTGATGCAATATCAGAGTTTTTTGAAACAACAATATCTAAAATTGCTCACTCCCTTAAAGGACGGATTAACGATGACTTTCAGACCATAAAGCCAGTGCCTTCAAGTTGATTGGGTATATATTTTTATGAGTAGTATGAAAAAAAGACCAGGTTTGAAGAAGAGCAAGCGTACTTAAAGTAATCCCTAGAAGTGGTCTTACCATTAAAGCCAATACCGGCGTTAACGCACTTAGCCAACGAGAATTGGATAAAGCAGTATATACAGTGCCTTGAAAGACATCTTTAAAATACAATAAACGGTGCCGTACGGTTTTGATTGACATATTTGTGCCCTAGCATATGAATTATTTTTTTGCGCATTGGATGATAATTGAAAAAAATGAACTCTACTAGCTAGTGATGAAACTATTTAAAAAAAAATGGTACTAATTAAATACCGATCTTGACGAGGATAAAAATGGCTCGAATTACTTACTTAAATGAAAAAACAACACAAATATCTACGGACTTATTAGCTACTATAAAAAATAGACGACCTAATGGCCGTCTACTTAATTTAGATAAGGCATTATTGCATAGTGAGTCAGTCACAAAAGGCTGGAATGCCTTGTTTAGTCAATTACGACAAAATTTAAGTTTTTCTGGTTCTTTACGTGAACTAGTTATTTTAAGAATCGCTTTAATAAATAAAGCACCCTATGAGTTTATTCAACATGAACCCGAAGCAGTTAAAGAAGGTGTTTCTGCCGAAAAAATTAATAGCCTAAAGGCGTGGGAATCTTCTGACCAATTTAGCCCAGAAGAACAATCCGCACTCGCTTATACTGATGCGGTAACTCGTTTAATTCAAGTACCAGAACCTATCTATACAGAACTAAAAAAATGGTTTAATGAGCAGCAAATCGTTGAACTAACAGCCTTAATTGCAGGATATAATATGGTCTCACGTTTTTTAGAAGCATTAGAAATAAATACCCAAGGAGAATAAGACTGGACTTAGAAAAAACCCCATAGTCATCAGGCTATGAAATTAAAGCCGTCATTGCGAGCCGTGGAGAAGCAGACGATCTATCAGTCGGTATAGGTTAAGAGCATCACACAAACTAGGTTTGGATTGCTTCACTTCGTTCGTAACGACGAGGGCTTCTCAGAAAAACTCTTAGCGTGACGACTATAGGGAAAAACGCCCAAGATTGAGGCAAAAGAAATTTTTAATGAGGGAGTTTAGATAGACTAAATGACCTAATTAAAAATTTCTTTTAACGAAGAGATTTGGCATTTTTCCTAAGTCCTCTTGCCTATTCAAGTATCAACATGGTTCAATAGGCCTTTTCTTAAGTTGCAAATCAAATGCTACATTTTAAAGACCTTAGTTTAGAAACCTTTCTTAGTGAATATTGGCAAAAAAAACCGCTCGTTATCCGTAATGCATTACCTAATTTTATTAATCCTCTATCGCCTGATGAATTAGCGGGTCTTGCGCTTGAAGAGGAAATAGAAAGTCGTATTGTTAAAGAAACGCCGAAGGAAACGATAGCCTGGCATTTAACGCAAGGCCCTTTTTCTGAAAAAACTTTTAGCAGCTTACCAAAAACCCATTGGACTTTGTTAGTACAAGGCGTCGATAGAATCATTCCTGAAGTCTATGAATTACTAGATCATTTTAATTTTATCCCGCAATGGCGCGTTGATGATGTAATGATAAGCTATGCCAGCCAATACGGGAGTGTAGGACCTCATTATGATAATTATGATGTATTTCTCTACCAAGCTTTAGGGCGTCGTGAATGGTCTTTGACGTCTCAAGGATGTAAACCAGAAAACTATATTCCCGAACTGGAATTACGGATTATGCGTGAATTCAATACTGAGCAAAAATTTATCTTAGAGGAAGGCGATATGCTCTATCTTCCTCCTCATATTGGCCATTATGGGATTGCCTTATCAGAAGACTGTATGACCTATTCTTTTGGTTACCGAAGTTATACGGGACAAGAACTATTAGATAGTTTAGGAGATTATATTTCTGAAAAAGAATCATTTAAAACGCTTTATCAAGATCCCGACTGGTCTACGCTTAAAAACACCTCTGAACTTAGTTCTTCTGCTTTGCAACAGGCACAGAAATTATTGCAAGAATTAATTAATAACGAAGAACTTATGAAATCCTGGTTCGCCTGCTTTGCTACTCGTCTTGATCAACAAGCGGAACAACAACTTCCCATACCCTATGAGGATGAGGAAGTAGATTTAGCCCAGTTTTTAGAAGAATTGGAAGATGGTCTAGGCCTAGTGCGCGATGCCTGTTGTCGTTTTATTTATACAGACCCAGATCATTTGTATATTAATGGTTGTGAATGGGATACAAGGGAGATCTCCGCTGAGTTAATCTCTTTAATCGCTAATACGCGTTTTATTTCTTTGGAAGGCCTAAGTCCTTTTCTAAGTAATTCGACAAATCAATTATTTCTTTTTGAGCTTTGGAAATTACAATGGTTATCGATTAATGTGGAAGATTCTTTTGCCTCTTAGTTGGATAATTTTAAATTCATGACGTATATTTAAAATACATAACAAGACAAGGACGACGAATAATGAAAAAAATAATGCTGGTCTTAGTTGTTATCGCAGCCTCTACTTTTCTTAGTAGTTGTGGGACTACCTGTTGTAATACTAACTCTAATGGCTGTTGTGGTGCAGACAGTATTGGAAATTGGTACTAATCATAGATGAAAAAAAATTACTATCTTGGTATCTCACCAGAAGGATTTCATGAAGTAGCCTATACAGAATGGGGAAATTGGTCTGATCAATTTCCCTCAATTGTTTGTGCGCATGGATTAACTCGTAATGGTCGGGATTTTGATGAACTCGCCATGTATTTAAGTAATAAAGGACGTTATGTTGTCTGTCCTGATGTGGTAGGCCGCGGAGAAAGCTCTTGGTTTAAGCATCCTTCTAATTATAACTTCCCTCAATATGTATCTGATATGAATACGCTTATCGCACGAGCTAATACGCATCATATTGATTGGATAGGTACATCGATGGGTGGCATTATTGGCATGATGTTAGCGGCTCTGCCTAATACTCCTATTCGTAAATTAGTCATCAATGATATAGGCCCACAAATACCTCTTAAGGGCTTAAAACGTTTAGCAAAATATGCAGGTAAAGATCCTGTCTTTAAAACTATTGAAGAAGCTAAAGTTTATTGCAAAATCCATTATGCTGATTTTGGGGATCTTAGCGAAGAACAATGGGATCATTTTACTGAACACAGTATTAAACAAAGAGCGCCTAATCTTTATACCTTAAAAGTAGATCCCGGTATTAGAAATACTAAATCAAGCAGTAAATGGCTAAATGAATTTATTCATCATCCTCGTAAAGCCCTGGAAGGGATTTTTTATGATGTTGATCTATGGGCAATATGGAAACAAATCCGTTGTCCCGTTTTAGTCATTCATGGGCAACGCTCCGATCTCTTAACTCCTGAAATCATTTTAAACATGCGCCGCACTCATCCCTACATCGAAGTCTATGAAATAGAAAATGCAGGACATGCACCAGCTTTACTGGATCAAAAAAATCATGAAGCGATATACAATTGGTTAATTATGAACTAGAACCTACTTTAGTTCGGTAAAACCATTGTTTAACATAATGTAAATTGATTTTATGACTGAATAGAGTGATTAAAGCCCCTACCAAGACCAATACTATGCCTAAAGCATGCCAAGGTTCTAAGGTTTCACCTAACAGGACTACACCAAAAATAACTACAAATACCGGTTCTAAAACTGATAAAATAGAAGCTTTTTCCGAACTAATATATTTTAAACTATGCAACATTAATAAAATGGGAATAACCGTAGCGACGACACCGATCCCTAATAAATTAAGCCAGGTATCCATATTTTCAGGAATAGTAAAACTATGATCAAAATAAGACACGATAAAGGTTGTGACCATACAGCCCAAACAGACCATCAAAGTGGATAAATTAGGCGACATGCTATTATTTTTACTCGAAATAATATAGCAGGCATAAAAAAATGCAGAGGCTAAACCTAAGCCAATACCCATGATATCAAAACCCACTTGATGCATATCAATCATGAGCAACATGCCTAATAAAATAATTAAGATAGCGAGATAATAAACTTTGGGGATCAATTGACCATAAAAAAAGTAATTTAATACCATGATGAGTACAGGATAAGTAAAAAATATCACCATTGAAAGCCCTGAGCCAATATACAAAGAAGCATAGAAATAGAGCAAAGTAGAGACGCCGTAATAAAATACCCCAGCCGCAAAAGCAATCAGCATTTGCTTCCCTTCTTGCTGCACCGTTTTGAATTGAGGAATAATAATAAGGGCAATCAAAATACTGGAAATAAGAAATCGCCAAAAAAGCATGGTACTTGTTGAAAGATGATTATTGATGGCGCTTAAGCCAAAATAGCCAATAAAGCCATAAAGAAAACCCGATGAGATGGCATATAAAGAACCGCGTTGTTCTAAAGACTTCATAATTAAGACCTAAAATTGGTTTATTTGGCAGGCACCCCACATACTTTACTATTTTTAAACTGATAAGTAAATTATTGAGCAAATTTTGCAGCTCTTTTTACATAGATAATAACAAGAAATGGATTGACAATAAATTATACAGAATGTATCATACAGCCAGCTTATATAGGGGCTGTATATGATTCGCTTTTGGTCCGTAGTCTTCGGTTTTTTAATCATTACAAGCAATGTTTTTGCACAAGATAATCTTTGTGAACAACAAGACTGTATCGCGGTTGTCGATGCAGGAAGCACAGGCTCTAGGCTTCATGTTTATACTTATGAGATGGATGAAAGCAATTCTCCTATTCATATTAAAGAATTATGGAATAAAAAAATTAAACCAGGTTTTGCCAGTATCGAAGCCAATAGCAATACAATTGACTCCTATCTAACCATCCTCTTAGCTGATGCCCCTACCAAAAAAATTCCCATTTATTTTTATGCTACAGCAGGAATGCGTCTTTTACCGCAAAGCAAACAAAAGAAATATTATGATGAATTAAAGAATTGGTTCATCCAACATCCTGAGTGGCAATTGAAAGAAGCAAAAACCATTACAGGCAATGAAGAAGGCTTATATGACTGGCTCTCAGTGAATTATCATCTAGGGACTTTTAACGCGCCTAATAATCAATCTATTGGGGTAATGGACATGGGCGGTGCCTCGGTACAAATCGTATTTCCTATTGCGGAAACTCCTGGCATTAATGATAAATCACAAATTAAAATAGAACTGTATGGCCAACAATATAATCTTTATGTACACAGCTTTTTAGGTTTAGGCCAAACGGAAATGTCCCATCAGTTTCTTAACTCAGCGTCTTGTTTTGCTAATAACTATCCTCTTCCCGATGGAGCAGAAGGCTTAGGAAATGCGCTATCTTGTGAACAAGAGGTTTCTGCATTGATGAATCAAGTGCATGGAGTCAATCAACTAATCCAACCTTTGTTAGCAGCCAATCCTGTAGATTCTTGGTATAGTATCGGTGGCATTGCTAATCTTGCTGACAGTCAATTATTTCATTTTGAACACGCTCAATTAACGAATCAGGATTTAATTCAACAAGCCGATAGCCAAATTTGTCATCAACAATGGGACGATTTAAATAATCAATTTCCGAATGATGATTACCTCTATCAATATTGTCTTTTTTCAGCCTATTATTATGCTTTAATGGTTGATGGCTATGGTTTATATCCAGAGCAATCGGTTAATTACCTACCTCCACAACAAAATATTGACTGGACTACGGGAGTAGTTCTTTATCATCACTAAGAATTTGGATTTGTTTGATGGTGAGCTTTCGCTAAACTTGTATGACTGATGGGAACAAATCAAACATACTTGTCATAAGTTCATGAAAAAGCGCTTGGACTCTTTGCTGTAAATTCTAAATCTACTTCCTCACTTAGTTTGAAAGCAGTTTCATTTAATTCAAGAGTAGGATTTAATGATTGAGCTGATTTTTTTTGAGGTAATAAGGAACTATCGATCTGAGCTGCATCTGCAGGTTCTGGATCAATAATAGAATATGTTCCTTTAGTGGCTTGTAAATGGGCAGTGACAAGATCATAACTATTTTTCGAATCATTAATACGAACATATAAGTCTTCGGCTTCTTGCATTAATGGATTTCCCTGAATTTCTTGTTTCCGGTAGTCCTGACCATACAATTTTACCTTTTCTTGATTCATTAATACCCACTTAAATACTTTAAAAAAGCTGATTACATTGGCAAAAAATTCATACAATTTTTGGATGAATGTTCGTTTAAGAGTTTCTGCTGCAAAATTAGCATTATCACTCACGAAGTGAGCATTAAATTGAGGATTATATGTTGTTACTTGCCGACCGTCTGGCAGGAATTCGGTAGCACAGTATATATGTTCTGATGCTATACGCTCAATAATGTTGATCTCATCTTTTTCTAGTGCTCTCGTGAGTTGTGAATTGGTTAAGCTGTTTACTTTAATTCCGCGTGCTTTTGCTGTTTCTATAATATCAACTGAGCCGACTCCTCTATATAATACCGTATAGACAAAACGACGTCCTTGCTGTCGTGAAGCTGCATGTGTGTAACTTTCTGCCAAATGAAAACTACGTGATGTTGATACACCGACATTAACATTTCTAGGCTTTATATATTCTGCGATATCTGTAGAAGCATTATAATCAACAAAACCACGCGCAAAGACTTTTTCCGGAGCACTAGATGTTCCGCGATATACCACTCCTTCAAATAATTTAACTGCAGATGGGGTAAAGCAATTCCAATCTATAGGTGCTATGGGTGATTTGCTTTGGCGACTAATAGCCTTTAATGCATCAATCAAATAGCTATTAAAGGCATAATCAGACCAATCAGCTTCTCTGTCAGTTAATCTATCAGTTAATAAATTAAACGCTTCAAGATCGCTATTCGCTTCCTGGATAGTTGCCATAAAGGAGATAAGTCGGTACAAAGGTTCACGTAATTTATCATTTACATCAGCCAGCTTTTGAGGATAACCAGGTCTTAATGCTTTCAGTTGGTGGCGCTCTTTAGCTAAGCTAATTGCAAGCAGTAAAGCTTGTTTCAAGTTGTTATCCTCCATATAATCCTAGAAGCGCACTTATAATTTCCAGCATTTGGATTGAGATAAATAATCAATATTATAAATCTATACTGATAAGGTAATAAAAACAATGGAACTGATATTTTCTGGTCACATTACCCATACCTGTGGTGAACTACCCGATCTAGGGCAACAAGCTCCTAACTTTGATCTTACTAATGAAAATTTACAACAAGTCTCGCTAAGTGATTATGCGGGGAAGAATGTTATTCTTAATGTCTTTCCTAGCATTGACACCAAAGTTTGCGCCTCTTCAGTCATGCATTTTAATCAACAAACAGCTGATTATAAGGATGTTGTTGTACTATGCATATCCATTGACACCCCTTTTGCATTAAAACGTCATTGCGCTAGTTTTGATTTTTCTCATGTACAAATGCTCTCTGATTTTCGTCAACGTGCCTTCGGTAAAGCTTATGGTTTAACCATCATTGATGGTCCATTGGCTGGCGTACTAGCAAGAGCAGTTCTCCTGCTGGATCGAAATCATAAGCTATGCTACCGAGATGTTGCTTCAGATGTTAGTCAAGCTATTGATTATCAAAGTCTGAAACAATCTTTAGATTCAGTACATTAGACTTAACGAGATATTATGCTACATATTGCACTTTACCAACCAGAAATACCGCCCAATACAGGTAATATCATTCGTTTATGTGCCAATAGTGGCACTCAATTGCATTTAATCCATCCTTTAGGGTTTTCTCTGGATGATAAGCGAATGCGTCGTGCCGGATTGGATTATCACGAATGGGCCGCTATTTTGCATTATGATAATTGGGATGTGTTTATCGAACAAAATGCTCATCGCAGGATTTTCTGTTGCACTACCAAAACCGAACAGAATTATAGCGATATTGCTTATCGTACGGATGATATTTTATTATTTGGTCCTGAAACCCGCGGTTTGCCAGAGGATATCAGAAAAAAATACACCGCTATTCGTATTCCTATGGTAGAAAATAGTCGGAGTCTTAATTTATCCAATGCCGTAGCGATTATTCTCTTTGAAGCATGGCGCCAACTTCAATTCACTTAGTATTAGTTATTCACGATATTTGCTGGGCTTTACAGCCCAGCCTACGCTTGGTTTTCTTTTATTTCGTCTCAACACCGCAACAAGTCTTTCATGCAAGATTAGAAAAACCCAGATCAGCGAGGAATGCCAGCTTTGAGTCGAGATTGAACGAAAATGGGCGCTCAGCAAGCGCAGCATACATTAGTATGTGAGCATTGCTGAGCGCCCATTTTCGTTCAAGATCAGCCAAAGATGCCATTCCTAGGGGCGCTCGTCTAGCTCTTTCCTTTGACCCGGTAAAAAATCCTTTCTATCCAAACCTAAAGCCACCGCTAAAGCACCAGCTACATAAATAGAAGAATAAGTACCAATAACAATACCGATAATCAAGGCTAAAGAGAAACCATGAATGGTTTCTCCACCATAAACAAACAAGGCAACCACTACGAATAAGGTCAGCATGGATGTCATGATGGTGCGAGATAAAGTTTGGTTAATGGATATATTCATAATTTCAATAGGAGTACTACGACGAATTTTCACAAAATTTTCGCGTACTCTATCAAACACCACAATGGTATCGTTTAATGAATAACCAATTACAGCTAAAAGACCGGCTAAAGCCTTCAGATCAAACTCAATACCAAACAAAGCAAAAATGCCTAAAATCAATACAGGATCGTGCACCAAGGCCACAGCAGCACTAAAGGCCAAGCGATATTCAAAGCGCATGGCAATGTAGATCATCGTTGCTAATAAAGCGACTACAATGGCTAAAGCCCCTTTTGTAGCAAGTTCTTGTCCTACTTGTGGTCCAACGAAATCGACTCGCTGTTTCGCTGCGCCAGGCAAAACAGACATTACTTGCTCCACTAAGCGAGATTGATCTATCCCCTCATGAGGGGATATACTAATGAGCACGTCTTTGGAAGTACCGTAACTTACAACTTGTGCCTCTTTAAAACCAATCTTACTTAAATTTTCTCTAATTAAATTAAGATCAGCCGCATTAGTATAAGAGACCTCAATTTGAGTACCTCCTGTAAAATCAAGACCCCATTTTAATCCATGGATGGCTAAAGCCCCTATTGAAACAACAAAAATCAATAAAGAAAACAAGGCCGTCCAACGACGGGCTCCCATAAAGTCTATTTTTGAATTTGGATTAAAAAATTCCATCTCAGCCTCGCTTAAATACCTATAGATAACTTTTTGACGTTACGACTTCCGTAACAGCAATTCACAACGGCTCTAGTGTACGTAATAGCAGTTAACATTGAAGTTAATAACCCTAAAGATAAGGTCACCGCAAAACCTCGTACTGGCCCTGTACCTACAGCAAATAAAATAACAGCCACAATAAAAGTCGTCACATTTGCATCTAGGATGGTGGCAAAAGCACGCTCATATCCAGCATGAATTGCTGCTTGTGGTGACAATCCGTGGCGTAGCTCCTCTCGAATACGTTCATAGATGAGCACGTTCGCATCCACAGCCATCCCTACCGTTAATACAATTCCTGCGATACCTGGTAAAGTAAGTGTTGCATCAATAATTGATAGCAAGGCAACAAGGAGAATCAAGTTAAGTAATAAAGCAAAATTTGCTATCACACCGAATACGCGATAATAAACCAGCATTAATATTAAAATTAATCCCATGCCTACTTCTAAAGAAATCACACCACGACGAATATTTTCTTTACCTAAAGTAGGCCCAACAGTTCGTTCTTCAATAGGGTAAATTGCAGCAGGCAAAGCCCCAGCTCTTAGTAATAAGGCTAAATTACTGGCTTCTTTACTATCAGTAAGACCGGTAATTTGGAAGTTGTTACCCAAAGCATTTTGAATTACAGGCGCACTAATCACCCGCTCTTCCTTGTGTGTAACACGCTTTTCAACGCCATTTATTACTTGTATGCTATTTTTAGTTTCTACATAAACAATAGCCATACGTTTACCAATGTTTTCACGAGTCACTTTAGTAAAAAAGCTTTCGCCACCACCACCTAATTGAATTTGTACAGCGGGGGTTGCTGTTTGTTGATCAAAACTTGATACAGCCGAAGTAATAGAGTCACCGCTTAATACAACTTGTCTTTTTAGTAAGATGGGGCGCTCATCCATCATGTATAATTTATCACTTACAGGAACAATCCCCGTTTGTTTTGCAATTACAGGGTCGCTGTCTTGATCTACTAAATAGAATTGTAAGGTAGCAGTACCCCCAAGAATTTGTTTTGCTCTAGCAGCATCTTGTATACCAGGTAAATCAACCGCTACACGAGTAGCGCCTTGTTGTTGTACTACAGCCTCACCTACGCCTAACTCATTCACCCGATTACGTAAAATACTCATGGTTTGCTCAATAGTATTTTGTCTAATCGTATTAAGTTCATCAGGTGCAAGGGAGCCTAAAAGAGAATTAGGTGCTGTCGATTTAACAAACATAATGCCAGTAATTTTTTGTTTGAGCTCAAGCAAAGCTGTATTCATTGATTGGGCATCACGGAACCGTAGCTCTACTCCTTTATTAGCAACATAGCGAATACCAGAATAGCGCACACCAATTTCGCGCATTTCTTGACCGATATTTTTCATTACCCCTTCATAGCGACGGTTAACAACGCTATCAATATCCACTTCGAGAAGGAAATGAACCCCGCCTCTTAAGTCTAAACCCTGCTTCATAGGATCAGCGTGGATGACCTCAAGCCAATGAGGCGTAGAAGGGGCTAAATTTAAAGCTACGGTATAATCATTACCTAAACTACTTTTAATGATATCCCGAGCCAATAACTGAGTATCAGTTGACGCAAAGATTACTTCAATACCTTGCTCTTGAGTAATGATGGATGTGTATTGCAGTTTTGCTTTAATAAGAGCATCTGCTACCTGCTTTTTTAACTCATCACTATCAACAGAATCATCAGAAGAGATTTGTACTACGGGATTTTCCGTATATAAATTGGGTACGGCATAAATTAAGCCAACAACCACGATAACTATCAGTAATAGATTTTTCCATAAAGGATATTTATTTTGCATTTTCCGTGTCCTGTCCTACCTTAAAGAGATTTTAAAGTGCCTTTTGGCAATACTGCGCTGACTGCACCTTTCTGTAAATTAATCTCCACACCTTCAGCTAGGCTTACTTTGATGTATTGCTCATCTAAACTAACTATTTTGGCTAAAATCCCACCTGTAGTAACGATTTCATCCCCTTTCTTTAAGCTAGTTAACAATGCACGTTGCTCTTTTGCTCTTTTACTTTGAGGTCTAATCAACATAAAATAACCTAAAAAGAGAATGGCAGCGATCATTATAAATGAAAAACTATCTGCTTGAGGTTGAGCAGCTGGAGCTGCAGCAGCCATTGCATCACTAATAAAAAAACTCATATGATCTCCTCAAATCGGGGTATATTTAGTGCACTAAAGTCTTTTTTTACAAAGGATTACTATCTAAAAAAAGCAGTCTTTTCTTAACAGCGTGCATCATATAGGGAATTAGCCAGAAGGTAAATGAATCAAAACAATTTCAACTTATTTTCTTTTTCTATGCATCTTAGCAGGACCTAATTTGAGCACGGTTTAAACAATACTTTAAATACTTAGCCTCTATTCAAAAAATTTTGTACATAAAAGGCATTATGTTGAATTAAAAAACGCTGACATAATAATGGAGTATGCGCAAATAAATGATGTAGATAGGCTCTTGTTAGTTCTGCTGAACAAGTAGGACAAAGACAATCTGTCTTCAGCTTTGTAAACGATAAGGCATGAGCTGCTTCTTTCAAATCAATAAGCTCTTTATTACCGTAGACTAGCCCCTCTAGTCCAAGTTGAGTTGGTACTTCTGATTCAATCAACGGAATACCTAAAAGCCTCAATTCATTTATCTGCTCTAAATTTAATACTCCTTGTACATATCTTTGATGTTGACTGTATTTTTGAAGTGTTTCTTTAACTGCTAAAAAATTAGCCTCTATCTGAAAATAAATTCCATAGCTTGAAGAATGATTATTCAAGGGCAAATCATTACTGGAAAAATAAGGAATAATCTCTTTATTCCAATTATCCAAAATTTGGGGATAATGTTTTAAAATATCCGGAGGTAAAATAAGTATTTGAGGTTTTAGATGCTTAATTAAAGCCATTAATTGCGAATACTCTAAAGAAAGTTTACTTCCATTATAAGGAGATATTAAGGTAATGGTTCCTTCTTTATTCGCTTTAAGGCGACTGGCGTTAATAATCATGTGGCCAGGCCAGTTAGTGTATAAAGCTAGACTAGGTAAATCCTGTAATAAACTAAGACCAGGCTTTAACAACAGTGCATCCAAATAATAGACAGCTGTATCAACCTTAGCCTCTTGCCAATTATTTGTAGTAAGACATAAACCTGCCTCAGAAGTTAACACAGGTACCCAAGTTGTTGTTGCTGTTGCTAACATTTACTTCCCCTCGATATATATAAATATCATTTATCAGACTGTAGCTAAACTAATAAACTTGTATCACCATAACTAAAAAAACGATATTTTTTAGCAATTGCTTCTTGGTATAAAGCCATGGCCTCTGGATATCCCATAAAAGCGGAAACTAACATAAGCAAGGTAGATTCAGGTAAATGAAAATTAGTCATCAAACCATCACAGACTTTAAATTGATAGCCTGGATAAATAAAAATATTTGTATCTCGACTGCAGGCTTTTAAAAAACCATCCGCAGCAGCACTCTCAAGGCTACGCAAGGCAGTAGTTCCAACCGCGATAACTCGATTACCGGAAGCTTTTGTTGCTTCTACTTGTGCACATAAATCAGCACTTACGGTAAAATGTTCATTGTGCATTTTATGGTCTTTAATATCATCACAACGCACTGGTCTAAAGGTTCCAGCACCTACATGCAAAGTAACATAGGCTATTTGCACGCCTTTTGCTTTTATTTTTGTAAGCACCGTCTCATCAAAATGCAGTCCTGCAGTAGGTGCGGCCACAGAGCCCTCATATTTAGCATAGACAGTTTGATAACGATCTTTATCAGACAGTTCATCATGTCGGGTAATATAAGGAGGCAAAGGCATATGTCCTAACCTCTGGACTAGATCGAGCACTGCAATTGGAGCCTGGCAAAGAAATAAATCATCCTGACGCTCTATAACCTCTAATTGGTAGCCTTGATCTAATTGAATAATACCGCCCGCCTTTAAAGCCTTACTTGCTTTAATATGGGCTAAAAAAGTATTGGTCCCCGTAATACGCTCAACGAGTAATTCAACCTTTCCTCCGGAACGTTTTTGACCATAGAGTCGTGCTGGAATGACTCGTGTATCATTCATCACTAATAAATCGCCAGGATTTAAAAAATCGGCAATATCACGAAATTGATGATGGCCGTATTCATTCTTCTGTTCGCGATTATAAAAAAGTAATCTTGAGTCGCTTCTATTGGCTAAAGGATATTGAGCGATTAATTCGGAAGGTAATTCAAAATAAAAGTCGTGCTTTTTCATAATACAACCTGAAAATAAAAGGCCAATAGTATACATCAAATATCAGCCTAACACTAAGTCACAGATAACTTCCTCTATGAGTTATATAACCTAGGTAAAGAAATTAACAATACAGCAGAAATAATCCAAATAAGGGTACTTACCAAATAAGGATGTGCATAGGGTTTATGGGTGTTTCTATAAGAGAAAAAATGGAGAATTCCCACTGGGATTAGCGTTACCGCAGTTAATGTAATGATTAAAACGATATCGGAAGTATATTGATGTTGTGGAAGAATATAATTGAGAAAAACCACTATATTATTGAGTTTGTCACGAATATAATAAAGGACCTCTAGCACCAAAGAATTAAAAGCATAAACCAAGATCGTTCCTAAGGCGATAGGAAGAACCAATGCAGCACCTCTAATAGCGAAAATTTTTTTCAGGATTCGGTTAAATTCTTGTGAAAAAAGACACAGGATTGCCGTACCACATAGAGCCAAAAATATGGCTAACATTCCGCTCATTTTCGTTCCTCTAAAGCTTCCCATCGCGCATAAAAATCAGTCAAAATACGTTCTTCACCCGCTAATTGTTGATTAAATTCAGCAATAAGGTTGGCTTCTTGTTGATAAAAATCTGGTTCAGTCATTTTTAATTGTAACTCATGTATTTTTTTCTCTAAAACCTCTATTTTTTGTGGCAGCTCAGCTAACTCACGTTGCTCATTGAAATTTAGCTTCGTACTAGTAAGACTACGTTTTACAGACGGTGTTTTAGTTTCTATCTTTTCGTTTTGCTGCTTTTTAAAGTTTTTATAATCATCATAACCACCAACAAATTCATTAAAGCGCCCCTCACCTTCATAAACGAGAACACTAGTAACTACTTGATTAATAAACGCTCTATCATGACTAATTAAAATTAAAGTTCCAGGATAATCCATTAACATCTGCTCTAGAAGCTCGAGGGTTTCAATGTCTAAATCATTGGTGGGCTCATCCATGACTAATAAATTCACTGGCTTAGCAAATAATTTAGCGAGTAATAAACGATTGCGCTCTCCACCTGATAAGGAAGAAACAGGTTGATTAAAACGATCAGGAGAAAATAAAAAGTCGCGCAAATAACTGGCTACGTGTGTTTGCTTTCCATTAATAGTGACAAAATCGGCCCCATCACCCACATTATACATTACTGTTTTATCTTCTATTAATTGTCTACGCAATTGATCAAAATACGCAACATTTAAAGAGGTACCTCGTTTTACCGTACCCGAATCAGTGGATAACTCACCTAATAATAAACGCACTAAAGTCGTTTTACCGCAGCCATTAGGCCCAATAATGCCTAATTTATCGCCACGATTTAGTAGGAGAGATAAATCCTGAATGATTAGCTTACCATCAATGGAGTATTTAATTTTTTCTGCTTCGAAAACAGAAAAACCAGAACGATTTACATCCAAATTTAAATTTTTTACTTTACCTAATTGATTACGCCGAGCTTTGTATTCTTCTCTGAGTGCTTTTAAAGCACGAACACGTCCTTCATTACGAGTTCGTCTTGCCTTAACGCCTGTACGAATCCAAACTTCTTCATCTGCAAGTTTTTTATCAAAGAGATCATTTTGTTTTTGTTCACTTAACCGAATCGTTTCTCGTCTATCTAAATATGTTTCATAATCACAATGATGAAAATGAAGCTTACCTCTATCAATTTCAACAATCCGATTCGCTACCTGGCTTAAAAACTCTCTATCATGCGTTACTACCATGACACTACCTGAAAAATTTTTTAAATAAGACTCTAACCATTCTATAGCGCCAATATCTAAATGGTTAGTTGGCTCGTCTAAAAGCAAAAGATCAGGAGAGGCGAGTAAAGCGGCCCCTAATAAAACCCGACGTTTCAGGCCACCTGATAAATTATTCATTTGCTCATTAATATCAATGCCTAAACGAGTTGCCATGGTTTCAATTTTGGGTAAAAAATCCCAAGCATGTAATGCATCCATACGCTCTTGGCTACGCGCTAATTTATCCATATCCTCATGTTGAGAATGGTGATGGAATTGAGTAAGTGCCACTCCTATTTCACCTAGACTTTTAACTAAGACATGGTAAACAGATTCATCTCCAGTAATAGGCACTTCTTGAGTTAAACCAGAGATCACTAAGCCGGAGATTTTATTAATCTGTCCGCGATCACTGACTAAATCGCCTTGTAAGAGTTTTAAGAGACTTGATTTACCTGCTCCATTTCTTCCAACTAGTGCAATGCGATCTTGTGGTTGAATTTGTAAATCAGCCTGATCCAACAAATGGTTCCCTGATACAATTAAACTTACCCCATTGAAAGAAAGAATACTCATCATGTTCTCAATATTTAAAAAAATTTATACTAAATTTATCGTTAATTAAAGCTCCTAGATCCCTCAGGAAATAGGCAACGTTCCACAGATCGTCCATGGATTTTACAACTCAATCCCTCTGCTCTCTTAATATCAGCTTTTTCTTGCTTTGAGTGATATTAAAATGACTTAAAACATTCATCCCTAATAATACCGTATCATCATTTCTATTAGGAATAATTACCGCTTTAATATCATAAAGAGTAAATGCCCCAAAACTAATTTGTTCTAATCGGGTCAAAGAACCAGTTGTAATTCCATTTGCTGTAGATAAGCTAATAGGATATCTACCAGAAATCTTTAATTTATCCGCTATCTGTTGAGGAATGGCTACTAGAGAAGCCCCTGTATCGACAAGAAACTCAACAGGATAGTCATTAATTCGTCCTTGAATAAAATAATTCCCACTTGCATCCGCTGTTAACACATATTCATGTTGACTGACTATGAGGACCTTACTTTTGGAATCACCTTGATAATAAAAAAACAAAAAAAGGCCGATAAATATAATAATCCACACGAATAAAAACATAAAACGCCCTGTACGGGCGAATTGTTCATCACTCATGGTTATTAAGCATGGGGTAAAATCATAATCCCTTCCATTTCAACCAAAGATCCTTTCGGTAGTGCCGAAACTTCAATGGCAGCGCGTGCAGGATAAGGTTGAGAAAAATGACGACTCATTGCCTCATTAATTAATGGAAAATGTGTTAGATCAGTAAGATAAACAGATAACTTTGCAATAAGAGTTAAATTACCACCCGCTGCTTCGCAAACCGCTGCTAAATTTTTTATTACTTGCTCTATTTGCTCTTTAATATCATCACTACAGATTTGCATCGTCACTGGATCAAGCGGGATTTGCCCAGAAAGATACACTGTATTACCACATTTCATCGCTTGACTATAAGTACCGATTGCTTCCGGCGCTTGTTTGGTGTGTACTGCTTGCATTAATTATCCCCCTGCTTTTTTCTATATAAACGCATCACTACTGTATTAGATCTTAAGCGACGCATCACCCGCGCCAAATGAATTCTGTCGGTCACACTAATCGAAAAGGTGACTGCATTATGACGTCCATCTCGTGGATCAACATTAATATTGCCAATGTTAGAGCCTGCCTCAGAAATAGCAGTGGCTAAAGCAGCCAAAACCCCTCGTTCATTAGCTACATCTACAGTAATATCAACCCAATATTCACCTTGAACTTGATCATCCCAACGTAGAGCAACAAATTGCTCTGGAAGACTACGGGAGGCTTTTAAACTGTAGCAATCGCTTGAATGAACAATAATACCCCGTCCTTGTTGGAATTTTCCTACAATATTATCTCCAGGTATGGGTTGGCAACATTCACCAAAATGAATAACCATCCCTTCGGTGCCTTTAATAGCTAAAGGCTGGGTTTTAGTTTTATTAAGCTCATTTGTATCTTGAGCAACTACTAATCGTTTCGCAATAACCATGGACATTTGATTACCAATGCCTATGGCATATAACAAATCATCTATGGTCTTATAATGCAAATCAGTGAGTAAAACATTTAAAGATTCTGGAGGTATTTTAGCATAGTCACTCGATAACTCCGCTAAAGACTGCTCTAAAAGTCGTTTACCTAAAACAATAGACTCAGCATGTTGCTGGCTTTTCAAAAAATGACGTATATTAGAGCGTGCTTTACCTGTCACTACAAAATTAAGCCACGCCGGATTAGGATGAGCGCCTGGTGCAGTAATAATTTCAACGGTTTGACCATTAGTTAAAGGAATACTTAAGGGCACTAAACGGCGATTTACTTTAGCGGCAACACAACTATTACCAACACCAGAGTGGACTGTGTAAGCAAAATCTACTGGTGTTGCTCCCTTAGGTAATTCCATAATATGGCCTTTCGGCGTAAAAACATAAATTTCATCGGGAAAGAGATCAATTTTCACATTCTCGATAAATTCTAAAGAATTACCGGTACTGCGTTGCATCTCTAACAAACTTTGTACCCATTCACGAGCGCGCAATTGTGCCTCGTTCACCTCAAGACCAGAAGATTTATAAATCCAATGAGCCGCCACACCATTATCTGCCACTTTATCCATTTCACGCGTACGTATTTGTACCTCTAGAGGTACGCCAAAAGGTCCAAATAAAGTAGTATGTAAGGATTGATAACCGTTTGCTTTGGGAATACCAATATAATCTTTAAAGCGTTGTGGAACGGGCTTATACGTACAATGTAAAGCACCTAAAATACGGTAACAAGAATCGATGTCTTCCGTGATGACCCGAAAAGCAAAAACATCAGTAATTTCTGTAAAAGAAGCCTTCTTAAAGCGCATTTTTCGATAAATACTGTATAAATGTTTTTGACGACCAAAGACTTGCTCATAGGGAATTTTGAGTTGAGCTAAGGCATGTTGTAAATCTTTCTCAATCGTTTTAGTAAGTTCGCGACGATTACCACGCGCTTTTTCCACTGCGGATCTAATCGCTCGATAACGCATGGGGTATAAAGCTTGAAAACCTAAATCTTCCAAACCTACATAAATGGCGTGCATTCCCAAACGATTAGCAATAGGAGCATAGATTTCCAGAGTTTCAATAGCGATGCGTCTACGTTTAGCATGAGGCATAGCCCCTAAAGTACGCATATTATGTAATCGATCAGCCAGCTTCACGATAATCACACGTATGTCTTTAACCATGGCTAAAACCATTTTACGGAAATTTTCCGCTTGTGCTTCAGCCTTCGATTCAAATTTTATTTTGGTTAATTTAGTGACGCCATCGACTAAAGCAGTAATCTCTTCTCCAAATTGCTTTAGAAGATCTTCTTTACTAATGGAGGTGTCTTCGACCACATCATGAAGTAAGGTGGCCATAATGGTTTGGTAATCCAAACGCATATGAGCAAGGATTAGGGCAGCAGCAACGGGATGAGTAATGTAGGGCTCGCCTGAGCGACGCATTTGGCCATGATGTGCTTTATCAGCAACCAAGTAGGCTTGATAGCATTTCTCTATTTGCGCAGGCTCAAGATAGCATTTCAGCTCATCGTCAAGCTCTTTAAAGTAGCTCACGCAGTACTCCCGTGTGTCCAACATGGCTATAATACCTCTCGTCATTCAAATATGGCTTATGCTTGGCTATGCTTTTAGGCTTTGCCTCACGTTCATACCATCACCTGCCTATCAAGAGGTATATTGAGGGAAAATTCTCAGGCAAAGTCACATGTTCTCTTACTCTTTATCTAAGATGTCAGCCGTAATAAAACCCTCAGCAATCTCACGTAAAGCAACAACCGTTGGTTTATCATTTTCCCATTCAACCATTGGTTGATCTCCACGAACTGCAATTTGACGTGCACGTTTCGATGCCACCATCACTAATTCAAATCGATTCGCAACATTTTCTAAACAATCTTCAACTGTTACTCGTGCCATAAATTCACTCTCCACTTGATGAAAACAGTATTTTTTTACATTGATGCTGCTTTCAATTTTTGCTTTCAAACATTACATTTTACTGCGATGACAATAAGAATGAAAGTAATTTTGCTTGTTTATTTATCTGCCGCTCAATTTTCAAACGATTAGCAATAACAATCGCCCTTAATTCCACCGCAGCATGCTCAAAATTATCATTTACTATTAAATAATCAAACTCTGGATAATGGCTAAGTTCATCCTGGGCTTTAATCATTCTATCACTGATCACTTCATCTTTATCCTGACGCCTATTCATGAGTCGTTTTTCAAGCTCGGCTAAGGAAGGAGGTATAATAAAAATACTAACGGCCTCAGGAAACATATGTTTAATTTGTTCAGCCCCTTGCCAGTCAATATCTAAAACAATATCAATACCTTGTTGCAAACGCTCAGTAATTTGTGCCGCTGAAGTACCGTATAAATGGTGAAAAACCCGAGCATGCTCAATGAATGCGCTTTTATTGACCATTTCCATAAATTCTTCTTCATTGATAAAAAAATAATCTACTCCGTCTGTTTCACCGGGTCTTACTTCCCTAGTTGTGTGTGAGATAGAGATCTCAATAGCATTTAGTGTGGTTACTAAATGTCTCACTAAACTAGTTTTTCCACCTCCAGAAGGAGCGGCAACAATATATAAATTTCCTGAATAATTATCTATCATCGTCTTTTACTCAATATTCTGTATTTGCTCACGCATTTGTTCGATTAATACTTTCATTTCAATCGCACTCTGGGTTAATTCACTAGAATCCGATTTGGAGCTTAAGGTATTTGCTTCTCTATTTAATTCCTGCATTAAAAAATCTAATCTTCTTCCTGCACCATGGGGACCATTAAGTGCTTTATTAACTTCCACAACGTGAGTGTGTAAACGATCCAACTCTTCAGTTACGTCCAGACGACTTAAGATAAGTGCGATTTCCTGCTCTACTCGTCCTTCTGGAACTTCCAGCTGAATGCTATGTAATCGAGTTAATAATTTATCCTTTGCAACAGTAGCGGTAGTTTTAACAATTGCCTTAGCACGCTCTACTTCTGCACTTAGGCTTTGTAACCGTGTCGCTATATGTTCTTTTAAAGCCTGACCTTCAGTAGCTCTAAATTGAGCTAATTGAGTAATTGCTTCGTTAAATAAGGATAGAACATGTTGTCCTAAGTCTTCCATATCACATTGAGCTACTTGGACAACACCAGGCCAAGATAAAACTTTACTGACGTTTAAATCATTCGCTAATTGATGCGATGAAGATAAATTGTTACCCAAGTCTACTAATGCATTTACCATGCCTATATTTATAAGCATAGACTGATTTTGAGCATTATTATCTTGATATTTTAATTGACACTCTAATTTACCGCGATAAATTTTGTCTTTTAGCCCATTTCTAAGTTGTGGCTCTAAAAAACGAAAAGATTCAGGTAGGCGAAAAGATACATCCAAGTAACGATGATTAACCGATCTAATTTCCCAACAAAGCTGAGCTACATCCAGCTGTTTTTGCGCTCGTGCAAAAGCAGTCATACTATGAATCATAAGAGTACCCTTAATAAACTTTGCGCGAATATACATCAAATTGGAACAATTTCCCAGAATCTATAGTTCAAGAACTGTAATAAAATGAGAAATAAGTTTATGTCCATCGTCACAACCAGTCCGTTTAGAAATGGTTGGACAAGGCCCATAGCCGTCAGGTTAAGTGTTTTTCTGCAAAACGCTCGTCTTCGCGAACGAAGTGAAGCAAAACAGATGTACGTGATGATCTTAACTCATAAATATGCAATATACCGACTGATAGATCATCTGGATTGCTTCGCCAAGGCTCGCAAAGACGGCTATGGTCCAAGGTCCACCCTACTTCGCCGAGAGGTTTTCTTAACTTTAACTATGAATAGTGTTGTAAAGGCCTAACCCAATTAAGCGCCACCAATAAATTAACTGTTTAATTTTATTTCATTTTTATAAACCATTATGCATAATTAAAACTTAATAGTCTAATTAGTGGCAAAGTAAGATATAAATTTATAAGGAAACAATCGTGACTAATGAACAAAAACTGCAAGAATTAAATCATCCTTAACTGACTTATCAATTATAAGGTCCAGTCCACGTAGTGGGTTGGCAATTAGCACAAGTCATCAAAATCGATTCTTTAATGTAACAAATGCTGCACAGATCATAACTGTGATCAGCTTAGTGGACGATCTACAGATTGCCCTAGATATAGCTAGTCCGGAAAAGTTTTCCTCATGGCCTGAGTAATTGCGTCACGAAAACTACCACATTTTTTTATGACTTTTCTGAGATTTCTCTTAAAATTAGCCCATACCTTTTCAATAGGATTTAAGTCAGGAGAGTAAGGTGGTAAAA